>DATECY010000115.1:0-17151 GCA_035286665.1 Acidimicrobiia bacterium
CAAGTGGCCCTCTTCCGTGGTGGTGGCATCGTCCGATCATCACCGCATGATCACGGCCGACTCCCACTCGACCCCGGCTGGCGGCGACACCCGCGTGCAGTCCACCAACAGCAGCAGCTGGACCTGATCGATCCCCGATCGTGATCTGAGTTCGCGGACCCCCCACCGGGTCCGCGACTCGCGTCCGGACGCCCACGCCCTTCCGACCTGGCAGACTCCCGCCGATGAGGCGCTGGTGGATCCTCGGTTCGCTGGGTGTGGTCGTGGCCGCCGGCGCCATCGCCTGGCTGGTCTTCCTTCGTGACACGACGACACCGGTGACCGCCGCCGACCTGGGATTCACCGGGACCGTGGGCGATGCCCCCGGTGAGCCGGGCATCTACGTCTATGAGACGACAGGGTTCGAGGAGGTGGACGCGCTGGGCGGAGCCCGTCACGACTACCCGTCCGACACCTATCTGGTGATCTCCGAGGGTTCCTGCGGCCCGGTGGTGCGCTGGCAGGCGATCGCCGAGCGGTGGGACGAGTCCGAGCACTGCGGTCCCGACCTCGGGGTGACGTCGTTCACCGGGTACCACGAGTGGTTCCACATCCCCGACCGAGCCACGTCCACCTGTAGCGGTGCGATCTTTCCGCCCGCCGGACAGACGACCTGGACGAGCGTCTGCCCGTCGAACGGCTCCACGTCCACGGATGTGGCGACGGTGGTCGGCATGGAGACGCTCGACGTCGGAGGAGAGTCGGTCGCGACGCTGCACATCCGCATCGTGGGCACGACCACCGGCTCGACCGTGGGGAACACCATCACCGACGTATGGCGGCTACCGGGCACACCGTTGGTGGTGCGCAAACAGGTGGACGACGCCAGTGCCAACGCCAGCAGGATCGGCGACATCCACTACGTCGAGCAGGTGACGCTGCAATTGCGGTCGCTGGTCCCGACGGGATGACCGAGTCGACCGACCCCGGTTGGCGGCCTGCACTGCCGGTCGCACTGCGCATCCTCGGGCTTCGTCGGCCGTCGGGCTCGCTGCTCATCGTGCTGAGGGCGGCGGTCATCTTTCTTTCGGTTGCGGCGGCAGGTACGGCCGTCATCGCTTTGATTCTCGGTGCCGGGTCGGAGGAGCCGAGGATCACCGGGGTCACGGCCCAACTCCTGCTCGGCGCCGCGGTCATCGCCGCCGCCTCGGTGATTGTCGTGACCGGCCGGGAGGCGCCCGATGTCCGCACCGGCGGACATCTCGGCTACTGGTTGTTCACCGTCACGATGCGGCGAGTGCTGGCCGCTGCTGCGGTTGGGCCCGTCGGCTTCCTGCTGTCGTGGATGGCCGGCGCCGGGTCCTACGTGATCTTTGGCTCGGGGGTGGCCATCCTGCTCATGGCAGTCGTGGCACCGACCCGGGATCGGCTGACGGCTTGGCAGGCCGAGGTGAACGAGGCCGGCGCCGACATTGCCGTCCTCGACGCGCTCTCGTTGCTCTATCGGTAGGAACCGCACGGGTGGGCCCGGCCGAAGGACCCGGTCTTGGCCCACCCCCGGGGCCGAGCCCAATCGGGACTGAAGAATTCAGCACCTGATGCCGATGGGACGAAGTGCCGCAGACAACTTCTTCCTGGATCCGGTGGATACGGCCACTTCTGGCCGTGGTCGGTGGAGCGTCGATCTCGTGGATCGCCTTCGTCGCCCACCGTGAGGTCCCGGGGCTCGACCAGTTCGACCTTGCGGTTCACGAGACCGGGCACCTCGTCGCCGCGTTCATGCCGCGTCTCGTGATGTTCCTGGCGGGATCCGCCGCACAGGTGCTCTTCCCAGTGGCGATGGCCCTCTATTTCGGCGTGCGGCGCCGCGACGCCGCGGCGGGGGGGTTCTGCCTCGCGTGGGCGGGTACCTCGGCTCACGACGTCGCGGTCTACGCCGGCGACGCCGTTCGCCAAGCTCTCCCGCTCATCGGTGGCGGCGAGCACGATTGGGCGTACATCTTGGGCCCGAACGGCTTCGACATGCTCGACCGCACCGCCGGGGTCGCCCGATCCATCGAGGTCGCCGGCATCATCATGGCGTTCGCCGGGGTGGCGCTAGCCGGTCATGCCGCGCTGGCGGGCATCAGGCTGCGGAAGCAGCAACCGGTGCCGGAACCGGTGCGATCGGGGGCCGGGCCCGATCTCTGGGCCGCGGCCGCTGCGCTTCCGTTCAAGCACGAACGAGAGGTCGCCTGAGCTGAGGCGGCCTCGGCGCTCAGGAGCCCGTCAGCCGGTCGTGCTCCCTGATGGCAAACCGGTCGGTCATCCCCGACACGTAGTCGATCGCCGCCGTGACGTCATCAGCGCCGTGGTGCCGGTATGAGTCGGGGACCTCGTCGGGGTGCGATACGTAGTGGTCGACCAGGTCGCGAATCACCGTGATCGCCTCGTCTCGTTGAGCGTCGACCTCGGAGCGCAGGTACACGCGCTCGAACATGAAGTCGCGCAAGACGTTCATCGCATCGAGGAGGTGGGCACCCATGGACACTTCGCCCGTGCGCACCGACTCGGTGGCAACGGCCTCGATCATGGAGCCGATCCACTCGCTCCCCGGATCGCCGAAGGCATCGATGGCCCCGGCAGGAAGATCCCCATATCGAATGACGCCCGCCCGAACGGCGTCGTCGACGTCGTGAGTCAGGTACGCGATCCGGTCGGCGAATCGGCACACCGTCCCTTCGGGGGTGGCAGGTGGCGGGTCGATCTTCCATGAGTGGGCTCGCACGCCGTCGCGTACCTCCCAGGTGAGGTTGAGGGGTTCGAGCACCTCGAACACCCTCACGCTCTGGGCGGCGTGGTGCCACTCGCCCGCCACGTACGGGGTGAGGGCGTCCTCGCCGATGTGGCCGAAGGGGGCGTGGCCGGCGTCGTGACCCAGACAGATCGCCTCGGTGAGCGATTCATTGAGGCCGAGGGTGACGGCGATGGACCGGCCGATCTGGGTGACCTGGAGCGTATGGGTGAGGCGAGTCACGAAGTGATCGCCGTCGGGATTGATGAACACCTGGGTCTTGTGCTTGAGGCGACGGAACGCCTTGGAATGCAGGATGCGATCGCGGTCCCGTTCGAATGCGGTGCGATACGGGTCGGGTTCCTCGGGGAGGTTGCGACCCCGGCTCGCGGTGGAGCGGGTCGCCGCCGGTGACAGGAGATCCCGTTCCCTGCGTTCTGCTTCCTGGCGGGTGCGGCGGACGAGACGGTCAGACATCGGCTTGCAGTTGCACCGCCAGGAAGACGACGAGGGCGAGCCCGATGGCGGCCCCCACGAGGGTGAGGACCCTCATGAAGGGCTTGGCGGCGATGAAGGCGGCGATCGGGCCCGGCTCGCGGTGGCCGGAGATGATGCGGCGCCGTATCCGGGCCGAGATCATGTCGACCACCAGCACGGCGAAGACGGTGAGGAACAACACCGTGCCCGCCCGGGCAAAGTCATGGAAGCGCAACTGGGCGATGAGTTCTGCGCCGATGCCGCCGGCGCCAACGACACCGAGCACGGCCGAGGCGCGGATGTTGATCTCGAACCGGTACAGCCAGTAGGCCAGGATGTTGGGCATCACCTGCGGTACGACGGCAAACCGCATGCGGGCGATCTTCCCCCCACCCACGGCTGCCACGGCGTCGACCGGACCCTGGTCGATCCCCTCGATCACCTCCGACGACAGCTTGCCGAGGTTGCCGATCGAGTGGATGCCCAGGGCGAGTGTCCCGGTCCATGCCCCGAGACCGGTCACCGGGATCAACACCATTGCGACCAGCACCTCGGGGACGGCGCGTACCGCGTTGAGAAACTGCCGCACCACGTTGTTGAGCAGTCCCGGGCTGATGTTCTTGGCGGCGAGAAACGACAGCGGAAACGAGAGCAACGCGCCGATCATCGTTCCGATCCACGCGATGAAGAACGACTCCATCACCTTGGGGAGGGCCCGCTGAACCGCTTCGGGACTGAGATCGGGCTGGGCGAGACGGGCCAGAACCCGCCAGATGTCGATCGGGGCGGACTTCACTCGCTCGAGATCCAACCCGAGTCCGGCCGCGCCCCACAGGGCCGGTATCACCACCGCCACGATCATCGCCCAGCGGAACAGGCGCGGCCCCAGCGGGCGCTGCGGGCGGATCGCCTGCGCGAGGAGTTCGGTCTCGGTCATACCAACCGCCGCCGCAGGGCGATGCTGACCTGCTCGATCACGAACACGATCACGAAGATGACGATCACCACCGCCAGCACCCGGTCGAACAGGAAGAACGAGCGCGACGCCTCGAGGGTCTGTCCGATGCCGCCGGCGCCGACGATACCGAGCACGACCGAGGCCCGGATGTTGATCTCGAACGTGTACAGGCCGTAGGCGACGTAGTTGGGGAGGATCTGTGGGAGGACCGCGGCGCGCACTGCGGGGAAGTGGCGCGACCCGGTGGCCCTGGCGGCTTCGAGCGGTCCGGGGTCGGCCGAGTCCACCGTCTCCGAGAGCAGTTTGGACATGATGGCCAGTGAGAAGAAGGTGAGGGCCATGGCCCCGGCCAGGGCGCCGGCGCCGAGTGAGGTGACGAAGATCATCGCCCAGAACAGGTCGGGCACGGTGCGAATGACGTTGATGAAGCCCTTGTCGATCAGATACGACGGGCGGTTGGGTGCGGTGAGCGTCGATGCCATGAAGGCGAGGGGCAGCGAGACGCCGACGCCCAGCGTCGAGGCGATCAGCGCGATGCGGATCGTCTCGACGATCGGATTGCCCCGGTTGGGGTTGCCGAACTCCCACGACGGAACCCACCACCAGGTGCCGTCACCGATGGCCCACTCGAAGTCGGGTGGCCAGAAGTTCGGCACGTTGACGATATTGCTGACGTTCTCGATCAGTCCGGGGATGGTGAATCCCACCTCCGCACCGGCGTACAAGGTCATGAACAGCACGATGCTGATCGTCGCCAGCGAGGGCAGCTTGGTGATGAAGGAGAGCAGTGCGGCGATGGCGAACATGCCGATGGCGAGCGCAATGACCGCGTAGTCGCCCGAACCGAAGACCACCTCCTGGCCCCTCCGGAGGCCTTCGAGTGGATGGATGACGTCCAGCGTCGACCCCGCCGGGATGGCGACCGCGGCGCCCGCCAGCCACACCATCGCCAGGTTGAATGCCCCCGACGGTGCCACGCCGCGACGGAACGCAAAGATGCTGGTGGCTGCCGCCGCCGGCAACCAGGCAGCGGCGAATCGCACCGTCAACAGGACATCCACCTGTTCCGGGGCTGCGGGCATCACCCGGGTGGCGAGGAAGGTGGAGGAGACCAGGCCGACCGTGATGAGGCCGGCCTCGGCCGGCGTGAACGCGATCTTGCCCCACCGCATGGCGAGGAGGAGGCCGAAGGCGGCGATCAACCCCCAAGAGATGCCGAATGCCTGGTCCGCAGTGAAGCCGCCGAGAACCATGAACGCCACCGCCAGCAGCACCGGGAGGATCATCCGGCGGACGCGAAGCGGCGGCTCCGGCCGCGGGGTGACCGCCTCGGCGCCCTCCGTCACAGGTCGGCCCCCTCGAGGAGATCGTCGGGGGTGACCGAGCGGCCGTAGATCCCACGAAAGGTGTTCTCGTCGACGTCGGCGATGTCGCCGTCGTATACCAACTCGCCGTCGCGCAGGCCGATGAGCCGGCGGCCGTACGCCCGGGCGAGGTCGAGGAAATGCAGATTGATGATCGTCGTGATGTCGAGATCACGATTGATCCGGCGTAGGTCGCGCATGACCGTGTGCGAGGTCACCGGATCGAGCGAGGCCACCGGCTCGTCGGCGAGGATGATCGACGGCGCCTGGGCCAGGGCGCGAGCAATACCGACGCGCTGCTGCTGTCCGCCGGACAGGTCGCTCGCCCGGACATAGGCCTTCTCGACGATCTCGACCCGCTCGAGGGCCTGCAGGGCGAGCTCCCGGTCGGATGCCGGCCAGGCACCGAGCATCGCCCGCATCCATCCCACCTTGGACAGCCGTCCCATGAGCACGTTGTTGATCACCGACGTGCGATTGACCAGGTTGAAGGTCTGGAAGATCATGCCGACCTGGGAGCGCAACTCGCGCAGCGTGGCCCCGCTGGCCCCGCGCACCTCGACACCGTTCACTTTGACCGAACCGGCGGTGATGGGCACGAACCCGTTGATCGCTCGCAGGAGTGTGGACTTGCCGGCGCCGGAGAGTCCGACGATCACGACCAGCTCACCGGGCTCGATCGTGAGACTGACGCCCTTGAGGGCCTTGAAACCTCCGCGGTAGGTCACGTCGACATCGTCGAACTTGATCAACCGTGCCTCCTTGTCGCGGGAGGGAGGGTAGCGCCGCTGGTGGTGGCGGGGGCGGTGGGGAATGGAAGGGGGCCACCCCTGCGGGTGGCCCCCTTCCCATCATCTGGTCGGGTCGGCTAGGAGCCGAAACCGAGCCGGTCGATGGCGTCGCCGATCGGAACCAGCGAAGCCTCGGTGGCGGCATCGGCACGGGTCAGTGCCGTCCAGCTGTAGAGCTCGTCCATCACCGCAGCACCCTCTTCGGTGGCGATGAAGGCGGCCATCGCCTGATACAGAGCATCCTTGAGGCTCTGCGGCAGGTCGCCGCGCACTGCGATCACGTCGTTGGCAATCCGGTCGGAGACGTTGAACACGATGACCTTCTCCCCGACATCCGGGAAGTCGGACCGCACCGAACGGCGCGCATCGTCGAACGACAGACCGATCTCGGCATCACCGTTGTAGACCGCGGTCACCGCCAGGTCGTGGCTTCCTCCGAAGAAGAGCGACTCATACTGGTCGTCGGTGATCCCGGCGTTCTGCAACTGGATCGTCGGGAAGATGAACCCCGACGTCGACGTCTCACCCGGGAAGGCGATCGTCTTGCCGATCACCACACTCAGGTCGACTACCTCAGGGCAACGCAGACCCGCCGACACCGCGGCATCCCGTGTCCCGTCGCCGTTCCAACCCACCTGCAGAGCCGGCGTGTCGGTCGGACCGACCGGAACCACCGCACCGGTCTCGTCGTAGTAGAACGCACCCTCCACCGGGTCCGCCCCACAGATCGACGGATCGTTGGTGTACCACTGGGCGTGATAGGTCGCATCACCGAAGCGCACCGACTGCGCCAACAACTCCAAGTTGTCGTAGGTCCGATTCGCCAACACGTAGCCGGCAGGACCAAACGCACCCATGTCCGCCTGGCCAGTGCCCATCGCCACACCCAAACCGGTGTAGTCCGTGGTCACCAACCCGATGACCTCGATCCCCAGCGCATCCGAAAGCACCTGCGCAAAGGTGTCGACATCATCCTGCAGCTCACCAACCTCCTGCGACGGCACAAACCCGAACACCAGACTCTCCGGCCAACCGGCACGAGGGTCGTAGATGACCGAGCCGGCCGGAGCCTCGAACCAGGCGTCGTAGATCGTCTGGTAGGTGCCATCCGCCAGCATGTCGGCGAACGCGGCGTTGATCGCGGCGAGCAGCTCGGTGCGAGCCGGGTCGACGCCGATGCCGTAGTGCTCGTCCGTGTCGATTGCCTGGACGATCTTGAGACCGGCCCGGTTGGCGACTTCGGAGACCGCCGAGGGCTCGTCGCTGACCACACCGACGACCTGGCCCGCCTCCACGGCGTTGTAGGCGTCGGCAACGGCGACGAACTCGCGGACCTCGATCCCCTTCGGGGCGAGGTTGGCCGTGGCCCAGTCGGCACCGGTGGTGCCGGTCTGGACGCCGACCGTGTCCCCCGCGACGAGATCGTCGACGGTCTGAATGGCGGGCGTCAGGGTCGTATTGACCGTCAGCGCCTGCTGAGAGTTGTAATAGGTGTCGGTGAAGTTCACCTGCTGGGCTCGCTCAGGGGTGATCGTCGTCGCCGAGGCAACGACGTCGAACCGGCCTGTGGCCAGCTGGGTGAAGATCGTGTCGAAGTCGGTATCGACCCATTCGACCGTCAGTCCGAGGCGACTCGCGATCTCATTGATGAGATCGGCATCGAATCCAATGACGTTTCCGGTCGTGTCGAAATCCTCGAACGGCGGGTAGGGAACGTCGGATCCGACGGTGAGCACCCCGGGGGTCTGGGTCAGGGCGGGAGCTTCAGTGGTGGTGGATGATGGTGAGGTGGCCGAGGTGGTTGTGCCCCCGTCGTCATCGCCGCACGCGGCGGCTACGAGGGCAATCACCAAGGCCAGCCAGAGCAACCTGCGTGCACGCATGGTCTATTACTCCTAGGTTGGCGTCGGTGGAAACGGTCTCCCGTGTCCCGAGTTGAGGCTATCACGCGCGACCCCCGCCAGGACCGGTGAGGCGAACGAGGACGATGAGCGAGCCCTCAGACCAGTCGATTGGCGTACAGGTTGGGCTCACCGCGGTCGTGGTCGCGGTGACCGACGAGCGCCCGCGCATCGTCACGATCGGCGCCGAAACCCCAGGCCTTCCCTCGGTGACGCTCGACGTCGCATTGGATCGGACCCTCGAGCGCTCCCTGCGCAGGGGGGTGGCCGCCAGCACCGGATTGGACCTGGGTTACGTGGAGCAGTTGTACACCCTGGGTGATCTCGGCCGTGGGCCCGATTCGAACTCCCGCCTGGTCTCGGTGGCATACCTCGCCCTGACTCGCGAGGCGCCGAGCAGCGGCACGTGGCGGGACCTCTACGACTTCCTGCCCTGGGAGGACTTTCGGACTCGCCGACCGGCGGTCCTCGACGACGTGATCATCCCGATCCTCGAGGCGTGGGTCGGTGCGGCTCCCGATGGTGAGCAGCCCGCCCGCAGGGAACGGTCCTCGATCGTCTTCGGGCTCGGCGGCAGCGCGTGGGACGTGGAACGCGCCTTGGAGCGCTATGAGTTGCTCTTCGAGATCGGCTGGGTCTCTGAGGCCGGATCGCTGTCACCCGATGCCCGCAGCAGAGGCGAGGAAATGGCCTTCGACCACCGCCGGATCGCCGCTCAGGCTCTGGGGAGGCTCCGGGGCAAGCTCGGCTACCGGCCCGTCGTC
Source organism: Acidimicrobiia bacterium (assembly GCA_035286665.1). GTDB lineage: Bacteria > Actinomycetota > Acidimicrobiia > Spongiisociales > UBA11373 > RBG-16-68-21. The sequence continues at coordinate 9,008 of DATECY010000115.1, forward strand.
TTCGAGTTGCTGCCGGCCCGCTTCACACTCCGCCACCTGCAACGGGTGGTCGAGGCGCTCTGGGGCGGCCGGGTGCACACCCAGAATTTCCGACGCCTCGTCGAGCGTGGCGGCCTGGTGGAGGGTACCGGCGCCTTCGACACCACCACCGGAGGCCGCCCCGCAGAGCTCTATCGATTCCGCCGTGAGGTGGTGCTGGAGCGGCCGGCACCCGGCGTCGGCAACCCAGGGATGAGCACCGCGGGGTGAGAGCCTCCCCACGCCGGCCGGTCGCCCGACGGCCCCATTCGTGACGCATCACACAGTGCGCATTGCTGCGTATCGCTCTCTTCAGGAATACCGCGAACCGCCCCAGCCGTTCTAGTATCACTGATATGCTCACCATGAGCATAAGGAGGCATCGACGGTGACGACGGAACTGATCCCGCTCGATTCGATGACGCGCCAGGACCGCGACGCCCTGGATCGTCGCTACCTGCCGATGTCGCACGTCGTCCCCGAAGTCGAGTGGGATGCCGTCGCCCCCTATGTGACCGCCATCGAGCACCTCAAGGCGGAGCGCAACGCGGTGGTGATCGCCCACAACTACCAGGCACCCGAGATCTTTCATGGCGTCGCCGATCTGGTGGGGGACTCCCTGGCGATGGCGTACATGGCGACGGAGACGGACGCCGACGTGGTGGTGGTCGCCGGGGTCCACTTCATGGCCGAGACCGCCAAGCTCCTCAACCCCGACAAGACGGTGCTCATCCCGGATCTCGAAGCGGGATGTTCGCTGGCCGAGTCGATCACGGGAGCGGACGTCCGTCTCCTGCGGGAGCGGTACCCCGACACCCCGGTGGTCACCTACGTCAACACCTCTGCCGAGGTCAAGGCCGAGTCCGACATCTGCTGCACCTCCTCGAACGCCGTCGAGGTGGTCGAGTCGCTCGGAGTGCCCCGGGTGATCTTCCTGCCCGATGAGTACCTGGGCTCCTACGTCGCCGAACACACCGACGTCGAAGTCATCCTCTGGCGAGGCCACTGCATGGTGCACGAGCGTTTCACGCCCGATGAGATTCAACGATTCCGGGTGGCGTACGACGGGGACATACAGGTGCTCGCTCACCCGGAGTGCCCGCCCGAGGTGTTGGCCGTGGCCGACTTCGTCGGATCGACGTCGGGGATGGTCAAGCGGGTCGCAGATCAACGGCCGTCGCGGGTGCTCATGGTCACCGAGTGCTCGATGGCCGCCAACGTCTCGGTGAACTTCCCCGACGTCGAGTTCGTCCGACCCTGTCAGTTGTGTCCGTACATGGGGACGATCACCCTTCCCAAGATCTACGAGTCGCTGCGCGACATGAAGTACGAGATCACCGTGCCGCCTGAGATGGCGACCCGGGCGCGCCGGGCCGTTGAGCGAATGCTCGAGGTGGGCCGGGGGAGGGGCGGATGACCTTCGACGAGGTTCTCGCCGCAGACTGCATCGTCGTCGGAACCGGCGTCGCCGGCCTGACCACAGCGCTGTCGATGCCCTCGCTCGACGTGATCCTCGTGACCAAGACCGAATTGGGCGGGGGGTCCACGTGGTGGGCGCAGGGCGGTATCGCGGTGGCGGTGTCTGCCGAGGACTCTCCGGCCCGTCATGCTGCCGACACCATTGCCGTCGGCGGCGGCCTCAACGATCCGCAAGCCGTCGGCGCCCTCGCCGGTCATGCCGTCGAGGGCGTGGCCCATCTCCGCCAACGCGGAGCGAGGTTCGACACCGAGCCCGACGGTGATCTCATCCTGGGCCGCGAGGCCGGGCATTCCGTGCGCCGGATCGTCCATTCCGATGGGGACGCCACCGGGGCGGAAGTGAGCCGGGCGCTGGTGGCCTCGACCAAGGGGGCGTCGCACATCCGGCTGCTGGAGCGGGTGTTCGTCACCGACCTCGTCGTCGACGGGGGCGTGGTGAAGGGCGTCACCGCCCGCGGCCCCGGCGGTGAGCGCCTTCTCATCCGTTCCGGCTCCGTCGTTCTCGCCACGGGCGGGCTGGGCCGGGTCTACGTCAACACCACCAACCCCGTCGAGGTGACCGGGGACGGCCTGGCGATCGCCCGCAGGGCAGGCGCCGCCGTCGCCGACGTCGAATTCGTCCAGTTTCATCCCACCGCACTCGCCTCGGGCAGGGACCCGATGCCACTTCTCACCGAAGCGCTACGCGGGGAGGGCGCGACGTTGGTCGACGACGAGGGGACGCGGTTCATGCTCGAAGAGCACGCCGATGCCGAGCTGGCGCCTCGCGACATCGTCGCCAGGGCCGTGTGGCGCCGTCTCATGGCCGGCCGCAAGGTGTTCCTCGATGCCACCGAAGCCGTGGGTGCTCGGTTCCCCGAGCGATTTCCCACCGTCTTCAAGGAGTGCATGGACGATGGGATCGACCCTCGCGCCTCTGCGATACCTGCGGAACCGGCGGCGCACTATCACATGGGGGGGATCGCGGTCGATCTCGCCGGACGGTCCTCGCTGCCGGGCCTGTGGTCCGTGGGTGAGGCAAGCCGTTCCGGGGTGCATGGGGCCAATCGCCTCGCCAGCAACTCGCTGCTCGAGGGCCTGGTCTTCGGGGAGGCGGTGGCCGCCGACATCGTCGCCCTCGGGTCCGAGGTGCCCGTCTCACTCGAAGCCGCCGACCCTGGTCCGGCGCCGGAGGTCGATCCTCTGGTGATCGCGGACCTCCGCCGACTCATGTGGGAGAAGGTCGGTGTGGTTCGTGAGCGCGCCGGCCTCGTCGCCGCCCGTCGCCGCATCGGCGAGATCGCGACTGCGATCGACCCGGCGCCTTCCGAGGGGCGCAACATGGTCGAGGCGGCGGGGATGATTGCGACAAGTGCTCTCGCCCGTACCGAATCGCGCGGGGCCCACCACCGCGCCGACTTCCCGGACCTCGACCACGCCTGGGACCACAGCCTGGTGTACACGTGAGTTTGGAGCCGCCTCCCGAGACCGTGTGGAGGCCGCTGCTCGAACGGGCACTCGACGAGGACCTGGCGGACGCAGGCGACATCACCACGGATGCGGTGGTTCCCGATCATGCAACGGCCACCGGCAACATCGTGGCGCGTGAGGCGGGGGTAGTGGCCGGTCTCGGGATCTCCACCACCACCTTTGGACTTCTCGACGACGCGGTGGTCGTCGACATGACCGTCGGCGATGGCGATCGGGTCTCTGCCGGCGACACCCTGGCGGTGGTGTCCGGTCCGGCCCGGGCGATCCTGACCGGTGAGCGGGTGACGCTCAACCTGCTCGGGCGAATGTGCGGCATCGCCACTCGCACCGCTCAGGTGGTCGCCGCGGTCGCCGGCACCACGGCGGTGATCGCCGCCACCCGCAAGACCACACCGGGGCTGCGAGCGCTCGAGAAGTACGCGGTCCGCTGTGGTGGCGGCACCACCCATCGGTTCGGTCTCTACGACGCAGTGCTGATCAAGGACAACCACCTCGTGGTCGCCGGTTCGGTCACGGCCGCCGTCGCCGTGGCGCGCGCCGCGGTCGGCCACCTCACCACCGTTGAGGTGGAGGTGACCGACCTCGACCAACTCGATGAAGCGCTCGCCGCCGGCGCCGACGTGATCCTGCTGGACAACATGAGTCTCGAAACGATGCGCGCGGCAGTCGAACGAACCGGCGGCCGAGCCGTCCTCGAGGCTTCTGGAGGGATCACCCCGGACACCGTCGCCGCGGTCGCCGCCACCGGCGTCGACGTGATCTCCCTCGGATGGCTCACCCATAGCGCCCCGGCGCTGGACGTGGCGTTGGATCTTGTCGAAGCGCGATGAGCGAACCAGCAATTCGCAATTCGCAATTGGCAATTCGACCGATCGCGTCGTGGCGTCTCCTGGTGCCGGACTCTGGCCAATTGCCAATTGCCAATTGCTGAGTGCCAATTGGCCAAGGGTCACCCCGAGCCATGGCATGCACTGCAAGTACCATCCTCCCGTGCCCGAGTACCAAGCCCTGTACCGCAGGTACCGGCCCCAGGCGTTTTCTGAGGTCGTCGGCCAGGCGCACGTCACCGACACGCTGGCGCAGGAGGTGCAGACGGACAAGGTGGCCCACGCCTACCTGTTCGCCGGTCCGCGCGGTACGGGCAAGACGACCACGGCCCGGATCCTCGCCAAGGCTCTGAACTGCCCGAATCGCAGGCCGGACGGCGAGCCATGCAACCTCTGTGACTCCTGCGTGGGGATCACCGAGGGATCCTCGTTGGACGTCATCGAGTTGGACGCTGCCTCCCACAACAAGGTCGAAGACGTCCGCGAGATCAGGGCGAACGTCGGGACCGTCGCCAGTGTCGGAGGGGCGAGGCGGGTGTACATCCTCGACGAGGCGCACATGTTGTCGCGAGCCGCCGCGAATGCGCTCCTCAAGACGCTCGAGGAACCACCCGAGCACGCTCACTTCGTGCTCGCCACGACCGAGCCATACAAGCTTCCGGACACGATCCGCAGTCGTACCCAGCGGTTCGACTTCCGCCCGATCGGATCGGAGGCGTTGGTTGCTCATCTGGCGGCGATCGCCAAGGCCGAAGGTTTTCAGGCGACGCCAGAAGGCCTCGGCCTCATCGCCCGGCACGCCACCGGCAGTGCCCGAGACGCGCTCGGCCTGCTGGAGCAGGTGGCAGCACTCGGCGGCGGCAAGGTCGACCCCAAGGGCGTCACCCGCGCGCTCGGCCTCGCAGGGTCGGATGCCTTTGAACAACTGGTCGGCGCCATCGCCGAGCAGGACGCGGCAGCGGTCCTGACCCTCGTGGCGCGGCTCGCTTCGGAGGGCGCCGACCTGCGGCGCTTCGTCGCCGACTCGGTGGAGCTATTGCGTGGCCTCTTCCTGGCGCAATACGCCCCGAACCTCGATGAGATCGTGGACGAGCCGCGCGAGGTCGTCGCTGAATGGAGGGCTCTCGCCAAGCGTTTGCAACCCGCCGACGTCCTTCGCTGTATCGATCGCCTTGGCAACGCGCTGGTCGAACTGCGCGAGGGACGCGAGGAGAGACTGGTCGTCGAACTGGCGATGCTGCAGATGACTCGTCCGGAGACGGCGACGGACGTCGCCTCCGTTGCCTCGCGGGTGGATCGGATAGAGGATCGAATGCGCCGTGCACCGCAGTCGGCGCCTTCTCCCCTTCCCGCTTCCCCGCAGGTCGCCGAGCCGGCTCGCATCGACGACCGCGGTCCCAAGGGCGCTGAAGCGCGCCCCGTCGTCATCGATCCCGCGCCACCGGCACCTGCACCCCACCCCGAGCCACCGAGACCTGCGGCATCCCCCGCGTCGTTCGACCTCGGGACGGTCGACGAGAAGTGGCCTGCCGTCGTGGCGAGCATCCGCGACCAGGCCGGGCCGCGCCGCTTCGCGTTCTTCCGTGAAGCGCGCCCCGCCGCCGTCGAGGGATCGACCTTGGTGCTCGAGCTTCCCGGCCACCTGGTGTTCCACCTCGACGCGTTGTCTGAGGACGATCTGCTCAGCCGGATCGTGATCGCCGTGCTCTCCGAGGCTCTGGGAGGATCGGTGGGCGTGCGATACCGGGCCGGCGACACGGCAGAGGCAGCACCCGCTCTGGTGGTCGAGGACCCGACGAGGGCTCCAGACAAGGACAGCCTCGAGGAGGGCGCCGTAGGCGCCATCGATCCCGCCTCCCTGCTCGTCGACCTGTTGGGTGGCGAGGTAGTGGAGCAGTAGGCGGCGGCGTCGCCGCGGCAACCGGCAACACCCGTCACCCGTCACCGTCACCCGTCACCCGGTCACGACTCTTGCGCATTGCGCATCGCGCATTGCGTAGAGCACGCTCTCGTGTCCCCCACCCCGGTACCCTCTGGCTCCCATGTCCCCGCGAACCCCTGGCGGCCAAGTGCCGCCGAACATGCGCAAGGTGATGCAGCAAGCCGCCGGGATGCAGGCCGAGATGGAGCGGCGCCGCGCCGAGCTGGCCTCTCAGTCCTTTACCGGCAGCGCCGGCGGCGGTGTCGTCAACGCGGTGGTCCATGGAGACGGGTCACTCGTGTCGGTGGCGATCGACCCGTCGGTGCTCGACCCCGGCGACCCCGAGCTGGTCGGCGACCTGGTTGTCGCCGCGGTGAATCAGGCACTCAGCGCGATGACCCAGGCGGCGGCCACTTCATTGGGTTCGATCGGTGGACTCGACCTGGGTGAGCTGCTCGGATGAACTTCGAAGCGCCGGTTCAACGGCTCATCGACGAACTTGCCCGGCTTCCCGGGATCGGACAGAAGTCGGCGCAAAGGCTCGCCTTCCACCTGCTCCACATCGAGGCGGAGGACGCTCGCAGGCTCGCGGAGGCGATCGTTTCGATGCGCGAGCAAGTTCGCCTCTGCACCAGGTGTTTCAACGTGACCGACTCCGAGCAGTGCAGCATCTGCCGAGACCCTCGCCGCGACCCGACGGCGGTGTGCGTCGTCGAGCGCGCCCAGGACATCGTCGTCGTCGAGCGGACCCAGGAGTTCCGCGGTCGGTATCACGTGCTCGGCGGCTCGATCTCACCGATCGAGGGGATCGGGCCGGATCAACTGCGAATGCGGGAGTTGGTGGCGCGCATCGACGACGAGAAGATCGCTGAGGTGATCGCCGCCACCAACCCGACGGTCGAGGGCGACACCACTGCGCTGTATCTGGCCCGGCTGCTCAAGCCGCTCGGGGTGAAGGTCACTCGACTCGCCAGCGGACTCCCCGTCGGCGGCGACCTCGACTACGCCGACGAGATCACCCTTGGAAGGGCGTTGTCAGGCCGGACGGAGCTGTGAGAGAGTTCTGAGTTCTGAGTTCTGAGTTCTGAGTGGGACGGTCTTGCCCACAGCTCACAGCTCATCGCTCATGGCTTGAGACTGCCCGTCAGCCTGTCACTCGCACCACGATCGCGTCGCCTTGGCCGCCGCCGCCGCAGAGGGCGGCCCCGCCCACTCCGCCTCCCCGGGCGCGTAGGGCGTTGATGAGGGTCACCACAATCCGGGCTCCGGTGGCGCCGAGGGGGTGGCCAAGGGCGATCGCCCCGCCGTGGACGTTCACCCGGTCCTCGGAGATGTCGAGCATGCGGGCGGACCACAGTGCCACCGCGGCGAATGCCTCATTGATCTCGATGAGGTCGAGGTCGGCAGGCGAAAGCCCTGCCTTCTCGAGTGCGATACCCATCGCCTCGGCAGGACGCTCGTGGAGCGTGGCGTCGGGGCCACCCACCTGGCCGTATGCCACGATCTCGGCGACGATGGGAAGGCCGGCGGCTTCTGCCGCGTCGCGGTCGGCGACCACGACCGCAGCGCCCCCGTCCGACATCTGCGACGCGTTGCCGGCCGTGATCGTCCCGTCGGCGTGGAACGCCGGGCGGAGTGCGCCCAGGGTGGCGAGCGTCGTCTCGCGTCGAATGCCTTCGTCTACCGACACCACCAGGGGCTCGCCCTTCCGCTGCGGAACCGACACGGCAACGATCTCTCCTTCATATCCGCCCCCATCGGTCGCTGCGACGGCCCGGCGATGGCTCTCCGCCGACCACTCGTCCTGCTCCAGACGGCTGATGGCGAGGGCGGTGTTCTTGAGGTCCGACGACTCGCCCATGGCGCAATGGTCGAAGGCACACCACAGCCCGTCGTGGGTCATGCTGTCGACCATGACCGTCTCGCCCAGGCGAGCTCCCCAGCGTGCGGTGGGCACCAGGTAGGGGGCGTTGGTCATCGACTCCATGCCGCCTGCCACCACGAATGTCGCCTCGCCGAGACGGACGTTCCTGTCGGCCATGGCGATGGCCGCCATCCCGGAGAGGCAGACTTTGTTGATCGTGGTCGCCGGGGTGGTCATCGGGATGCCTGCCTTCACGGCAGCCTGGCGTGAGGTGATCTGGCCGGCTCCCGCCTGGATCACATGGCCGAACAAGACTTCGTCGACGCGATCCGGGTCGAGACCTGAGCGCCCCAAAGCGGCTCTGATGGCGGCCGCGCCGAGGTCGACGGCCTGGAGCGGTTGGAAGGCGCCGCCGAAGCGACCGATCGGCGTGCGGGCGATTCCGGTGATGACGGCCATGTGGTCTCCCTGGGAAGGCTGAGACCGAATGGTATGCAGAGAGTGATGAGTATCGAGTGGTGAGTTCTGAGCGATGAAAGGGTCCTACTCATGACTCATGACTCAT
>DATECY010000116.1:0-36016 GCA_035286665.1 Acidimicrobiia bacterium
CGCCACACCGCCTGGGTCACCTCGTAGGGCTGGCCGGCAGGGGCGTCGCGGTTCTCCGCGAAGCCGATCGACAGGGTGGAGGCGGTCTGCTCGACGATCACGGCGTACCCGGTCTTGGTGGAGACGTCCAGAGAGACCGGAGAGCTGCCACCGCACGCCGACATCACGGCACCGAGAACGACCAGGGCGAGGGCATAGCGACGCATCGGCGCAAGGGTAGCGAAGGGAACAGGTCGGCCTGGCTCCGTACACTCTCCCCCCATGGCGAAGACGACCTTCCTCCTCGGCGGCGTCCTCGATCCGAAGACCGCCAAGCGATCGGCCGACCTCGTCTCCTACGACGCCGACGACCTCACCACCCACGGGGTGATCGTCGGCATGACCGGGTCCGGCAAGACCGGCCTCGGCGTGGTGTTCCTCGAGGAGGCGTTGCGATCGGGTCTCCCCACCCTCGTCATCGACCCCAAAGGCGACATGACGAATCTCCTCCTCACCTTTCCGAACCTGGCGCCGTCGGACTTCGAGCCGTGGATCGACGCCGACGAGGCTCGTCGGGTGGACAAGCCGATCGCCGCCCTGGCCGCCGAGACGGCGGCGACGTGGACGAAGGGTTTGGCCGGGTGGGACCTGGCGGGCTCCGACATCGCCGCCCTGCGGTCCCGCGCCGGGTTCACCATCTACACGCCGGGATCGTCGGCGGGCATTCCCCTGAACGTCCTCGGGTCGATGGAGGCGCCGACCATCGATTGGGACCGTGACGCCGAGACCGCCCGCGACGAGGTGGAGGGCCTCGTCTCCGGCCTGCTCTCGCTCGTGGGCATCGAAGCCAACCCGTTGTCGAGCCGCGAGCACATTCTCCTGTCCAACGTCGTGGAGACCGCGTGGCGCGCCGGAGAGGACCTGACGCTCGAAGACCTCATCGCCCGGGTGCATCGTCCTCCGATGCGCAAACTCGGTGTGTTCGAGATGGACGCCTTCTTCCCGGAGAAGGACCGCCTCGGCCTGGCGATGCGTCTCAACACCCTGGTCGCCTCTCCCTCGTTCGCCGAGTGGCGCGCCGGTGACCCGGTGGACCCGCAACGCCTCCTCTGGGACGAGGCCGGCAAGCCGCAGGCGGCGATCATCTATCTGGCCCACCTCTCCGACGACGAGCGGCAGTTCGTCGTCACCACTTTGCTGTCCCGGCTCATCGCCTGGATGCGATCCCAGCCAGGGACATCCAGCCTGCGCGCCCTCGTCTACATGGACGAGGTGTTCGGATTCGTCCCCCCGACGGCGATGCCTCCCGCCAAGAAGCCGATACTCACGTTGCTCAAGACGGCTCGGGCATTCGGTGTCGGAATGCTGCTCGCCACCCAGAACCCGGTGGACCTCGACTACAAGGCAATGTCGAACGCCGGCACCTGGTGCATCGGCCGCCTTCAGACCGAACGCGACAAGGCCCGGATCCTCGAGGCGCTCCAATCGGCGGCCGGCAGTGTGGACGTCAAGGCGCTCGACACGATGATCTCGGGCCTGGAGAAGCGCAGCTTCGTCATGCACAACACCCACGACGACGGCGCCACGGTCTTCACCACCCGGTGGGCGATGTCCTACCTGCGCGGCCCGTTGACCCGCGACCAGATCTCGACGCTCATGGCCGGCCGATCCGCCGCCGCCCCGGTCGCCGCCACGCCGCCGGCCCCGGCCGCGGCTTCGCACACCGACGCCACCCCGATGGCACCCGGCGCCCCCGGCGGAGTGGCGGTGCGGTATCTCGATCCGGCAGCCTCGTGGGCCGACGCGGTCGGCGCCTCGCGATCCTCCACACGGTTCGCCGCCGGCATGACCGCCCGGGTCCACCTGACCTTCGACGACGCCGCGGCGGGGGTGAACCACGACGAGGTGTGGGAGGCGGCGTACTTTCCGCTGGCCGACCCGTTCGATCCCGCCGATGCCATCGCCGTGGACTACGACGACCGCGACCTGCGACCCGACCCGCCGGAGGGAGCGACGTACGTCATCCCCGACGCCCCACTGGACGCCAAGACGGGCCTCGCCGGCGCCGGCGCCGCCATCAAGGACTGGCTGTTCCGGGAACGCACCGTGGAGATCTTCCGCAACACCGCCCTCAAGATGTACGGGCGGGTCGGGGAAACGCGGGAGGCGTTCATCGAGCGATGCAAGGCCGCGGCCGAAGACGGCGCAGACGCCGACGTGGCCGCCGTGCACGACAAGTTCTCGGCACGGATCACCAAGGCCAAGGACGAGATCCAGGCGGCGTACCAGAAGGTCCAGGACGCCCAACTCGAGGTGGACACCCGCCGCCAGGAGGAGATGCTCTCCGGCGCCGACACCCTCATCGGCGTCCTCATGGGACGCAAGCGCACCTCGTCGATGACGACGGCGGCTTCGAAACGGTCCATGACGCGCCGGGCCGAACAGAGAGTGTCGGCCGCCGAACAACGCACCGCCAAAGAGCAGACCGACGTGGACCGCCTCGAGGCGGACATGTCCGAGGCGGTGGACGAGATCGCCGGCGCGTGGCAGGCCAAGGCCGAGGCGGTCGAGACCATGACGATCGGCCTGGAGAAGACCGACATCCAGGTGGAGCCACCGGTGCTGGTGTGGGTGCCGGTGGAGTAGCGATTCGCGACAAAGCGATTCGCCGGAGGCTCGCAATGCGCAATGCGCAGAGCCGGAACCCCAGACGAATTGCGCCGAGCGGCGCGATAGGTACGCCGACCTGTCATTACACGAAGGGTGGCGGCGCGAGCCGCGGGACCTGCGAATTGCGCCGAGCGGCGCGATAAGTGCGCCAACCCGTCACTCCACGAGGAGTCGCGGCGCGAGCCGCGGGACTTGTGAATTCCCTCAACCAGAGCGCGAAAAGCTCCGATATCAGGCTCCATGACCGCATCAGTGACTCCCCTGCGTCTCGAAACGGCCCGTGTCGCTTTGATCCGCGTCGACGAGACGACGGAGGAGCAGCGCGCCGAGGTACGGGTGTTCCTCCATTTCGACGGTGAGGACCACGTCGGCGTGGTCAGCGGCGAACCGGCCTCGGGCGGCCGTGCCCACCTCGTGGCCACGGCCACGCTCCGGGCGGTGGAGTCGATCGACGACGAGATCTACCGGCTGGTCGATGCCTCCAGCACCCGATCCGGCGGGGCCGACATCGCCCTCGTGGTCGTCGAAGACCCCGAAGGCGAGCGCCCCCTCGTGGGTACCGCGGTGATCGACGCCGACAACCGGCAGGTGGCCTACGCCAAGGCGGCACTCGACGCCGTCAACCGGCGCCTCACCCGCCGTGCCTGAGCGCAAGCTCTGAGAGCGCGAAAACCGACTACTCTCCGGGGTCATGGGATCCCGACCCATGATCGTCTCGATAGAGGATGACATCGACGGCGATGACGCGCGTGTCACGGTCACCCTCGACTGGGCGAGCCGTTCCTGGCATGGTCAAGCCGTCGGGGCGGCGAAGCAGCGAACTCGCCTGGCCGGTGAGGCCGCCCTCGACGCGGTGGTCCGGCTCAGCGGTAACGGTCTCGACCTCGAACTCCTCGCGGTCGCTACGACCGACATGGGCGCGGCGAGCGTTGCCCTCGCCCAAGTTCGATTCGGCGACGATGACATACTCGTTGGCAGCGCTCTGCAGGGGGAGACCGACGACCGTCTCGCCGCGGTGCGCGCCGTCATGGATGCCATCAACCGCCGGCTCGAGCGCTACTTGTCACCGGCCGACTGAGTCAGCCCGGGGTGGCGTTGCCCAGGATCGCCCAGAGAATGTCGCGAATGCTGACGATCCCGAGGAGTTCCCCATCGGCCATGACCGGCATGTGCCGATAGCCGACCTCGAGAAGCCAGCGCGCCGCCTCGTCGACGTCCACGTCGGGCGAGAAGGTGTCCGGGGCGTTTGCCATCCAGTCGATGACCAGCGCAGTTTCCGGATCGGCACCCGCAGCCATCGCCCTCACCAGATCGCGTTCAGTGATGATGCCGACGAGCATTCGGTCACTGATCACGCCCAGGCTGCCCACACCGTCGTGGACGAGGGCCTCCGAGGCGTCACCGAGGGTGGCCTCGGTGCCGATCACGGTGGCGGCACCGCCGACGAGGGAACCAAGCTTCATCGCTGCTGAGGGTAGTGCTCGCGCTCGACCACCGTTGGGGGCGGAAGTCCCTTGAAGCGCGATTAGCGATTAGCAATTAGCAATTAGCAATTAGCAAGACTCGCCTGCGCCCTCTTGCGAATTGCGAATTGCGAATTGCGAATTGCGAATTGCGCCGCCGAGCGAAGCGAGGCGCCTAGACCAGATCCTGCTCGCGGATCCCGAACGACGGATGGCGCAGGCGGCACAACGCCAGCTTCTCCAGCTGACGAATCCGCTCCCGGGTGAGATTGAACTCCTCACCGATCTCCTCGAGCGTGCGGGGCACGCCGTCGAGGAATCCATAGCGGAGAGCAAGGATCCGGCCCTCACGGTCGGGGAGGCGCGAGATCGACCGGCGCAGGCTGTCGGCGATGTCGCCCTCTTCGGTGACCTTCACCGGATCGATGGCGTCCTCGTCCTCGATGAAGTCGCCGAGTTGGGCGCCGTCCTCGCCGACCGGCTGCTCCAGCGACACCGTGTCGGCGACGCCAAGAGCCAGCTCGACCTTGTCGACCGTGACCCCGGCCTCTTCGGCGATCTCGGCCGGCTTGGGATCCCGTCCCAGCTCGGCCTTCAGGCTCGCCTGGGCGGCACGGACCGCGGCGAGGGTGTCGTGCAGGTGCACGGGGATCCGGACCGTACGCGACTTGTCGGCGATCGCCCGGGTGATGGCCTGACGGATCCACCACGTGGCGTAGGTCGAGAACTTGAAGCCCTTGCGCCAGTCGAACTTCTCGACGGCGCGGATGAGCCCGAGATTGCCTTCCTGAATGAGGTCGAGGAAGTCGATGCCCGAGGTGTTGGCGTAGCGGCGGGCGTTGGCGACGACGAGCCGCAAGTTGGCGGTGAGGAAGTCATCCTTGGCCTGGCGGCCGAGACGAACCTGGCGCTTGAGCTCGATCTCTTCGGTCTTGCCCTTGAAGGCGCGCTCGTCCAGACGCTTCTGGGCGTCTGAGCCGGACTCGATCTTCTGCGCGAACTCGACCTCGAGCTCTGCGGTGAGCAGCTCGTACTCACCGATTGCGGTCAGGTACTGGCTGACCAGGTCGGTGGTGAGCCTGCCGCGCTCGTCGGTGAGCTTGTTCCGGTCTCGATCGCGCCGCGTCTTCGCAACTGCCATGTTTGGTGGAATGTCCTCTCGAATGGCTCCGCCGGGAACGGATGATGCCGATGTGCGAACCGCCCACGCTGGGCACGCTTGTGAACGGTTTCACAAGGTCCGGGTTCTCGCTCACTATGACATAGGCCTGGGGGTTTGTGAAGCCCCCAAACCACTTGGCGTTCGTGGGTTGCTTGCAGCTCGGTCGAGCGCGGACGAAACCACTGTCCGGTTATCTCTGATAACTGAGAGTGGCAACAACTCGCTCTGCAGCAATGCGATCGGCCTCGGTCAGGATCACCGCCTGGTAGACGAGCACGAACGAGCCATCGTCCGGCGCCGCGGCGGCGACGAGGAACGTGCTGCCCTCTGCGCCGCACCCGACCCATCGCTGCATGGTTCCCGCCAGGCCGTCGACGGTGAAGACCTCGTCCAGATCGCGTGTGCAGGTGTCGCTCCAGTCCCCGAACACGTCCGCCATGGCGACGCTATCGCTCACGCCGACAAAGACACCCGGGGTTGCCCACCCGGACTGCCAGGCGGCGAGGTCGGGGGCTGCCGAGACCTGGATTCCCGCCGGAGTGCCGGCACGGCTCCACGCACCCCCACTCGTGTCCGACCAGGCCACCGGGATGGTGACACTGAGCCGCCCGGAGTCGTCGGTGAGCACCATCGTGTCGACGGGATCCGTCGCCATCGTCGCGGTGGTCGTCGACGTCGTCGTCGCCATCGAGGATGCAATGGCGTCGGTCGGCCGGCTCACCTGGGCGTGGCGCCGCTCGATGAGGTCGTTGACGCCGAGATAGATTCCGACAGTGAGCGAACCGATACCGACCAGGACCAGCAGGGCGACCACCCAGAGCCTCGCTCCGGGGCGCTCGGGCGGCGTCTCGACTTCGAAGGGTCTCACAGCCGGAAGTCTCCCACGCGGCGAGCCGGTAGCAGCCACGCCATTCGTAGATTGGGTGCCGTGACCGGACGAAATCGGCTCGGCGAGGCCACCAGCCCGTATCTCCTCCAGCATCGCGACAACCCGGTGCACTGGTGGGAGTGGGGCGACGACGCGTTCGCCGAGGCCGCGAGCCGCGGTGTCCCCGTGCTGCTATCGGTGGGATATGCCTCATGCCACTGGTGCCACGTCATGGCACACGAATCGTTCGAAGACCCCGACGTCGCCGCGGTGATGAACGTCGGCTTCGTCAACGTCAAAGTGGACCGCGAGGAGCGGCCGGACGTCGACCGCATCTACATGGACGCCGTCCAGGCGATGACCCGTCGCGGAGGATGGCCGATGACGGTGTTCCTCACGCCGCGCGGCGAACCGTTCTACGCGGGCACCTACTTCCCCCCGACCGACCGCCACGGCATGCCGTCCTTTCGCAGAGTCCTCGAGACGGTCGCGGACGCTTGGGCGAACCGACGCGACGAGATCGAAGCCACCGCGGCGGCGCTCGCCGGCTCGATCGACATTGCGCCTCCTCCGGCTCGAGGGCTTCCGACTCACGACACCCTGACCGCCGCCCACGATGCCCTGTGGGGTCAGTTCGACCGGCACGAGGGCGGGTTCGACGGCGCACCAAAGTTTCCCCAAGCGCCCACGCTCGAGTTCCTGCTGCGAGCCGTCGGCCGTGATTGGGCACCGAACGCGGCCGAGATGCTCGTCACCACGCTGCACGCAATGGATCGTGGTGGGATCCACGACCACCTCGGCGGTGGCTTTGCCCGCTACTCCACCGACGAGCAATGGCTGGTTCCCCATTTCGAGAAGATGCTCTACGACAACGCGCTTCTCGCCCGTCTCTATGCACGGGCCTGGCAGGTCACTGGCGTGGAGCGATTCGCCGAAGTCGCCCGCACGACGATCGACTACCTGCTGGGGGATCTGGCCCTTCCCGGCGGCGGCCTGGCATCCGGCGAGGACGCCGATTCTGAAGGTGAAGAAGGTCGCTTCTACACGTTCGACGTCGCGGAGATCGACCGCGCTGCCGGGGACGACGCCGCCATCGTGCGTCGGGCGTGGGGCGTGACGCCAGAGGGCGACTTCGAGGGCCGCTCGATCGTCCACGCAGCAGTCCCCCTCGCGACGGTTGCGGCCGAGTTCGGCATCGACCCCGAACGTGTGGTCCAAGCCCTGGAGCGAACCAAGCAGACCCTGCTGATCGTCCGCTCGTCACGGGTGCGGCCGATGCTCGACGACAAGGCCGTCTGCTCGTGGAACGCCCTTGCGGCACGGGCCCTTGCCGAGGCCGGGACGATCCTGGGCGACGAGCGCATGATCCGGGCGGCCAGAGAGATCGCCCGTTTCATCCTGACCGAGATGAGACGGCCGGACGGAAGGCTGCTCCGCTCCCGACGCGGTGGGCGCGGCGACATCCCCGCCTTCGCCGATGACTACGCCGCGACGTCGTTGGCCCTCCTCGCCCTCTATGACGCCACCGGCGACCCGTCGTGGTATGCCGACGCCGCCGAGATCGCCACCGCCATGGTCGACCTGTTCTGGGATCCCTCCGTCGGCGGCGTGTTCGCCACCGGCACCGATGCCGAGCGGCTGATCGCCCGACCCAAGAACCTGTTCGACAACCCGACGCCATCGGACAACGCTCTCGCCGCCGAAGCGATGCAACATCTTGGAGCCCTCACCGGCGACCCGGTGTGGACGGATCGGGTCGAGGACATCCTCCGCCTCGCCCTCGACGTCATGGAACGCTTCCCGTCCGGGGCGGGCCACCTCCTATCGGTCGCTCTCGTCCACCTCGCCCCGGTCCACGAGGTCGCCGTCGTCGGCCCGGGCCGCGAGTCGATGATCGCCGTCGTCAGAGCGCGCTATCGGCCGGAAGTGTTCCTGGCGCAGGGCGTCGATGGCGAGCCGGTGCCCCTGCTGGCGGGTCGTACCGTGATCGCCGGGGAAGCCACCGCATACGTATGCCGGGGCTTCGTGTGCGACGCCCCGGTGACGACGGCCGCCGGCCTCGCCGCGGCACTCCCCTGAGAGGGATCTCAGACAACCGTCCGTGAGCCTCGCTCGTCGGCTCTACATTCTCGGTCGTGCCAGTCGATCCGAAGCTCAAGGGATACCTCAGGCGCTCGGGACTCGTCATCGCGGTCGCGATGGTCGCCGTCGTCGGGTGGACGGGCTACCAACTGTGGAGTTCATGGCACAACGTCGAGCGAGTGCCGTTCGAGACGGAGTCCGCACGGTCGAACCTCCCCACGACCACCACCATCGGTGCCGCACTCGAAGGCGCGAACGACCCGATAGTCGGCGGCGACCCCGTCCTCACGCCGGACGGGCCTGATGGCGCGGCGGCCCAAGCAGTGAACGAGTCCCTCAATGCCTTCCTGGTGATCGGCAGCGACCAGAAGGACCAGACGACCCCGAGCCGACGCGCCGATGTCATCCTCCTCTTCCTGCTGCCCAACAACGACGCCGCGCCGATCCTGGTGTCGATTCCGCGGGATCTCTACATCCTGAATCCGTGCACCGGCAGCAAGAGCCGGGTGAACGTGAACCTCAACGGATGCGGTGCGCGCGTCACCGGGCCGGAACAGCTGGCGATCGCCTTGGAGGACTATACGGGAATCACCATCGACCACTTCGCGGTGTTCAGCTTTGATGGCTTCAAGAACATCATCGATCGGGTGGGCGGGGTGAACATCTGCGTCGACTACCCGGTCCAGGATCTCAAGGTCGACCCGGTGGCCCTCAATCTGCCCGCGGGCTGCTCGGTGGCCCAGGGCGATCAAGCGTTGGCTTGGATCCGTTCCCGCCATACCAAGCAATACCTCAATGGTGCGTGGTCCAGCATTCCCGGCGTCAACGATCTCACCCGAAACCAGCGGCAACAGGACGTCATCATTCAGGCGCTGGCCGAGTTGAAGCAGTTCACCACCGTGACGGAGTTCACCGGCGTCGTCGAAGAGCTCAGTCACGACTTCGCCATCGACGACGGGATGAGCCTCACGGAGGCAGTGTCCTTTGCCTGGAACCTGAGATCGCTCGACACTTCGACGATCGTGCGCCCGGTGCTCGAAGTGGCCGACTACGTCGATCCCAGCGGGGCATACGTCCTCATTCCCACCAAGTCGTTCCGTGACGTGCTCGTCGCCACCGATCCCGACGCCGCCGACCTCTTCGCCGACAGCGCCTCCTAGGAGCCCAGGTCCACACCGCACCGCTCCGTGGCCCGTAGGATTGTCCCGAGAGGTCACCCGTGGACTCACTACCACCCGATGGGCCCGAAGGCCGGGAACCGTTCCCAACCTTCGACCCATCTTTCACACCCCCCGAGCAGCGGCGTCGGCCGCAGCGACCTGCCACGCCCCGGCCCGCGACGGGCCGCTCGCCGGCGGGCGGCCCCCGGCGCGGCACCACCACCCAGGCCAGCCCGGTGCTCGTCGGGCTCGCCGTCGGACTCGTGCTGACCACGATCAGCGCCATCGCCTTCTTCATGCTGAGCGGTGGCGATACCGTCGCCATCACGACCACCACCACGAGCGCAACGACCACATCCGTCGCCGACGGATCGAGCAGCACCACGGTCGCCGACGGATCGAGCAGCACCACCGTCGCAGACGGATCGAGCAGCACCACGGTCACGATCATCGACGGCACCGGGAACACAACGGTCACTCCCATCGGCGATGCCATCCCGATCGCCGATCTGACGATGAGTGCCAACGACATCGGACCACTCAACTTCGGCGACGCCGCCAACACCGTGCTCGGTCGGCTGGCGGCAACCTTCGGCCCACCGACCGACGACACCGGCTTCATCGTCGGCAACGGCTCTTTCGGTGAGTGCCCCGGCGACTCGATCCGGGTGGTCCAGTGGGGCCCGCTCAAGATCGTGGTGAAAGGAGAAGCCGCCAACGCCACCTTCGTCTCGTACCGACTCGATCTGAGATACGGGGGCGTCACCGCGGCAACCACCGACCTCGCCACGCTCTCGGGGCTGCGGGTCGGTAACACCGTCGGCACGCTCAAGAGCATCTACGCGGGGTACGTGATCGAATACGTGGTGGATCAGGAGGTCGGCCTGACGTTCGAACTGCGCTCATCACAGAACGATGCACTGCCTCTGCTGTGGGGTCCGATCGACTCACAGGCCGATGACTCCACCGTGACCGGGATCTACTCGCCGGACTCCTGCGACCAGCAGACGACGAGTACGACGACCGGGTGAGCAAGGAGCACGGAACAAGGAGACCGGTCCGTCGTCTGCTCGCTTGCTTCTACCCTTCCTCGCATGTACTTCTTTCTCGCCCATCAGGGCGGTTGGGACGAGATCCTCTACCTCGCCATACCCGCCATCGGTGTGATCTTCTTCGTGCGCTGGGCCGAGAGGAAGGCCCGCGGCAAGGCCGAAGAGGACGAGCCGGCAGCGGCCACTAGCATCCCCGAGGATTCCGACCCCACCTGAGGACACCGTGGCCCGCAGCGCTCGCATGGCAGTCGTCATCGGAACCCTGCTCGGGGCCGTGCTCGGCCTGGGCGTGGTCGCCATCGCCGCAGGGCGGGTACTCGACGCCGGGCTCGGTTTCGCCGCCTCCGGGTCTGCCTCCCCCGCCCCTGCATTCGTCGTCGGCCAAGCCGGGATGTACCTGCTGGTGGCCGTCGCCGGGGCGCTCGGCGGTGTGGTCCTCGGCCTCGTCGGATACGCCGTCGGACGCGAGGCCGATCCCGAGGCGCGACGATTCGGGGCGGGACCCATGGCCCTGGTGGCGGCCGGTACCGGGGCAGCCGTCGGCTTCGGCGCCTTTCGAGCCGTTGCCGGCTTGATGGGACACGTCGTCGAGGGCACCGTCACCCTCACCGTGTTCCGAGCCGTCGTGGTTGCATTGATCGCCGGAGGCGTCACGGGAGCAGTCACCGCAGGCGTGGTCGAGCGGCTTTCAAGGCCCGAGGCCTTCGGATTCAGCGGCCAGGCCTGGCCGGCAAGCCCTGCCGCCTTCATGAGCAACGCCGCAGCCGCCGTCGGCCTACCGGTCATCGCCCTGATCGTCGGGGTGTCCGTCGTGTACGTGTTCAGCCGAGTGCTCCTGAACAGCGGGACGAACACCGCACTCACCCTGTTCGGAGGAGTCGCCGCCCTCATCCTCTTCGGAGCGGCCGTCGCGGCGGCGATGGGCAGCAAGCGCTCCCGCTGAGAAGGCAGAAGCCAGAGCCCATCTGGAGTCTGGAGTCTGGTGTCTGCAATCTCCCCTACGGCGCATCCTCCACGATGACCGCAACATTGGCGCCGCCCTCGACCCGGTAGGCCACTCTGATCGGCGCACCGGTTTGGAGGTGCTCGGAGAGGTGGGTGAGCGGGGTGCCGTCGGGGAACGTCGCCAGGCCGGGCCCGGGGACGAACTCGAGACGCTCACCGCCGGTGGTGAGCATCTGGAAGCTGCGCACCGTGGTCAGGTCGCCGTCGACTCCCACGATCACGCCGGTGACCCGCTGATCTCCTCCGCTGCACGCCGCTCCAAGCAGGGCGACGGTGAGGACGGCGATGGCCGCGCTCTTCATCGGGGGGAGACAGGGACGGGCACCGGGACCGGGATCGGTCGGTCGGCCCGTTCGGATTCGCCCGCCCACCTGAAGAAGATCACAGTGATCGCGGTCCACAGGATCAACCCGCCCCCAACCTTCATGATCAGGCCCGAGAGCACCTGGTCGTCGAGAGCCGAGAAACCCCACAGTCTGGGCAGAGTCTCGTAGATCGTGTAGACCGGCTTCTCGGCGAAGGTCAGAAACGACGCCGGGATCGTCGGCACGAGCGACTGGAGGAACAAGTACCCCATCGCCATGAATGGGGCCATCTTGGGGAGATCGGGGATCGGTCCGATCACCGGCCACCACATCAAGGCTCCCGTCATCAAGAGGGACGCGTGGATCGCAAAGTGGGCGAACTCGTTGGTGATGCTGAGATCGACGATCGCCGGAGCGTGGATGAACGCCAGCGTGGCATTGAAGGCAATGAGGGCAACGACCGGCTTGGTGGCCACCCGTAGCGTCGGGAGGATCGGCTTGACCAGGAGGCGAAGAAACCACCCCGGCATCCCCTTGAGCATCGCCGGTGGAACGATCAGCGCGATCACCAGGTGCTCGATCATGTGCACGCTGTACAGGCTGCCCTCGCCGATGTCGTGGATCGGCCAGCTCTCCATGAGGAGCAGCAGCACCAGGCCGGTGACGAACCAGGCGATCTGGCGTCGGGTCACCGCGGGTTTGTCGTGGGGGGCGAATCGGGGTGCCAGTCGGCGGAGGCCGTAGGCGTACCCCACGGCGACGGCGACCACCACGCCGACCAGGTCGAGGTGGGACGTGAAGGGGAAGGCGTCCAGACCGACCGATGCCGCCGTAACGACCACGTCAGTTTCCGATCAGCAGACCGAAACTGAGCAGGACTGCTCCGAACAAGATGGGCGTGAGGATGAGTCCGATGAGGAACAGGTTGCGATACACAGGACGATCGAACCGAAGGTGCATGTACCACCCGACGACGATCACGAACTTGGCGGCCGACATCGTCAGCAAGAGGGGAGCCCGGGCCGAATCGAGGGCATCGACGTAGGTGACCCCCACCTCGGCGGCGGTGATCGCGAACAGGATCACCGCGATGAGGACGTAGTCCCGCGGAGTCGGATGCGGCCGGTCGATGGCTTGGCCCATGGTCACACCTGCAGCAGATAGACGACGGTGAAGATGACGATCCAGACGATGTCGACGAAATGCCAGTACAGCCCGACCAACTCGACGTTCATGCCCTCGCCATCGCGAAGCCGTCCGGTGAACGACATGAGCGTGGTCGCCAGCAGCATGATCACCCCGATGGCGACGTGGCCGCCGTGGAACCCGGTGAGCACGAAGAATGCGGAGCCGAACGGGCTGGTGGTGACGGTGAGCCCCTCATGGACGAACGAGGTGAACTCGTATGCCTGACCCGAGAGGAACACGAGTCCCAACCCGGCGGTGGCGAGCAGCCACACCCGCATGCGCCGCCAGTCCTTGCGGCCGGCGGCGTGATGGGCGAGCACCATCGTCAGCGAGGACATCAGCAGGACGAACGACGACACCGAGGTGAAGGGGACGCTGAAGATCTCCTTGGCGGTCGGGCCGTCGCCGGTGGTGTTGTGATAGAGCAGGAACGTCGAGATGAGCGTGCCGAAGAACAGGCACTCCGACCCGAGGAACGCCCACATGGCGACCTTGCGGACGTTGCTCATGTCCGGATGTCCGGCGTGTTCGGTGTGATCCATGGACACGGCCATCAGTGCGCCTCCCGCGTCAACGGCTCCATGGACCAACCGAAGAATCCCCAGACCACCGTCACCACGCCGATCCCGGCGAGGATCAGGCCGACGGGCACGTACACGAGGCCGAGCACGACCAGGAACATCCCGAATGCAGCCAGCAGCGGATAGAACGACGGTGACGGCAGATGGATCGGCGGGTCGTCGGGTCCGGCCACCAGCGGCGCGCCTCCACCCGGGATCGCAACGGCGTTGCCGTCGGCGTCCTCGGTGTACTTGCGATGCCAGAAGTCGTCTTCGGAGTGCACCACCGGCACGACGTCGAAGTTGTGCTCCGGAGGCGGCGAAGAAATGGTCCACTCGAGCGTCCTGCCGTCCCATGGGTCGTTTCCGGCGATCTCACCGTGAGTCCGGGTGCGCCAGGCGTTGATGAGGAAGACGAGGATCGACACCGCGATCGTCATTGCACCGACGGTGGAGATGAAGTTCCAGAACTCGAAGCCGAGCCCCTTCGGGTAGCGATAGGTCCGGCGGGGCATGCCCTCGAGGCCGAGGATGTGCATCGGGGCGAACGCCAGGTTGAATCCGACGAACATCACCCAGAAGTGGAGCTTGCCGAGGCCCTCGCTGAGCAGCTTGCCGGTGACCTTTGGCCACCAGTAGTAGATGCCGCTGAACAACCCGAACACGGCGCCGCCGAAGAGCACGTAGTGGATGTGGGCCACGATGTAATAGGTGTCGGTCTGCTGAGTGTCTGCCGGGACGATCGAGTGGGTGACGCCGGAGAGGCCGCCGATCACGAACATGGCGATGAACCCCAGTGAGAAGAGCATCGGAGTCTTCATCCGCAGGGACCCACCCCAGATCGTCCCGATCCAGTTGAAGATCTTCACTCCGGTCGGCACCGCGATGAACATCGTCGTCAAGGCGAACGTCGCCTCGGCCACCGGCCCGAGGCCGGCAACGAACATGTGGTGGGCCCACACGCCGAAGCCCATGAAGCCGATCGCGATGCCCGAGAAGATCACGAACGAGCGGCCGAAGAGCGGCTTGCGGGAGAAGACCGGCAGCACCTCGGACACGATGCCCATCGCAGGCAGGATGAGGATGTACACCTCGGGGTGCCCGAACAACCAGAACAGGTGCTGCCACAGCAGCGGTGTGCCGCCCGCAGCCGCGTTGAAGAACAGGGTCCCCAGGTTTCTGTCGAGGAATACTTCAAAGAGGCCGACGGCGATCATCGGCAGCGAGAAGAGCAGCAGGAATGCCACGACCAGCGCCATCCAGGCAAACACCGGCATGCGCATCATGGTCATCCCCGGGGCACGCATCGTGAAGATCGTCGTTATGAAGTTGATCGCGGACAACAGGGATGCCAACCCGAGTATCTGGACGCCGAGTGCCCAGTAATCCATTCGCACGATCTCGGTGACCTGTGTGGACAGCGGGGCATACCCGAACCACCCGCCGTCGGGCGCTCCGCCGACGAAGAACGAGATCGTGAGGAAGAGCCCGCCGAAGATGTAGATCCAGTAGGAGAGCGCGTTGAGGCGGGGGAAGGCGACGTCGCGCGCCCCGATGAGGATGGGAAGGAAGTAGTTCGTGAACGCGGCCGCCGCAGGCATGATCACGAGGAACACCATCGTCGTGGCGTGCATCGTGAACATCTGGTTGTAGGCGTCTGCGGACAGGATCGTCCCGTCGGGGGCGGCCAACTGGAGTCGGATGAGCAGCGCCTCGCTACCGCCGATCAGGAAGAACACCAGGGCGGACACCCCGTAGAGCAGCCCGATCCGCTTGTGGTCGGTGGTGGTCAGCCACGACCAGACGCCTTTGTGAGGGTTGTGATGGGTCGGTGTCGTCACTGGAACGTCTCCAGGAGCGCGATGAGGTCGTCGATCTGCTGATCGGTCAGATGGAAGTTGGGCATGCCCATGATCCGCCCCTGCGACGGCTTGTTGAGATCCGGCCGCATCGGCTTGAGCGCCGAGGGATCGTGCAGCCACGCCTTGAGGTTCTCGGGCGTGTTGTCGATCGTCGCCCCGGCGAACGAGGTCCGTGACGCCAGGTGGGTGAGGTCGGGAGCGATGCGGATCTGGGCGTTCGTCCCTTCGACGGCGTGGCAGGCGATGCATATCGTGGAGAAGGTCTCCCATCCTGCGGCGGCGGGTCCGGTGGTCGGGATGACCGCCGGCTGGGCCTGGGCAAGCGCCCACGACTCGAAGTCGGCCGGTGTCTCGGCGAAGAGCCGGATGCGCATGTCGGCGTGAGCGAGGCCGCAGAACTCGGCGCATTGCCCTGTGTAAACCCCCGGATCATCGGCCTGGAGCAGCAGATTGCTGATCCTCCCCGGCACGACGTCGCGCTTGCCGTTCAGCGGCGGCACCCAGAACGAGTGGATCACGTCGGCGGAGGTCATCGTGAGATACACGGGCCGATCGACCGGGATGTGGAGTTCGCCAGCCGTTGTGAAGCCGTACTCCGGGTACGAGAACTCCCACCACCACTGGTGGCCGGTGACTTCGATCTGGAGGGCATTCTCGGAGGGATCCGGCGCCGAGCGGAGGTCGAACAGAGTCGACAGGGTCGGCACGGCGATGATCGCCAGGATGACCACGGGGATGATCGTCCACACCAACTCGAGACGCATGTTTCCGTGCATCTGGCGGACCGGGCGCTCCTGGCCCTTGCGCTGACGGAACTTGAAGATCGCCACCAACAGAGCGCCCTGCACCAAGACGAAGACCGCCGCGGCGACGATGATCACCATCAAGTAGAGGTCGTCGATCTTGGCGGCGTTGGGACCCTTCGGATCGAGGGTGCTCTGCGGTTTCGCTCGGTCGACGACCCGGGCGAGATTCGTCGGATCGCCGCCGGAACATGCCGCCAGCAACAAGGCCGCAGCGATGAGCAGCAGGACGATGACGACGCGGCGTCGCCTTCTTGATCCGAAAATGACGCGCGACTCACCCATCACGGCTCCGGTGGCTCCCGTTCCTCCGAACTGACGGCGGGATGCTAACCATTCGACCCCGCCGATGCGCAACTCTCGTGACCTCCGGCCCTACCCGGCGAGTGCAGCCGAAATCTCCTCGGGGGTGACCACACCCTCGAATCGAGCGGTGACGATGCCGGAGCCGTCGACCACGAACACCCATGGTTCGCTGGGCAGGCCCCACTCCACAACCGCCGGCACGAGCTCGAGGGTGGCCGGGTCGTCGAGGTTCGTGTAGATCTCGACGTGGACGAAGTTGACGTCGGGGTGGTCGTCGGCGATTTCCTTGACCCGGTCGAGCGTTGGACCGCAGATCGCCGTCTGGCAGAACTTCGGCGTCGAGAACACCACCACGGTGGGTCTCCCCGAGGTCACCGCATCCTTGACGCTCAACTCGTAGAAACGCGGATCGGGATCGGGATCGGAACTGATCTCGGCGATCGGATGATCGGCGACCACCGGGGTGTTGGAGAGCGGGGCAGGGTCGCCGACACCCGGCGTCGTCGCGTCGGGGTTCACCTGGACGGTGAAGTCGGCAAGCGGGGCGGCGTCCTGCGGCGTCACGCGAACCTCCCACAGCCCTGCCTGGTCGAACTGGAACGTCGCCCGATAGAGGCCGCTCACATCGGGGATCGCCCAGGTGAAATCGCCGGGAAGCTCCTGCGGCTGGTCTTCGCGCCCCTCCAACCACACCGAGATCGTGACCGAAATCGTCGGAGAGGCAAGCCGCGACCCGTCGGGGTTGGCCACCGCGACCAACAGGCGCTCGGTACCGACCGCCAGGTTGCTCGATGCCGAGAAGGCGAAGGCGCCGTCGGGGAAGGACCCGGACCCGGCCGGCGTGTCGTTCCCGCCGCACGCGGAGGCGACGAGGACGAGACCGATGAGGGCGGTGAGGCGGCGCACAGGCAGGGAGGCTAGACGTCGCTTCCAGCTACCAGCACCCGGCACAACCCTCGACCAGCTTGCCGCGCGGCAGGCTCCCCCAGGGTCGCTGCCCTCCCCCAAACCCCCTCCCACCGAGTGGGAGGGGGAGAAAGACGCGCCTCTTGCCTCTCCCACTCGGTGGGGGAGGCGCTCCGGCATCGGCTGGGTGCTCGCCGGTCGGGTTCCCGGGCGGCTCGAGCCACGCTGCGCCCTAGACCCGGTTGACCCACGCCCCCTGGCCCAGGTACGCCGCGAGGTTCTTCTCGAAAATCGCGGCAAGGCGTTCGCCGTAGCGTGGCGACAGGCCGGCCAGGTGCGGCGAAATGATGACACCGGGGAGATCCCACAGGGGTGACGCGGCCGGAAGCGGCTCCTCGTCGAAGACGTCGAGGGCTGCACCCGCGAGCACCCCCGACGACATGGCAGAGATCAGCGCCGCAGTGTCGATCACCGATCCGCGGCCGACGTTCACCAGCCACCCCCCGCGGAGCGCCTCCAATTCTGCCGCACCTACCACCCCCACCGTGTCGGATCCGCCGGGGAGGGTGATCACGACTGCGTCGGCCTGGGCACAGACGTCGAGGGTTCGCTCGGGCGGATACACCTCGACGGCCACACCCGCGTACCCCGGGGGATGTCGCTTGGTGCCGATCACCCGCATCCCGAACGCGGTTGCCCGGCGAGCCACACCTTCACCGATGGTCCCCAGGCCGAGCACCCCGAGCGTCATTCCGTGGAGCTCGCCCACGGTGGATCGATCCCACCGGTGCTCGGCCTGGTCTCGCACCGCCGCGGCAATCCCCCTGGTCATGGCAAGCAGGAGGCCGATGGCGTGCTCGGCGACCTGTACCTCATGGACGCCCCGCGCCGAGGTGAGCACGACGCCGGAGTGGTGGAACCGTTCGGTGGGGAACTGATCGGTGCCTGCCGACACCGATTGCACCCAGCGAAGCGAGTCGGTGATCCACGAATCCGACCAAAGAAACGTCACGACCACCGGCGCTCCGACGACCGCCTCGGGCATCTCGGCCGGGCTCTGCACGATGGTGGCCTCCACACCGGGCACGGCGGCCAGCGCCTCGGCAATCCCGGAACCGCCGAGTGGTCCGACGACGATGCGAAGGCGTTCGGTCACGAGTTTCGACGCTAGCGGTCAGAAACCCAGGAGCACGCCGGCGGTGTCGGGAAGGAGGTCGATCACAGAGGACAGGCCGCTCCCCAGTTCGCCGAACGCCCACCACAGGACGAGACCGAGACCGATCAGGGCGAGGGTGGTCACCACCAATCTGCGCCGGTTGGTGCGCCGTACCCGTTGGATCGGCTCCGCGACGGAGTCGGAGTACACGTACACGGGGCTGCCCGGTTCGGGAAACACCACAGCCATCGGCACGACCTTGCGGGGAGGGGCGGGCAGCGGAGGCACGAGCCGAGGCAGTCGCGTCGGTTCGGTGAGATCCACGACGACCGAATGGTCCCCGAATGGATCCGCAGGAGCATCGCCGCTGAGCAATTGGATCGACACCTCACGCCCCGCGGTGGCGCCGAGGTCCACTCCGGCCATCTCGAGCCAGTCCATCGCCGTCACCGAGTCGAGGCGCAGGAGTCCGGCGAGTCGGCGAACGATCGGCGCCTCCGGGACGCCACTCCCCCGCTCCCAAGCGCGCACCTCCGACAGGCGCACCCCGAGCGCGGTGGCGAGACGGGCCTCGGTCATACCGGCACCGAGGCGACGCTCTTTGAGCGCGCCACCGAAACCGGCTCCGACCCGGACCCCGCGTTCGACTCCCATCGACACGCCGAACATCGTACCGAATACTCCGCCACGGTGCGTAGCCGCGATGAACGCCGAGCGGTGTTCCAGATGTCGGGGATGCAGCTCAGGTCTCTCGATGTCCCCTCGACATTGGTCGCCGGTGGAACGCAGGTGCCGCAGGCCGCGCCGTCGGAAGGTTCCCCCGATCGACAAAGCGGTCACCACCGGACTTCGGTGGACCCCACCCAGGGGTTTCGACGCGTCGGGAGTGCCTAGGCTCGGCGACCGGCCGACGAGGAGGTGGGTCGTGCGAACCGATCGTCCGTTGAGCCGGTTGTGGCGCTACGCGAGTTGCGCTACTTCGAAGACCGCGCCACCGGCGACCTGATGGCCGTGCTCAACGACGACGTGAACCAGCTCGAACGGTTCCTCGACGGCGGGGCGAACGAGTTGCTCCAGGTGCTCACCACCGTGATCTTGATCGGAGCCGTGTTCTTCTACCTGGCTCCCGGCATCGCCTGGCTGGCCTTCATGCCCATTCCGGTGATCCTCTGGGGCTCGTTCCGATTTCAACGAAGGCTCGAGCCTCGATACGCCACCGTTCGCCACCAGGCCGCGGGTGAACGCCGAGCTGTCCAACCGGCTCGGCGGCATCGCCACGATCAAGGCCTTCACCGCCGAGGCCGACTCGGTGCGGCGGATCGGCGTCGAGAGTGAGCGGTATCGGTCGGCCAACCGCGCAGCCATCCGGCTCTCCAGTGCTTTCTCTCCGCTGATCCGGGTGGTGGTATTGGTTGGCTTCACCGCGACCCTCGTGTGGGGTGGGTTCCGAGCCATCGACGGCGGCCTCGAGGTGGGCGCATACAGCGTCATGGTCTTCCTGACCCAACGGCTGCTCTGGCCGCTCACCCGACTCGGCGAGACGTTCGACCTGTACCAGCGGGCAATGGCCTCCACCAACCGAATCCTGGACGTGGTCGACACCGAGCCGTCGATCGTCGACGGCTCGGTGCGGCTGGCTCACGAACAGGTGAAGGGGGCCGTCCGGTTCGAGGAAGTCACCTTTGGTTACCGGAGCGATCACCCGGTGCTCCACGGCATCGACCTGGTCGCGACTGCCGGGGACACGACTGCGTTCGTCGGTGCCACCGGGTCGGGCAAGACCACACTCGTCAAGTTGCTCATGCGTTTCTACGACGTCGACAAGGGCCGCATCACGGTCGACCACCTCGACGTGCGCGAAGTTCGGGTGCACGACCTTCGTCGAACCATCGGCCTCGTCAGTCAGGACGTGTTCCTGTTCCACGGAACGGTCCGGGAGAACATCGCCTACGGAAGGCCCGACGCCACCGACGACGAGATCGAGGCTGCCGCGGAGATCGCCGAGGCTCACGAATTCATCATCGGCCTCCCCGAGGGATACGACACCATTGTCGGCGAGCGCGGTCAGAAGCTTTCGGGTGGCCAGCGCCAGCGGATCTCCATCGCCAGGGCCGTGCTCGTCGATCCCCCAATCCTCGTTCTGGATGAAGCGACGTCCGCGGTCGACAACGAGACGGAGGCGGCGATCCAGCGGTCGCTCGAGCGCATCTCCCACGACCGCACGACGATGGTGATCGCACACCGGCTCTCCACCATCCGACATGCCGACCGCATCTACGTTCTTGATGCCGGAAGAGTCGCCGAGGTGGGTACCCATGAGGAACTCCTCGCGCTCGGCGGGATCTACCGATCGCTGTGGGACGTGCAGACGGGAGAAGCGGTCAGACACGAGGCGAAGTAGCAAGTAGCAAGTAGCAAGTAGCAAGTAGCAAGTAGCAAGACAGAAGACACACGTCGCCGGTCGGACGGTGCAGGGTGCCGGTTCAGCGCTGTTTGAGACTCCGGCCGAGAGCCAGAAGCATCCCCCTGATCTCACCCAACTCCCGATGCAGCGACGCTGCGGCCTTGGGCTCCAGGTAGGCGAGGTCCCTGGCCAACATGATCTGGTACTCCAGTTCGAGGGATGACGCGACCGAGTAGCCGATGAAGCGGCCGAAAGCTCGATCCGTGCTAGACCCGGCACCCTCGGCGAGGTTGGTCGGCACCGAAGCCGCAGCACGTCGCATCTGCGAGGACAACCCGAGTTCCTCCGACCGCGGGAAATGCCGGGTGGCCGAATAGACCGCGAGCACCAGGGCGTGCGCCCTTTTCCACACGGCCAGTTGTCGATAGTCGTGCACTTCCGAGACCGTGGACCCCCAACCACCCACAGTCAAGGGATCCGGTTGCCACGCGCTCTTTGCGACTTGCGACCTGCGACTTGTCACTTGTCACTTCCCAGCCCGTCGGCACACGCCGGACCACCGGTACGCTTGACCTCATGTCCGACCGACACGTTGGGCGCAACCGACAGCGCCTCACCGCAACCGTCACCGACGTCGGCGTCAAGCGCCAGCGCGCGCTCGTCGTGGCGCTCGCCGACGATCGCCGGTCGATCACCGAAGTCGAAGCATCTCTCGACGAGATCGAGCGCCTCACCGACACCGCCGGGTCCGACGTGGTCGAGCGAGCGACCCAGCGGCGGGCCCACCCCGACCCGGCCACCTACCTCGGCAAAGGGAAGGCGGAGGAGTTGGCAGCGTTGGGACGGGCGCTCGACATCGACCTCGTCGTCGTCGACGGCGAGCTCTCTCCGGTACAGCAGCGAAACCTGCAGAAGATCTTCGAAACCGACGTCGTCGACCGAGTGGCACTGATCCTCGACATCTTCGCTCAGCACGCCGCGAGCGGAGCCGGACGGGCCCAGGTCGAGTTGGCCATGCTGCGCTACCGCCTCCCGCGTCTGCGCGGCCACGGCATCGAGATGAGCAGCCTCGGCGCCGGCATCGGTACCCGCGGTCCCGGCGAGACCAAGCTGGAGACCGATCGCCGCCGCGTCCTCAAGCGCATCTCGCAACTCGAAGACGCCCTCGAAGAGTTGACGACGATCCGCGAGACGCAGCGAAAGGCCCGGAGACGGTCCGAGGTGCCGGCGGCGGCCCTGGTCGGATACACCAATGCCGGCAAGTCGAGTCTGCTCAATCGTCTGACCGGCGCCGGGGTGCTCGTCGAGGACCGCCTCTTCTCGACACTCGATGCAACCGTCCGACGTCTCCCGTTGCCGGCGGGACGCGAGACCCTGATTTCCGACACCGTCGGATTCGTTCGCGACCTTCCCCACAACCTGATCGAGGCGTTCCGCTCCACCCTGGAGGAGGCGGTGGACACCGACCTGCTTCTCCACGTCGTCGATGCCTCCGCCGACGATCCCGAACGGCAACTCGCTGCGGTACGGGCGACGCTTCAGGAGATCGGCGCCCACGAGCTCCCCGAACTGCTCGTGATCAACAAGATCGACATTGCGCAGCCGGTCGCGGTCGAACGGCTCCTCGCACTCCATCCCGAGGCGGTCGCCGTGTCGGCAACGACCGGACTCGGCATCGACGCCCTGCTCGAGGCGGTCGAGGCCCGGCTCGCACCCCGCTGGTCCGACCTCGACGTCACCATCCCCTTCGACCGCGGTGATCTCGTCTCACTGCTCCACCGGGTCGGCGAGATCATCTCCGAGGAACACGGACCCGACGGGACGAGGCTGAAGGCCCGGGTACCCAACCGCCACGCCGCCGCATTTGCGGGGATCACGCACAAGCCCTGATCCCGCGCCGGTGGCCGCCCGATCAGACCGGCAATGCCCGATCGAGCACCGCGTCGAGCGGCACCGGGCCGAGCACGCTTCCGTAGGCAACGCCGGGGTCGGTAATCCTGGCTCGCACGAACAGGTCGGCCACCGGTTCGGGCGCATTGCGCAACAAGAGCGATGCCTGGAGCAACACGGCGGCGCGCTCGACGAAGCGCCGCGCCCCGCTCTCGTCGAGATCGTCGACGGCGGCACGTAGATCCCGGGCAGCCCCATCGAACCGGGCATCGCTGCCCGATGCGAGGGCGACCTCGGCGAAGAAGGCCTCGACCGCGGTGGGGTCGCGCCGGACTGCCCGCAGCACGTCGAGGCAGATCACGTTTCCCGAACCTTCCCAGATCCCATTGAGGGGGCTCTGACGGAACAGACGGGGCATCCCCGACTCCTCGACGTAGCCGGTGCCGCCGATGCACTCCAGCGCCTCGGCGGCATGGCCGGGAACGCGCTTGGTGAGCCAGTACTTCACGATCGGCGTCGCCAGTCTGGCGAACGCATCCTCGCCCCGGTCGTAGGCGCCGGCGACGCGCATCGCCGCGGCGGTGGCGGCCTCCGACTCGATGGCGAGGTCTGCCAGCACCGAGCGCATCAGCGGTTGTTCGACGAGCTGCTTACCGAACGCTTCGCGGTGAATGGCGTGATGGGCCGCCTCGACGACACCGTGACGCATTTGCGCGGCGGCGCCGAGCGCACAGTCGAGCCGGGTGCGGTTGACCATCTCGATGATGGTCGCCACGCCTCTTCCCTCCTCGCCCACCCGCCATGCGAGAGCGCCGTCGTATTCCACCTCCGACGAGGCGTTCGATCGGTCACCCATCTTGTCCTTGAGCCGCATGATCGCAATGGCGTTGCGGGTGCCGTCGGGCCGCCAGCGGGGCATGAGGAAACAGGTGAGGCCACTGGGTGCCTGGGCCAGCACCAGGAACACGTCGGACATCGGAGCAGAGCAGAACCATTTGTGCCCCGTGATCAGGTAGCCACCGTCGGCGGTGGGACGGGCAATCGTCGTGTTGGCTCGGACGTCGGAGCCACCCTGTTTCTCGGTCATCGCCATGCCGGCCGTGATCCCCCGCTTCGTCTCGGCGGGAGCCTGGGACGGGTCATATTCGAGCGACTCCAGGCGGGGTTCCCACACGGTGGCGAGATCGGGTGCGTGACGGAGTGCGGCCACCACCGCGTAGGTCATCGACAGCGGGCACATGTGGCCGTAGTCGACCGGGCTCCACACGATCGTCTTGGCGCACCGCGCCACGTGCGCGCCCGGTCGATCGTCCCGCCACGCTGCTGCGTGGAGGCCGTTGCGGATCGCGGTCGACATGAGCCGGTGATACGACGGGTGGTATTCGACGAAGTCGATGCGGTTGCCGTAGCGGTCGTGACTGCGCAGGACCGGCGGGTTGGCTTCGGCGGTCCGCCCCCACTCCCTGGCTTCGCTCGACCACGCCAGCTCCCCGAGTGCGGTCAGGTCGGCCTCGGCCCAGGCGGCACCCTCGCGCCGCACCGCTTCGACCAGCGCGCGGTCCGATAGATAGCCGCTCAGCCCCTCGATCGGCGGTGGTTGGTTGAGTACCTCGTGTGTCGGCGACACCTGCCTACCTCTCTTTTGCCCGCTCCAGGATCGGATCGAAGAAGGTCGCCAGCTCGGCCTTGAGCTGATCGATCGACTCGATCACGTACAGATCCTTGTGCTGTTCGTACATCACCTTGTCGTGCCCGACGACGTCGGCGACCGTGAAGTCGTGATAATTCAACCGGCCCTCGGCGGCATTGGTGAACTCGTCACCGCCGGACATCAGCCCGGTGCCGAACACCTTCAACTCGCCGTCCTCGCGGATCATCCCGAACTCGGTCGAGTACCACGCCAGCCGCTTGATGTCGTCCTTTTCCTCTTGGGTCTGCGCCGCGAGATAGGCGGGGGCGAACATCTCCTGCAATTCGGCGTAGTACGGAAGCATGAAGAAGGGGAGGTGCCCGAAGATGTCGTGGAACATGTCAGGCTCGGGCGTCCAGTCGAGCTCCCCCCACGACCGCATGTAGTTGGTGATGAGAAACTGGTGCCGGTCGAAGAAGCGGTACCACTCATCACTGTCGGTGAAACGAGTATCGGTGCGGACCACGGTCCACCCGCTGGCTGCGGGGATCTTCGAATTCAGATGCTCGAGTGTGGGGATCGAGTCGCCCGGTAGCTGGAGGAGATCGAAACCAGCGAGGTAGTGAGCCGAGGCGTGGGCTCGGATCTTGGGCATCTGGCGTCGATACAGCTCAGCCCAGGTCTTGTGCTGTACGGGCGTAAAGTCGATGTCCTCCACGATCTGCCTCCCCGGTACGTCGTTGCGGACGGCCCCGCGCCGCGCCGGCCCCAAAGGTACCTCGCCGCCGCGTTGGCGGTGCGTGAATCGGGCGACCTCAGGGGGCGGGCCCGACCCGGGTCGTCAACCGACCGGCATGACGATCAGTCGGAGGTGAGCGCGCCGAGCACCAGGTCGTGCACCGCGCCATTGGTCACGAGCACACCGCGGTTGTTCTCCAGCGTGGGACCAGCCGTGAAGTCGAGCAGTTCGCCGTCGAGGTCGGTCACCCGGCCGCCGGCACCTTCCACGATCGCCGCCCCGGCGGCATGGTCCCAGATCCGCTCGCGCCAGTCCTCCCGGCTGCGGGGCCGGATGTAGATCTCCGCCAATCCTGCCGCGACCGCGGCGTACTTCACCTGGCTGTCGAGACGAACCCACCCGCCACCGAGACCGGCGCGATCGATCACTCTGCGCACGAGGGCAGGGTCGCCGTGTGCCGCCTCCACGCTTCCCAGCACCCGGGCTGCATCGGGTCCGGTGATGCCGGACACGGCCACCGGCTGCGGAGAACCACCCGCGAGCGGCTCGATGAACGCACCGATTCCCGGACCACCCCAGAGCATCACACCCGTGTGCTCGCCCACGACGAACCTCGGGCAGCCGAGCACTCCGCCAACAGGCACACCCTCTTCCACGATGCCGACGGCGACGGCGAACTGATCGCCGCGGAGGAAACCCTTGGTGCCGTCGATCGGATCGACAGCCCACGTGCGAGAACCGGCCCCTCCACGGTGATCGATCCACCGGACCACGTCGGCGGCCGAGCACTGCTCACCGAGGGCGGCGTTCACCAGGTCGACGATCTCGGCGACCCCGGCAGCACCCGCCGCTTCCAAGAGGTGGGCCGACCCCTCTTCGGCAACCACCCGGTCCTCGGGAAACCCGAGCGCGGCAGCGCGCACAATGATCGCCTGAGACCCGTAGTCGGCGAGAGTCACCGGTTCCTGCCCGCGCTTCTCTAGACGCTCGGGATCGCCCACGGCAAGGCACAGCGCAGACGCGGCACGGACCGCGGCGCGCACGGAGATCAGCAGTTCGGACAGGGGTGTCGCCACCGGCGTGATGATGGCAGACAGGAAGCGGGCAGCAGGCAGCGTGCAGGCGCGTCGGCGGTGACGATCGCGACACGACCTTGGGATTGGCGCCAGGCCCTTTTCGTACCCGACCAACCTCTGGCGCGCCTGCAAGCTGCAAGCTGCAAGCTGGGGCTGGGGACTACCTTCCCCTCGCGATGCTCTATCTCGATGCCGCTGCCACCCGGGCCGCTCTCACCATGACCGCCGCCATCGAGGCCATGGCCTTGGCGTTCGGGGATGATCGAGAGGTGCCGGTGCGCAGCCTCCTCGGGGTCTCGCTCTTCATGCCGGGGCGGGTGGGGAGCGCCACCGGCGTCAAGGTCGTCTCGACGGTGCCCGGCAAGCCTTCGGGCATCGTTGCCGTCTTCGACGCCGATGGTGCGTGCATCGGACTGGTCGACGGACCGACCCTCACCGCGATCCGCACCGGCGCCGGTGCCGGCCTTGCCACTCGCCTCCTCGCCCGGCCCGACGCCAAGACGATGGCGATGCTCGGGGCGGGAGCGATGGCGGCCGATCAGATCGCAGCAGTCCGGGAGGTTCGGCCGATCTCGCAGGTCCTGATCTGGAGCCGTGACCCCGGCCATGCCGCCCGTCTCGCCGAACGGATCGGCGCAACCGTGGTGGAGGATGCCTCCGAAGCGGTCGCCGCCGCCGACGTGGTCACCACCGCCACCCCAGCGCGAGCGCCCCTGTTCGATCCCGCGGCGGTACGCCCCGGAACTCACGTCAACGCGGTGGGCGCCTTCACGCCCGAGATGTGCGAAATCCCGCCCGAGTTCGTGCGGCAAGCCCTGGTGTTCGTGGACGACGTCGCCGCCGCGGCCGAAGAGGCAGGTGACCTGTTGCAGGCATCGGTCACCCCCACCGGGACCCTTGCCGATCTCCTCTCGGGCCGGATGCGGGGCCGCACCTCTGAGGCCGACCTCACCTTCTTCAAGTCGGTCGGGATCGCCAGCCAGGACGTCGCCGCGGGGTGGGCCGCGCTCACCCTGGCGGCGGCTGCAAGCATCGGCGTCGAGATCGGCTGACCGCCGGAGACGTCGGGCGTGCGCGAAGATTGCGGCCATGGCATCACTCTTCACCAGGATCATCGCCGGCGACATCCCCTCGCATCGCGTCTACGAGGACGAGCACACCTACGCCTTCCTCGACATCAACCCCCGGCAGGAGGGCCATGCCCTCGTGGTGCCCAAGCGGGAGGTCGACTACCTGTTCGACCTCCCCGACGAGGACTATCAGGCGGTATGGGCCGCATCCCAGACCGTGGCGACCGCGCTGAAGGCGGCGACCGGGTGCGCCCGGGTGGTGGTGCTCGTGGTCGGCTACGAGATCGCCCACGCCCACGTGCACCTCATCCCGACCTGGTCCCTGGGCGACGTCCCCTTCCCCCCGGTGGACCCGGAGGCCGCCACCCGCCTCGAAGAGACCGCGGCAAGAGTCCGCGCGGCCATCGGCTGACGCGCCCACCCGCTTCCCACAGGGATCGTGCCGGCACCAGCAACGCCCTCCATGGCCTGCAGGCTGCACGCTGCAGGCTGCTTCGTCCCACCCCTCCGGCCTCCCCACTAGATTCCCTCGTGCCGGCACGTTCGCCGGCCGAGAGGAATCCCCTCATGGCTCAGAGCGACGCCAAGAAGATCGCGGACACCGACGCGGTAGCCGTCGACGCGCCCAAATCCCCGTGGGAGCAGACGGGGGACATCGAGTCGTTCGCCCGCACGATGCTTCAGAACAACCAGAACGAGTTTCTCAAGGCGGCGCGCGGTCAGCGGTTCGCATTCGCCACCATGAAGTGGCTGTTCCTCGTCGTGTTCCTGATCGCTCTGGGGGCGATGATCGCCGCAATCCGTATCGCCACCGACGTGCCCGAGGCGGGCTACGACTGGGCGCGGGCCGGCGTCGTCGCAGGCGTGGCCGTGATGGCAATCGTGCTGTTCGCGCTGCTCATGTACATGCGCCCGTTGGCCACCCTGGAGCGCAACAGCGTCGTGCAATCGTTCCTCACCGTCGTGGTCAACTCGTACTGGACCCGCCTCCTGTACGTGAACGAGGTGGCCGACATCGACGTGCACCTCGAGGATGCCACTGCCTACACCGTCGAGCACCTGGGAGCGCTGCTCGACCGCCAGCTCCTCGGCTCGTCCAAGTACATGGACGTGGTGCGCCGCGGCCAGGACGAAGCCGGCCAGGACACCACGGCCTACCGCTCTCCGGTCTGACCCAGCGGCCTCGATTCGGCCCGGCTCGGACCACAATGACCGAATGACCGATCCGTACCTGCATGCCGCCTATCTCCAAGCCGTTGCCAGCCTCCAGGAAGGGGGCATCCCCATCGGATCGGTGCTGGTGATCGGCGACGAGATCGTCGGGCGGGGCCACAACCGGCGGGTCCAGCAAGGCAGCGCCATCCTCCACGCCGAGATGGACGCCATCGAACGCGCCGGACGCCTCCCCGGCTCGGCTTATCGCTCGGCGACCCTCTACTCGACGTTGTCGCCGTGCGACATGTGCAGCGGCACCGCTCTGCTCTACGGAATCGGGCGCATCGTCATCGGCGAGCACCAGACCTTCCAGGGTCCCGAGGAGTACCTCCGCTCCCGAGGCGTGATGGTGACGGTCGTCGGCGACTCGGCGTGCGTCGACCTCATGGAACGGTTCATCGCCGACCACCCCGACTTGTGGGACGAGGACATCGGTGTCTGAGACCGTTGCCATCGCCAGCAGCCGCGTGCTCGTGGGGACGTCGTTGATTCCGGCCACCGTCGTGATCGGCGACGAAGTGATCACCGAGGTGACGCCCGGCGGGCCGACCGGAGAGGCGGAAGACCTCGGGGATCTCGTGATCATGCCCGCGCTCGTCGACACCCACGTGCACGTCAACGATCCGGGACGCACCGAATGGGAGGGATTCACCACCGCCACCGCGGCGGCTGCTGCCGGCGGCGTCGCCTTCATCGTCGACATGCCCCTCAACTCGATCCCCCCCACCACGACCGTTGCTGCCCTGCGGATCAAACAGAAGGCGGCGAAACGGGGGATGGTCGACATGGGATTCTGGGGAGGGATCGTCCCGGGAAGCCTCGGAGACGTCGCCGCACTCGCCGCTGCGGGCGTGTTCGGGTTCAAGGTGTTCCTCGTCCCATCGGGCGTGAACGAGTTCCCCTGCATCGCCCTGCGCGACTTGGACGCCGCACTGGAAGCGGTGGCCGAGGTCGGCCTCCCTCTGCTCGTGCATGCCGAGGCTCCCGGACCGATCGAGGCCGCTCCTCCCCCCGGTGCCGACTACGCCTCGTACCTCGCCTCTCGCCCTCCGGAAGCGGAGGTCGAGGCGATCGAGGCACTCATTGCTGCGGTGCGCCGGACCGGTGGCACCGCCCACGTGCTACATCTCTCCGCCGCCGCAGCGGTTCCCGCACTCACCGCCGCGCGAGCCGACGGGCTACCGATCACCGTGGAGACCTGTCCTCACTATCTCGCGCTGTGCGCCGAGGACGTGCCCCAAGGCGGACTCGATTTCAAGTGCGCGCCCCCGATCAGGGAGGCAGCCAACCGAGAAGCGCTCTGGCAGGCGCTCGCAACCGGGGTGATCGACATGGTGGTGAGCGACCACTCCCCCTGCCCGGCATCACTGAAGGCCGACGGGTTCGCCAACGCGTGGGGAGGGATCGGTTCACTCGAACTGCGCCTCCCCGTCGTGTGGACCGAGGCCTCGGCGCGCGGGCACGGCATTGCCGACGTCGCCCGCTGGCTCTGCT
The DNA here is from genome assembly GCA_035286665.1 of Acidimicrobiia bacterium. GTDB lineage: Bacteria > Actinomycetota > Acidimicrobiia > Spongiisociales > UBA11373 > RBG-16-68-21. The sequence continues at coordinate 30,046 of DATECY010000116.1, forward strand.
CCGGGCCCGGCTCTCTGGTGGGGCGCTCGGCGACGATCCGTCCTGGAGAGCCCGCCGACCTGGTGGTCTGGGATCCCGAGGCCACCTTCATCGTCGATCCAGACAGACTCGCCCAGCGGCACAAGATCACTCCCTACGCCGGCCGAACCCTTCGGGGTGTCGTGACGCGCACGCTCGTGCGTGGCGGACCGGGGCCGGGCAAACTGGTGGAGCACCCATGACCGAATCACCCACCGATCTCCTCGTCGACCTCGCCTCCGAACGCCTGGGCGGCAAGGTGCTCGCCGCCAACGACGAGTTCTTCGCACCCAAGGAGAATCTGATCAAAGACGCGGACGCCGTCTCGGACCCCGCCAAGTTCACCTCCTACGGCAAGTGGATGGACGGATGGGAGACCCGCCGCCGGCGCGAGCCGGGCCACGACTGGGCGATCGTCCGTCTCGGCATTCCCGGCATCATCCGCGGCGTCGTCATCGACACCGCGCACTTCACCGGCAACTTCCCCGAGTCCGCCTCCATCGAGGAGATCTACTTGCCCGGATCCTCCGACCTCGTCGAACTGGCACGGGACCCGTCGCGGTGGAACGAGTTGGTCGCCAAACGTGAACTCCGTGGTGACACCCGCAATGAGATCGAGCTGGCCGGCATCGGACGCGCTTCACACGTCCGTCTGGTGATCCATCCCGACGGGGGGGTGGCGCGGTTGCGGGTGTTCGGTGATCCGGTGCCCCCCGACCGTCTGCTCGACGGAACCACCGAGATCGACCTGGCCGCCCTCCACAACGGTGCGAGGGCAATCGACTGCTCAGACCGGCACTACTCGTCGCCGAACCGGATGCTCGTACCCGGGCGTGCCAAGGGGATGTGGGACGGGTGGGAGACCCGGCGCCGACGCGGGCCGGGGAACGACTGGGTGGTCATCCGCCTCGCCGGCCGGGGAGCGGTGTCGCGAATCGAGTTCGACACGACCCATTTCAAGGGCAACGCTCCAGGGTCGTGCGCCATCGAGGGGATCGACGCGGCGGGAGCCGCGATCGGGACACTGCGACTGGCGGCGTGGACACCCGTTGTCCGGGAGCAGCCCGTCACTCCCGACCACCGCCACACCTTCGGGGGACTCGAGGCCGGGACGCTCACCCACCTGCGCATCAACATCTACCCCGACGGTGGCGTCGCCCGGTTCAGAGCATGGGGCACGAGCAACGAGCCATGGACCTCGCCGGCCTGAACGCCGCCCCGGCCGACGAGGCCCGCGCCGCGCTGCTGTCGTGCTGCGCCTCGAACGGGTGGGCCGACACCATGATCTCACTCCGTCCCTTCGGCGATGGCGACGACCTGACCGCTGCTGCGGAACGCGTTTGGCGGGGCCTGACACCCGACGATTGGCTCGAGGCGTTCTCCGCACACCCCCGGATCGGTGAAGGGATCATCGGACGCAACGAGCGCTGGTCCCGGGCCGAGCAAGCCACGGCGATGTCCGCCGCTCGAGAGGTCCTCGGCACGCTCGCCGAGTGGAACCGGCGCTATGAAGAGCGATTCGGGTACCGGTTCCTCGTCTTCGCCACCGGAAAGACGGCCGACGAGATCATCGAAGAGTGCCGCATCCGGATCGAGAACGAACCCGAATCCGAACTACGCATTGCCGCGGCCGAACAGGCCGAGATCACCGATCTCCGGCTGCGAAGGCTCGTGGGGATAGGCTGAGGGACAGATGCCAGACAGCAGACATCGGACACCAGGTTCAGTCCCCGGCGCGCCTGCAGGCTGCATGCTGCATGCTGCCGTCCGTTTCGACGCAGGCAGCCCACGTCGGGAGAGCACGAGATAGCCACCATCTCCACCCACGTCCTCGACACCGCCGCCGGGGCGCCGGCGTCGGGGGTTCCGGTGCACCTCGAGGCGTTCGTCGACGGCGGGTGGGAGCGCGTCGCCGCCGGGTCGACCGATGCCGACGGTCGGGTCGCCGCCCTCGCCGAGGTGGCCGACACCGGGATCTACAAGCTGATGTTCGACACCGCCTCCCATTTCGGACCGGACACCTTCTACCCGGTGATCGAGATCGTCTTCCTGGTCACCGACCGGGCCGGCCACTACCACGTCCCGCTCCTGCTCAGTCCCTTCGGGTACACGACGTACCGAGGGTCCTAGGCGGTAGGCATGATCGACCTCCATCTCCAGGAGTGGCTGAACCTCGGCTTCCGATGGATCCACGTGGTCGCCGGCATCGCCTGGATCGGCACGTCGTTCTACTTCAACTGGCTGAACAACCACGTCCGCCCACCCGAGCACCCCGAGTCGGGCATCGACGGCGAACTGTGGACGGTTCACGCAGGCGGCTTCTATCGAGTGGTCCGCTACGAGGTGGCCCCCGAACGCCTGCCGACCACACTGCACTGGTTCAAGTGGGAGGCGTACTCCACCTGGGTGAGCGGCTTCACCCTGCTGTTCATCGTCTATTACCTCGGGCCACTGGGTCTGTCGGTGGACCCCTCGAAGGTGGATCTGGCGAGGTGGGCGCTCGTCGCCATCGGTGTCGGGTCGTTGATCGTCGGTTGGTTCTTCTACGACGCTCTGAGCCGCACCCCTCTGGCGGAGCACCCGGCATGGTTCGCCGCCGTCGGCTTCGCCCTGGTCACCGCTGCCGCCTTCGGGTACTCGCAGATCCTCACCGGCCGCGCCGCGTACGTCCAGACCGGGGCGTTGATCGGCACGATCATGGCGGCCAACGTCTTCGGGGTGATCATCCCCTCACAGCGGATGATGGTCGATGCGATGAGGCGTGGTGAGACCCCCGATCCGGGCCCAGGACGGGATGCGGCCCGGAGGTCGCTGCACAACAACTACTTGACGCTCCCCGTGGTGTTCATCATGGTGAGCAACCACTTCCCGTCCACGTTCGGGTCCTCATGGAATTGGGCGCTGCTCGCGGCCTTGTCGCTCACCGGCGCCTTCGTGCGCCACTGGTTCAACCTGCGCGGCCAGGGGCGGCGCAACGTGTGGATCCTCCCCGCGGCCGTCGTGGCGATGATCGCCCTGGCATTCGTGACCGTGCCCCGAACCTCGAGCCTCGTCGTCACCGACCAGGTGTGGGCGGTGGTCGAGGCTCGGTGCGTCCCCTGCCACTCGTCGACACCCTCCCAACCGGGGTTCACTTCGGCCCCCAAGGGGATCATCTTCGACAGGCGCGACCAATTCTCAGCCCGCGCCGATGCCGTCGCCGAATTCGTGGAGTCGGGTTTCATGCCCCTCAACAACCTCACCGGGATGACCGACGAGGAGCGCGCCCTCGTGGTCGCCTGGGCCAAGGGGGGCTGAGACGACAGACGACAGACGACAGACGACAGAATCTGGGGTCTGTCGTGGTCGGATGTCAGGAGACGACGGGGTGCGCCGCCGTCCCAGGCAGACCCCGATCCCGAACCCGGCGCCAGGCGTCGGCGGCCGGGCCGATCGTCACCCACATGAGGCCGGCGGCGATGAGCGCCGAGGTGAGGCACCAGGCACAGACGGCGCGGATGACGAACAGCTCGAGGATCGTCAGGTAGACCGAGAACGCCACGCCGGCGACGGCTCCGACTCCGAGGGCGGTACGGGCCCAGTCCGACACCGACGGCCGACCCACCACCACGATCACCAACAAGGCGAGGACGGTCCCGAAGCCGATCAGGCCGATCACGCCCACCGGGATCACCCCGAACAACCGCGCCCAGCCGCTCTGCTGCACGACGTTGCAGTTCCCGACCGGCCCGCACACCGCCTCGGTGCCGGTGGTCTCGACATGGGTGAGATAGGCGGCGATGCCGGCGCCGACCAGGCCGAGCAGGAACACCAGCGACAACGGGCCGCGATGAAGGCGTCTGCGCAGAGCCAGGATCGGAGCGGTCACGAGGCTGGCGATCAGCACCGCCAGCACGCCGCCGCCGACGACGTCACCAAGTTCGTCGTGGCCCTCGGCCGGTGGGGTGACCGGCGGCACCACCGCCCCGCCTTCAAGCACGGCATCCCGGCAGGCTTCGAGATGCGATTGCAGGATCACGCCGGTGGTCTCGGGCTGATCGAACCCGGACTCGAGAACCCCGCAATACATGAAGGTGGGCACGTACCGGATGTCGCCGCCGATCGAGGCGGCCAGCTCCACGGCGAGTTGTCCCGGCGCCTGGTCCTCGCCGTTCATCTGCAGCCAGCGCGTCTCCACCCACCCGAGCTCGTCGAGGCTCGTCACCCACGGCGCCGCCGCCTGGCAGTGCGAACAGGTGGATGAGTAGGCGAACCACAGCACGACCCGGGTGACGCCGTCGTCGCCGACCGAGAACCATGGTTCGTCGATCGCGATCGAAGGAGCGGAGTCGTCGGCGGCGAGGGCCACCCCGGCCGGGACGATCAGCATCGCGACGAGGGCACCGGTCAGTGCGCAGATCCGCACCAGCCGACGCCGAAGCGCGCTCACCTGCTGATGCTCCCACCCAACCCCCGCGGCAGACAGGGGCGAACGGCCGAAATGCCCCGGTCAGACCCCGCGCCGATTGGCCAGGATCTTGAGGAAGGAGCGGTCCCGGAGTTCCTCGGGAGTGACCCCCGTGCGCGCCGCCGCGTCGGACTCGGTTATCGCCCCGCTGTTGATGGCGCGGGCGAAGAAGTTGAGCAACCCCTGGCCGGTGGCGGCGTCGTCGAACACGTCGCCGACGAGCGTCGCCTGGGTGGCCTTCTCGACGAAGTTGTGCAGGCGGTCGGCGGCGGGGTCCATGCTCTCCAGGAAGAAGGTGTGTGCCGCCGCGTACCTTGTGACCAACTGCGCGGGATGGAGGTCCCATCCCTGGTAGAAGCCGTGGACCAGCGAATGGCGGACGTCGTCGAAGTGGAGTTTCCACGCGTGGTGGACCGCGGTTCGATTCGCCGCGATCTGGGTGGCGGAAAGGCCGTCGCCCTTGTGGATCGGCACCGGCATGACGTTGGTGGCACCGTCGGACAGCCACACGCCGGTTCCGGCGAGCGCCACCTGCATGACGTTTCGGGCGAAGTCGCATGATGGGTGGGTCATCCCCTGATATGCCGCGGTGATCTGGCACGACGCCGTGTAGTCGTAGGTGCCGAAGTGGGCGGCGATGCACCGGGGGCCGACCGCTCGCACCAACCGGGCAACGTTCACCCGACCCTCCTCGTCGAAGATCGAGCGGGTGATCTCGATCATCAACTCCGCCTTCATCGCCCCCTCGGCGAGGCCGAGACGATCCTCCATCAATCCGAGCACCTCGCCGAATACCGCGGCCTGTTCGATCGAGACGACCTTCGGCAGGGTCACGTGGAAGTGATCGGGGAGACGGCCGTCAGAGCGAGTCACCAGCCGGGTGACGAAGAGATCGAGCGTACGGAGAGCCCGGTGCCGCAGCTCGGGGCTCAGCTGCTTGATCCTGATCCCGATGAACGGCGGGAGCGTCCCCTGCTCCATCCCGGCGAACACCTCGTCGGCGGCCCCGAGGGCGGTCCGGTCCTCCTCGTCGTCGGGACGGATGCCGAAGCCATCCTCGAAGTCGATCCGGAAGTCCTCGACCGGTTCTCGCTGAAGCTTCTCGATCACCCGCGGGTATGAGGCGGCGACGATCGGATCGGCCGGATCACGGCCCAGCGCCGCCGCCAGCGTTGCCGCATCGGGGGCGTACTGGTCGACCGCCGCCAGGGCGAGTGCCCCCAGGCGGCTTGCCGTGTCCGACCGGAAGATCTGCGCACCGCCGTAGACCGTGTGTACCGGCTGACGGGCGCCGCTCTCCCCCGGAAACGCCGACATGGCGTCGGGGGCGGCATCGAGCCGGGCGGAATAGGCGGAGATCGCCGACTCCGACAACGTGGGATCCATTGGGGGTGGAAGTTACCGCGTCGCGAGCGCGCCAGGAGACGCAGGACGACACCCCTCGCCTCCCGACCGATGCGCACAAGACCCGCGCCGACGCTTCTTCCGGGGTCTTGCCCTCCCCCC
>DATECY010000117.1:0-15657 GCA_035286665.1 Acidimicrobiia bacterium
CTATCCGTCTGATGTCGCCGGAGCCACCGCGCCGCAGTTGGCGGCGGCACGGACACTCGTGGCCGGATACCCGGCCTGGGACAGCGACCCGACTCCGGAGGGACCGACCACAAGCGCCTTCTTCGCCGAGTGCCGCGTGAGCCACAGTGATGGCATCGTCACCGCCTCGGGTCGCCTCGACGATGCCGCCGAGGGAGCGACCGTGGACCTCTCGGTGCACGCACCCGACGCCATGATCTACCCCCTGGGTTCGCTCCCCGTCGGAGCCGACGGCACGTTCGCGTTTCCGCCGGTAGAAGCCCCAATCGCGGCGCCGTTCACGGTGCAGCTCGAGTCGGGCGCCGCCGTTTGCGAGGTTCCGATCGGCTGAGATTGCGCCGGTCGGCGCAGGCCGCCCCGACGCCAGGAGGGTGCCAGGTCCCCGCGCCCGGGTCCCCTACCCTCGCCCTATGACCTCCCTGCTCGCCGTCGACGACCTCGCCGTCGAGGTCACCCGCAAGCGGGTGCGTCACCTCAACCTGAGCATTCACCCCGAGGGCCGGGTGCGGGTGTCGGCGCCACACCGCACGAGCGATGCCGAGATCGCGGCGTTTGTCGCCTCGCGACGCCAGTGGATCGACCGGCATCGCGACCGTCTCCGCCGCGAGGTTCCGGTCGCGGTGACCGATGGGGCCGTGATCCCGGTGTGGGGAGAACCGCACCGCATCTCGGTGGTGGAATCGGGAAGCCGGAGCCGCGTGGTGGCCCTGGGGAACGCCACGATCAGCGTGCGGGTTCCTCCCGGTTCGGCCGAGCCGGTGAGGCGGCGCGCCCTCGACGCCTGGCTGCGACGCCAGGTGGCCGGGGAAGCCGAGCACCTCATCGCCCACTGGTCGTCGCCGATCGGGGTCCGGGTGACCGCCTGCACGGTTCGCCGGATGACCAGTCGCTGGGGGTCGGCAAGCCCCGAAAGGAAGAGGATCACCCTCAACCTCGAACTCGCCGCCCACCCGGCGGAGTATCTGGAGTACGTGGTGGTGCACGAGATGGTGCACCTCATCGAGGCCGGTCACGGCCGAGCCTTTCAGCGGCTCATGAATCGCCATCTCCCCGACTGGAAAGGGCTGCGCCGGGAACTCAACCGCGGTCTCCCGGAACCGACACCGCCGCCTGACCCGGCCGCCTGACCCCGGCGGGGACCCCTCGCCGCACGCCTAGCGTTGTCTCCCGCGACCACATGATCAAAGGGGAAGCGGAGATGCCTGGGGAGTTGCAGGGTGCCCTGGTCTTGGTGACCGGTTCGGGACTGGTGGGTACCCGGATGGTGGCGCGGCTGCGCGCCGACGGGGCGGGGTCGATTCGAGTCCTCGACACCTCCGCAGAACGCGTCGCCGCACTCGGTAGCGGGATCGATGCGATCGTCGGCGACATCACCGACCCCGAGGTGGCCAAGAGGGCGATGCAGGGCATCGAGGTGGTGTTCCACACCGCGGGCGTGCTCGAGGGCAACGACGTCGACGCCTATCACCGCGTCAATCACCACGGAACCGAGGTGCTCGCCCGCGCCGCCGCCGCGGCCAAGGTGCGCCGCTTCGTCCACGTGTCCTCGGTGGCGGTCTACGGGTACGCCGAGGGCGACATCACCGAGGCCTACCCGATTCACCCCAAGCCCGAGGCCTACTCACAATCGAAGGCCCTGGGCGAACAGGCCGTGATGCGCATCGCCCAGGAGACGGGCATGGCGGCGGTGGCCATCCGTCCCGCCGGCGTGTTCGGTCCGGGGAGCCGCTACTTCTCCGGCACGTTCATGAAGCGGGCACTGAAGCGGCCCATCAAGATGATCGGCAATGGCAAAGGTTCGCAGGCCGTCGTGTTCGTCGACGATCTCGTCGACCTCATGGTCACCGTGGCCACTCATCCCAAGGCCGTCGGCGAGGTGTTCAACTGCGCCGTCGATCCCTCGCCAACGGTGAAGCAGTACTTGCACGCCTACGGCCGCCTCGTCGGAAATGAATCCTGGCTTGGCATTCCCGTAGGACTCGTCGCCACCATCGGTGCAGTGATCGTGCCGTTTCAGAAGAAGAACACCTACGGCCGCCATCTGCCCAGGAACATGCGGATGATCAACAAGACCGTCAGCTACAAGATGGACAAGGCCCGCACCGTCCTCGGGTGGACACCGAAGCACGACGTCGCCGCCGGGGTGGCGGCCACCGTGCCGTGGCTGCGTGAACAGGGGATCCTGCCCGCCGACGCCAAGGTCCCCGTCTAGAGCGTCGGCTCGGCCAACTCGAACACCGCGCGAGCGAAGTCGGTGACCATCACGACCGGGTTGCCGCGCCGCACCGTCTCGTAGGGGAGCATGGTTCCCTGCCACCCCTCGGTGTGCCACATCGCCCCGTGGGGTAGCAGCGAGCCGACCAACGATGGTTCGAGTGGCCAGGGGTTCGAGTAGAAGTACGGCTCCCGGGCGGGGTCGAACCCGAGGTTGAGTTGCGACGGGGAGGACTCGCCGTCGATCACGACCACACGGTCACCGTACCACTCGAAGGACATATCGAAGTGGTGCGGCCAAACATGGATGGCGCTAAGGCCGCTTCCTGCGGCCCGGCCGTTCCATGAGTCGCGGCCGTTCAACCAGGAGCGGTGCCGCGCCAGGACCGCCTCGGCGGCGGTGAAGGCGGCGAGGTACGCCCCGGCCGCCTCCGGGTCATAGGGACGGGGATCGTCGTTTTCGAACTTGAGCCGGTCGTAGTCGTCGGCAAGCCCCAAGCCCGCCGTCACCGAGAACAGCTCGGCAGCCAATTCAGTCGCCGAGCGTCCCCGGCGCATGTCGAGACGCTCCACCACCTCATCGCCCACCGCGGCGACGATCTCATGGCGCACCAGATCGAGACTCAGCCGCAGCGTGGCACCCCCCGGCAGCGGAATCGGAGCGGTGACGAGACCCTCGGGATACAGCAGCATCCCGAGGTGCCACCAGTGCGGCAGCGGCTGGGCGTGCGCCCGGGGAACGGCACCGACGACCAATGCATAGGCATGCAGGGTTGCCCGCGTCGGCTCGAACACCGAAGGCAGCGCGGGAAGTTTCAGGGGTTCCACGGGACGAGAAGTTAGCGTCGCCGGGGCCTTCGCCCCTGGCATCCGGCCCATTCTCAGCGCACCCTGGGTGGCCGGATCGGAGATGAGGAGTTCGCATGCTGATCGAATACCTGCACGCCTCAAAGTTTGGTGACGGCGCCCGGGTCGCCGAGGAGTTCAGACGCCGGATGGCCGAGCGGGGCGCGACCGTGAACGTTCACCACGTCAAGGACGTGCGGCCGGCAGCGATGCCTGCCGCAGATCTCTACGTGTTCAGCTCACCCGGTCGCCTGGGCCGTCCCATTCGCGGGATGCGCCGCTTCCTCGAGCGGGTGGAGCTTCCCAAGGGGACGCGCTACGCCATCCTCACCACCGAGATGGCCGCCATCGACAAGACCACCGGCCAGCCGTTGGAGAGCGAGCGCCAGCGGGTTCGGCCGATCATGCGGGAGTTGCTGCAGGCGAAGGGATTGGTCGAGGTCGCCGTGGACCGCATCCTCGTCACCGGCCCCAAAGGACCGCTGGCGGACGGCTGGCAGGAACAGGTGGGGGCGTTCGCCGACCGGATCGGCTGAGGCAGTGGTCATCGGTCTCATCGGGGGTCACGCCGGGCACGAGATCCCGGCGTCTCACCTCGACCTCGTGGACTGTCCACCGGTGGCGGCGCTGACCACCATCCAGGCTGATGGCTACCCACAGACCTCGGCCGTCTGGTGCGACTTCGATGGAGAGTACGTTCGAGTGAACACCATGCAGGGCTTCGCCAAGGAGCGCAACATGCGCCGCGATCCCCGGGTCGCCCTGCTCGGTTATGACCCAAAGCGCCCGCTGCGTTACCTCGAGGTGCGGGGCACCGTGATCACGATGACTCGCAGCGGGGCGGCGGAGCATCTCGACGCCTTGGCCTCGAGGTACGCCGGTCGCCCGATGCGGTACTTCGGCGACACTATCCCCGCCCGATTCGCCGCCACCGAGATCCCGATCCTGTGCCTCATCCTCCCCACCCACGTGGTCGCCCTCGACGCCACCGGCGACGCCTCGTAATGGCGGACGCGGTCGTCGTCCCGGCTTCGCACCTCGACCTCCTCACCCGCCCGATCCACGGGGTTCTCACCACGATGGGCGATGACGGCTCACCGCAGTCGAGCCTGGTGTGGGTGGATTGCGACGGCGAGCGTGCCCTGGTCAACACCACCCTGCAGCGTCAGAAGGGGCGCAACCTCCTGGCCAACCCACGGGTGAGCCTGCTTGTCATCGACCCGGAGAACACCGGTCGTTTCATCCAGATCCGCGGCGACGCACAACTCATCACCGATGACGCCATCGACCATGTCGACACCCTGACCCGGAAGTACACCACGCACCCGCGGTACTACGGGTACGTCTATCCGGACGAGCAACGGGAGCGGGAGACCCGGGTCATCGTGCGCATCAACGCCCGGCGCATCACTCTCGACGCCATCCACGGCTGAGCCTGCGAACCCGATGGGCTTCGCCGTGATCCGGGGTCCTGTCTGGTACCTGAAGCGGGCCTCGGATTGCCCGCCACCCCGGAGCGCTTCGGAGGAGGCGAGGCGTTCGTCGTCCAGCACCTCTAGGACGAAGCCCTGTGTGCGAGTACAGGGGTGCCAATCGTCACATGTGGGTAGGCGAGACACACGGCACGTTCCTCGGACTGACCGGAAATCCGACCCATCGGAAGTCCTCGGCGGGCGCCGCCGATCCGGGACCACGCGAGCTGTTTCGAACCCGGGCACGGCAGGAAATGGCGACCAGGTGACGGCAGGAGTCCCTCGGGTCCCCTGTCAGCACTTCTCCAGCCCATCGATCGTATTCACGGTCACGAGCTCGCCGCGGTCTGACGTCCGACAACTGCGTGGGTCGGCGCTTACCGCTCCAGATAGAGTGGTCGGATGACCGAATCCACTGCGAGCGGTCCGCTCGTAAGCCCAGACCCGCTCGGATCTGTTGTGGTTTTGGAGTGTGGGGCATGATCGGAGCGCTGTACACCCTTGCGCTATTGGGTGCCATGACCATCGGTATCTTCGTCTTGCCGGTCGCCGTTATCGCAACCGTGTCGACCACACGGCAGGGAGCACATCATGGGCCCACACGACAAGCGACCTGAACCGAAGCTAGCTCAGACCGTCGATGGCGAAGCGGCAGAGTCCCGGTGGAAGCCTCTCTTCAGGATTGCCGGGGCCGCTGCCCTGACCGCCGCGGCGCTAACCCCGGTTGCCATAGCGGTGTTTGCCATCTGGCCTCCACCGTATGACGGAACCGCCGAGGATTGGTTCTCAGTGTTCCAGGACAGCCGGCTCCTCGGGCTCATGAGTCTCGATCTCCCGTTCGTGGTTATCAACATCCTCATGATCCCGATCATGATCGCTCTCTATGTTTGCCTGAGACGGTTTAGTCCGTCGTTCATGGCGCTAGCAGTGGCCATGTTCCTCGTCGGTGTGGCGGCCTTCTTCGCCTCCAATCCGTCGGTTGAGATGCTCTCCCTCAGCAACCGGTACGCAGAAGCAGCAACCGAGGTGGATCGCTCGGCGCTCCTTGGAGCGGGGGAGGCGATGCTGACTACCTTCCAGGGGACCGCCTTCCACATCAACTACATCCTGGCTCAGACCGCCGGCATCACCATTGGAGCGGTGATGCTCCGGACCACCATCTTCAGCAGAAGGATCGGCTACCTGATGATCGGGGGAAACGCCCTCGGCTTCGGGTTGTATGTGCCAGCGGTCGGTTTGGCCCTCTCGGCGTTCTCGGGTGTGATCCTGTGGGTGTGGTTCATCCTGATCGCCCGCCGGTTCTTCCAGTTGGCCCGGACATCGTGAAACCTGACCTCAGATGTGGGTCCCAGGACAATGTCAGGAAGCGGGCCAATCGCCCGAGGGTGACCTAGCTGGCCCCTCGGGACCCCTGACCTGTCCGGGAGACCCCCTGATGAACGGCACGAACGGCGCCCCAGCGGATCGCTGCCGGGGAGGGACGCTTGTCCACGCGTCGACGTGCCGTCCGCCCGTCGTTACCGCTGCTTCTCCCGATACACCACGCCGACCACGCCGGGCCCGGCGTGGGTGCCCACCACCGGGCCGAGGCGCATGACCACCGGGGTCCCCTCGTGGACCTCGGCGAGGGCGGTGGTGAATTCGGCGAGGTCGGCAGCGTCGGAGTGGATGATCGCCAGGTCGGCGAGTGTTCCCCGCATCTCCGCGACCCGCTCCACGATGGCAGCGACGGCCTTGCGTCGGGTCCGTACCCGGCCGGCGGCGTGGACCGCCCCGTCTTGGAAGGAGATGAGCGGCTTGACGTCGAGGAGGTTGCCGAAGAAGGCGGCGGCGGAACCGATCCTGCCTCCCCGTTTGAGGTACTCGAGGGTGTCGAGTGTGGCGAGCAAGTTGGTCGAAGCGGCCGCGTCGCGGGCGACCCCCTCGACTGCGTCGATCGATCCTGCCGATTCCGCCGCCGAGGCGGCGGCGAGCACCACCAAGCCGAGGGCGCCCGAGACCAGCCCGCTGTCGACGACGCGAATGGGGATGCCGCCGCCGTACTGCTCAACGGCGAGGACCGCCGCCTGGTGCGTGGCGCTGATCGCCGATGACAGGCAGATCACCACGATCCCGTCGGCACCTTCTGACGAGAGGCGGCCGAACGCCTCCTGAAAACGACCGATCGAAGGAGCTGCCGTCTCGGGCAGCCCCTCGCCGGCGACGAGCAGTTCCCAGAACCGGTCGGTCGACAGTTCCTCCCGATCGACGTAGTCATCGTCACCGAATCGAATGGTCAGCGGAACGATGGTGATGCGGTGTTGCTCGACGAGGCCGTCGGGAAGATCACACGACGAGTCGGTGACGATGCGGATCACGACAAGACGATACCCGCTGTCCGCTCCCGATCATGCCGGGACGGACGACAGGTCGAGCCTGGAGTCTTCGATGCCGAGACCATCGGACACGCCTCCGATCTATACGGCGCGCTTCAGCACCGCCAGGGGCTCGCTGAGGACCGAGAAGCCTTCCGACTCGTAGAGACCGATGGCTGCCTCGTTGCCGACCTGGGTGTTGAGCATGAGCGCATGGGCGCCTTCGCGTTTCGCCCACCGCGCCGAAGAACGGACCAGGGACCGGCCGATGCCGATTCCCTGCGCGGCCGGGTCGACCGCGAGCCGCTGCAGGTATGCGATGGTCGTCCCCACGCCGCTCAGAGCGAAGCCGGCGAGCCCACCGGTGGAGTTGCGGACCACCTGGAAGATCGATCGCGGTGTTGCCGCCATCGCTTCGCGAAGCGCCCACCGGTCGAACTGCCAGAAGTCGTCGAAGGCCGCGGCGTCGATGCGCAGCGCCTCGTCGATGTCGGCATCTCCTCCGGGGGTCACCAGGTGACCGGGCGGCGGGATGTGGTCGAGTTCGCGACGAAGGAGTGCGAGGTCGGCGTGGTGCACGAAGGAGGCGTCACACCACGACTTCTGTGCGGCCCGGGGGAGAGGAGGCGAGAGCACGCCGCTGACCCCAACGTCGCCGAGGGCATCGACACAGTCGTCGATGAAGGAGGGGCCGCCGCCGCGACAAAGCCGAAGGTGGGCCATCGGGACGACCCCGTTCCAGGGGCGTGACTCGGCGCGGGCCCACCCCTTGCGCAGGGTGATCGGTTCGGGCCAGACACCTTCGACGCGTACCCGTGTGCTCACCCCGGCGATGGTATCGGGGGCGGGGGGCTCGCCCGAATCCGGTCCTTCGTGAACGTGCCAGAGTTGGTGCCGATGAAGCCGCTGTTGATCAGCCACCCCGCATGCTTCCTTCACCGCAATTCCGCGGGCCACCCCGAGCGACCGGCTCGGATCGAGGCGGCACTCATCGGTGCCCGCTCATGGGGCGGCGAGGTCGACGAACGAGAGGCGGCGTTTGCGACCAAGGCCGACCTGGCGCTCGTCCACGACCCGGCGTACGTCGACGCCATCGAGGAGTTCTGCGGCGAGGGCGGTGGCGAACTCGATCCAGACACCGGCGCGGTACCGGGCACGTGGGAGGCGGCGTGCCGGGCCGCCGGAGCCGGCCTCGTCGCGGTCGAGGCGATCCAGGCGGGAGCCTCGCCCGTGGCCTTCCTGGCGGTGCGCCCCCCCGGCCACCACGCTCATCGGGCCCGGGCGCTGGGGTTCTGCATCTTCAACAACATCGCGATCACCACCGAGCGACTGGTGATCGAAGGAGCGCGGGTGGCGATTGTCGACTACGACGTGCATCACGGCGACGGCACCCAGGACACCTTTGGTTCGCGCTCGGACGTCTTGTACGTGTCGCTCCACGAGTACCCGTTCTATCCCGGGAGCGGGTGGCTCGAAGAGGTGGGGCACGGACAGGGTCACGGGCGGACGGTGAACGTCCCCCTTCCTCCCGGCACGGCCGGGGACGCCATCGAACTCGCCTTCCAACGGATCGTGGTCCCGGTGGTCGGTGAGTTCGCTCCCGACTGGGTCCTGGTCAGCGCCGGCTACGACGGCCATCGCGCCGACCCACTCGCCGACTGGGTGCTCGAGGCGGACGATTACGGGCGAATGGCGCGACACCTGTCTCGTTTCGACGTTCCCGTCGTCTACTTCCTCGAGGGTGGGTACGAGTACGACGCGATCGTTTCCTCGGTGGCATCCACCATTCGGGGTGCTGCCGGCACAGATTTCCCAGCCCCCACCGGCACCTCCCCCCCGGCCGCCATGGAGATGGTGAGGACCTCGGCGGTGCAGGCGGCCCTGCATTGGAGCAGTGTTCAAGCAGGGTGAAGGTCGTGCCGATACGAGGGGCAGTCACGACTGGACGGAATCACTGGCCAATTCGCTTCCCCCCATCGATGCGCTGCTCGCCGACACCCAAGAGGCCGGTGCCTCCGACCTGCACCTGAAATCGGGTATCCCACCGATGATCCGGGTCGCCGGTGAGTTGGTGTCGCTCCCGGAGTCGCCACTCCACGAGAAGGACGTCGAGGCCTACCTGGCGGCGATCATCCCCGACCGGCTCGCAGCCGACTTCCTCCTCAACAATGAGGCCGACTTCGCCTACGGGTTGAGTGACGGTTCCCGTTTCCGGGTCAATGCCTATCGCCAGCGGGGTTGTGTGAGCGTCGCCATCCGGGCGCTGCGGCCCCCGACCGGCGACTTCGCCTCCCTCGGCCTCCCGCCGGTGCTCGCCCGGCTGGCGGCGGAACCGCGCGGCCTGGTGCTCGTCACCGGACCTACCGGCGCCGGCAAGTCGACCACCCTGGCGGCGCTCATCGACGCCATCAACACGACCCGGCGGGTGAACATCATCACCGTCGAGGACCCGATCGAGATCGTGCATCGCGACAAGATGTCGATGATCAGCCAGCGCGAAGTGGGGGTGGACACGGGTGGATTCGCCGAGGCCATGCGGCGGGTGCTCCGCCAGGACCCCGACGTCATCTTGATCGGGGAGATGCGTGACGCCGAGACCATCGACGCCGCACTCAAGGCCGCCGAGACCGGGCACCTGGTGCTCTCCACGTTGCACACCCTCGACGCGGCGGAGACCATCAACCGGATCCTCGAGTTCTTCCCCGCAGACCACCAGAATCAGGTGCGTCTCCTGCTCGCCGCCTCGTTGCGGGCGATCATCAGCCAACGACTCATCCCTACTGCGGATGGCCGCAGGCGAGTCCCGGCCGTCGAGGTGCTCATCAACACCGAACGGGTTGCCGATCGCATCACCGACCCGACGGTCACCCACGAGATTCCCGAGATCATTGCCGAGGGGGCCTACTACGGCATGGAGACCTTCGACCAGTCGATCCTTCGGCTGGCGGGAAGCGGTGTGATCACCTTCGACCAGGCGATGCGGAACGCCACCTCCCCGGCGGACCTCAAGCTGCACGCCCAGCAACTCGGATTGCTCAAGACCTCCGCCGCGTAGGCACCGGCGGCGGCGAAGGACGAGGCCTCTCTAGCATCGAGGCATGATTCCGCCTCGACTCGAACCGTTGCTCCGCGCCGACGGTGTGCCGATTCGCGTGGTCGAACGCTTCCGCGACGCCGGTCACGAGGTGTTTCTCGTCGGAGGAAGTGTTCGTGACGCCCTGTTGGACCGGAGGCGCGACGAGCCCGAGTTCGACTTCGCTACGGGGGCATCGCCCGACGAGATCCACGCACTCCTGTCGGGGTGGGCGGTTGGTGTCGTCACCGTCGGCAAGGAGTTCGGGACGGTGGCGGGACGTCTCGATGATGTGACCGTCGAGATCACCACCTTCCGCAGCGAGGTGTACCGGGACGACAGCCGCAAGCCGGTCGTCGAGTTCTCCCGTGACCTGGAGACGGACCTGTCGCGTCGCGACTTCACCGTCAACGCGGTCGCCTTGCGGCTGCTCCCCGAACCGGAGATGATCGACCCATACGGTGGCCTGATCGATCTCGGTGCCGGGGTGCTGCGGACGCCTTTGGATCCCGAGATCTCCTTCGGCGACGACCCGCTCCGCATGCTTCGCCTGTTCCGTTTCGTCTCCACTCTGGGGTTCACCGCCGACCCCACGGCCCTCGACGCGGCTCGTCGCATGGCCGGGCGGATCGAAATCGTCAGCGCCGAGAGGATCCAGGCCGAGATCGACCGGATGCTCGTAGGGGAGCACGTCGAGGCGGCGCTCTGGGGCTTCGTCGAGTCGGGCCTCGCCGAGGTGGTGCTTCCTGAGCTTCCCGCCCTCGCCGTGGAACAAGATCCCATTCACCACCACAAGGACGTGCTCGCCCACACCATCGCCGTGGTCGGGAAGTGCCCGCAGGAACGGATCGTCCGCATCGCCGCGCTGTTTCACGACGTGGGCAAACCGGAGACGAAGTCGATCGATCGCGGCGGCGTCACGTTCCACCACCACGAGGTGGTCGGGGCGCGCATGACCAGGGCTCGCATGCGCGAACTGCGGTACTCCAACGACGACGTCGACGACGTCTCCAACCTCGTTTACCTGCACATGCGCCCCCACACCTTCAAGATGGGGTGGACCGACAGGGCGGTCCGCCGCTACGTGCGCGACGCCGGACCGCTGCTCTCCCGCCTCAACGTCCTCGTTCGCTGCGACGTCACCACCCGCAACGAGAAGCGGGCCCGAGCCATCCAGCGTCACATCGACGAGTTGGAGGAGCGCATCGCCGACCTCGCCCAGCGCGAGGAGCTGGAGTCGATCCGCCCGCCGATCGACGGCAACCAGGTGATGGCCCACCTCGGCATCGCCCCCGGCCCACCGGTGGGCGAAGCGATGGAGATGCTCCTCGAATACCGTCTCGATGAGGGGCCATACACCGAGGAGAAGGCGTACTCGTTGCTCGACCGATGGTGGTCCGCGAGGAGTTAGAGGCTCAGCCGATAGGCGGAGCCTCGGCGGCCTGGGCAGGGACCCGGGCCGCACCGCGATGAGCCGTCAGGCGAAGAGCCAATGACATCAGCGCAAGAGCGTCCGCCTATCCGCGGACGCTCTTAGCGCGCCCCGGGTTCGGCACGGCCATTCCGCAAGGGGCAGTCCCTCCGGTCACGAGATGACGATTCGGACGGGCAGTCCACAGCCGTCGCCACATGGCGCGTTTCTCCCCCCTCCATGTGCGACCACGTGCTTGGTCTCTGCGGACACACCCCCAACCGTCCGCTCGCTGACTCGCCGCCACCTCCCCCTGCAGGGGGAGGAAATGCTCCCCTCCGCCGGGGCTCGTCAATGACACGAGGGAATGCGGGTGTTCGACCCGGGTTCTCAGGACAGTTCGCAGGCCGTCGTGGTCTCAGCGTCGCAGGCGTCGACGCCCCGACCACCGAAGATCGCATCCGTCCCGTCGTCACCGAATAGCGAGTCGTCGCCCCAGCCACCGCGGATCGTGTCGTCGTCGTCACCACCCTGGATCTGATCACGGTCCCGACCGCCTCGCAAAGTGTCATCGCCGGCTTCGCCGAGGATCCGGTCGCGGCCCCGGGCCCCGCGGACGGTGTCGTTACCGTCCCCGGCACAGATCCGGTCATTGCCGCCGTAGCCTCGGATCACGTCGTCTCCGCCAAGACCCATGATCACGTCATCGCCCGGGGTTCCCACCAGCATGTCGGGGCCGTCGGTGCCGATCATCGTGGCCTGGCGACCCAAGCACCTCGAAGGTACGGTGGGTGGTTTGGCGACCCCATCGGGTACCCCGTCACCATCGACATCCGGGTCACAGGCATCACCCAGACCATCACCATCGAGGTCCGCCTGATCGGCGTTGGCCAGCAACGGACAGTTGTCGACCCCATCGGCAAACCCGTCGCCGTCGGTATCGGGGTCACAGGCGTCGCCGATGCCGTCACTGTCGAGGTCCGCCTGATCAGCATTCGCCACCCGCGGACAATTGTCCACCCCGTCGGCAAGTCCGTCACCATCACCCTCGCCGCCGCTCAGCTTCGAGACGAACACGTCGGCGCTGCCCGCCGAGGTCAGATTGGAGGTGCCGGCACCCGGATCGAAATCCGCCGTCTCCAAGAAGCCACCGGTGACATACCCGTTGCCCGACCCATCCACCGCCACCCCGAAGCCAACGTCTCCGCCGGTGCCGCCCAGTTGGCGGGCCCACCCCAGGTTGCCGGCGGAGTCCAACTTGGAGACGAACACGTCGGCGCTGCCCGCCGAGGTCAGGTTGGAGGTGCCGTCACCGGGATCGAAGTCCGCCGTCCCCGAGAAGTTACCGGTGGTGTAGACGTTGCCCGACCCATCCACCGCCACCCCATAGCCAACGTCTCCGCCGGTGTCGCCCAGTCGGCGGCCCCACACCCGGTTGCCGGCGGAATCCAACTTGGAGACGAACACGTCGGAGCCGCCTGCCGAGGTCAGGGCGGCACCCGGATCGAAATCCGCCGTCCCCGAGAAGTAGCCGACGGTGTACACGTTGCCCGACCCATCCACCGCCACCCCCCTGCCAACGTCGTCGCTGGTGCCGCCCAGTCGGCGGGCCCACCCCAGGTTGCCGGCGGAATCCAACTTGGAGACGAACACGTCGGGGCCGTCGACCGAGGTCAGATTGAAGGGGTCGGCACCCGGATCGAAATCCGCCGTGTCCCGGAAGTAGCCGGTGGTGTACACGTTGCCCGACCCATCCACCGCCACCCCATAGCCAGAGTCGTCGACGGTGCCACCCAGTTGGCGGGCCCACGCAAAGTTGCCGGTGGAGTCCAACTTGGAGACGAACACGTCGGCGCCGCCCGCCGAGGTCAGGTTGGAGGGATCGGCACCCGGATCGAAATCCGCCGTCCCCACGAAGAACCCGGTGGTGTACACGTTGCCCGACCCGTCCACCGCCACCCCATAGGCAAATTCGAGACTGGTGCCGCCCAGTTGGCGGGCCCACACCAGATTGCCGGCGGCATCCAACTTGGAGACGAACACGTCGTAACTGCCCGCCGAGGTCAGGTCGAAGGGGTCGGCACCCGGATCGAAGTCCGCCGTCCCCGAGAAGAAGCCGGTGGTGTAGACGTTGCCCGACCCATCCACCGCCACCCCATAGCCGTAGTCGTCGCTGGTGCCGCCCAGTCGGCGGGCCCACACCAGGTTGCCGGCGGCATCCAACTTGGAGACGAACACGTCGTAACTGCCCGCCGAGGTCAGGTCGAAGGTGCCGTCACCCGGATCGAAATCCGCCGTCCCCCGGAAGTAGCCGGTGGTGTACACGTTGCCCGACCCATCCACCGCCACCCCGGTGCCAGTGTCGTCGATGGTGCCGCCCATTCGGTCGGCCCACACCAGATCACCATCGGCCGCCACCGCCACACCGGCAGTCACGGGAAGCAGTCCAACCACCAGCACCAGGATCAGCCCAGCCCGCAAGACGAGACGGCGGTACCCCCCCGAGGAAGCCGGACCCGAGCCACCCACCACCAATCCAAGACGACGAAGCATCATCGAATCCCCCTCTTCATCGGACTCAATGGCCCCCAGCCCGTCGCGCCTTACTTCACATCTTCACCCCGCGCAACGAAGCAGATCGGAGTCCGGCGCAACACTAGATGGTCCAATTACGGAGTGTCGGAGTCTCTCGGTCCCCGGGCGCCACCGACCGATCTGAAGCCCGTTTGACAACGAGCCGATCGCAGTAGAAACCGCGGAACGACACGGGAAACACCCCTCCCCTCGGCCGGCGTGCGGGAAGCACACATGGCGCGTCTCTCCCTCCTCCAGGTGTCAAGACCGGGGGGGAGTACCCGAGCGCAGCGAGGGGGAGGGGGGTGACTCCGACGCGGTCTCCAATAGACTCGTTCCTATGAGTGAAGTGAGCCGAAAGAAGGACGATGGCGACGTCCGAGGACTGATTGACTCGCTGGCACACCGCAAGAAGGGCGTCCGAGCGGAGGCAGCGTCGGCCCTCGGTGATCTGGCCGACCCCATGGGTATCGCCAGCCTGGTCGCGCTGCTCGGCGGGGAACCAGAGCCGTCTGTCCGCACAGCCATCTCTCTCGCACTGAGGCCCTTCGATGGCGCGCAGGTGATCGAGGCACTTGCTGCCCGCGTCTCACAGGACACCGCTGACTCCGCGAGGTCCGCTGCCGCCTGGAGCCTGATCGGAAAGCGGAAGGATCATGAAGTGTGTGAAACCCTCGTCGCCGTGATGACCGACGAGTCGGCGAAGTGCAGCGTTCGCCGCGACACCGCCCTTGCCCTCGGATGTCCCCCCGACCCGGCCTCAACCGCAGCGATCGAGCGAATCCTGGTTTCCGCGAGGACATTCAGGGAGTTGGCTTGTTGGTCGACACTGGCCGTCGCGCCGACCCTCGCTCTCTGGGAGTCGCAACCCCAACTGTGGGGTCGCCTATTCGAAGCCAACATGACCAAGGACGATGAGGTCCTCTTCACGATCAACCTGGGGGACACCGTCGGTTGCGTCGCCTTGGCGGATAGATGGATCATCGGCTGGCACCGCAACACCCTCAAAGGCATCAAGGCTCCCAGCATCGACGGGTGGGTGGTCAGATACCAGGATGTCGCTCCCGTCGAGTACTCATGTAATCGCTTCGACAAGTATTTCATTGACTTTCGAACTGGCCCGCTGCGAATCACCGAGGGTCAGGGCATAAGGAACCTCGAGCAGGCCGTCCCCTATCTGGACTGGCTGAGGCACCGCAACGATCAAACAGACTCCCGTCGGTGAGTCCAAAGGCTCACAAGGAGTGCACCCCTCCCCTCGGCCAGCGTGCGGGAATGTCACCTGATCCGTTTCTCCCCCCGGAGGGGGGAGTACGGCGAAGCCGGGAGGGGGGCAGCCCACCCACCTCGAACCACCAGCCTCAAACACGGTGCCGGGTTGCCCCCTCCGGCACTTCGGGCCATCTCCCCCTCCGGGCGAGGAAACGGTTCCCTCAGCCAGCGTGCGGGAATGTCATCAGACGCAGCCGGGAGTATCTGATGAGCGCCGTATTCTGTGCGGGAGGTGGAAACGGTGCGGCGGCTTGTGGCCCTCGGCCTACTGGTGGTCCTCACAGCGTGCTCGGACAGCAGCTCCGCGCCGACCGCCGAAGGCTCCTTTGATTCGGCTCCGACTACAGCTCCGGGCGTTCAGTGCCTCGAACCCTCGCAGCCCGAGGTTGAGCTGGCGTCGTC
>DATECY010000118.1:0-8425 GCA_035286665.1 Acidimicrobiia bacterium
CGCCGCGCGGAACCCTCACCCACCATTACGTCACCGACGAACGCGGGATCCTGCAGAGGGTCAACCTGATCGTCGGGACCACCAACAATCACGGCCCCATCAGCATGTCGATCAAGAAGGCGGCCCAGGGGCTCATCAAGCACGGAGTCGAGGTGACCGAGGGGGTCCTCAACAGGATCGAGATGGCGTTCCGCGCCTACGACCCGTGTTTCGCCTGCGCCACCCACAGTCTCCCGGGCCAGATGCCGCTCATCGTCCGGGTGCGAGCCCCCGACGGCACCGTGCTCGCCGAGGCGGGACGCTGATGCACGAGTACTCGCTCGCCACAGAGATCCTCGATGCAGCCCTCGAGGCAGCCGGCGACTCGCCTGCGGGCGCGATCACCACGGTGCATGTCACGCTCGGCGGGCGGAGCCACCTGGACCGAGAGGTGCTGACCGAGGCGTTCGCGATGGCGGCCTCCGGCACTCGCGCCGAAGGGGCGATCCTCCAGGTCGAGGTCTCCGCGAGTGGGGGGCGAGGCGCGGCGGTGACCGCCATCGACCTCTCCGAGTAGCGGCGGCCCCATGGTGCTTACGTCCGCCCAGGTGGATCGGCTGCGGCCGCCGCCGCTTCCATCTCGTTCAGCAGGGATACGGCCTGGAGGGCCTCCTCCGCGTCGATTCGGTTGATGGCGAAGCCGAGGTGGACGAACACGTAATCGCCGGCGGCCGCGTCCGGAACGAATTCGAGGCAGGAGTCCTTGACCACACCGGAGAAGTCGACCCGGCCCATCCTGGCCCCGCTGTCGTTGCGGAAGATCTCGACGATCCTGCCGGGTACACCGAGGCACATGGGGCCACCGTACGGCATGGGCCGGTGGCGACAAGGGCCTAAGGGCCGTCGTCGAGCCAGACCCTACCCCACCCCGGGTGGGGTAGGGTGCCGGGGGGCAGCCCGACAAGAAGGCCGCGGCACTCAACCACCTCGTCGCGACCAGCACTTGAAACCGCCGCCGATCGCTGATCGCCTATCCGCTCACCAGGCTCTGGACGATCTGTGTGATCACCGCGGGGGAGAGCTCTCCGGTCGTCCTCGCCGCCACCGTGCCGTCGGCGTTGACGAACACCCAGAACGGGAAGGCAGTCAGCCCGAACGCGTCGCCCACCGTATATGCCTGGTCGTCGGCGATCACGGGGGGAGTCCACCCTTCGCGCTCCAGCCAGGTCTGTGGCGGGTAGTTTTCCCGGGTCGAGCTCGTGCCGGTTGCCACCGAATAGATGTCCACTCCGGCCGGAAGCTGCCCGGCGTCGAGCCACGCTTGCACCACGGGTACCTCGTTCTGGCAGTGGGGGCACCAGTGGGCCAAGAGGATGATCATCTTCGGCCGCCCGTCGTTGGTGATGGTGACCGCATCGCCGGTGAAGTTCTCCCCTGCCACCGAAGGCGCCATCTGACCGACCGCGGCGTCGACACCGTCACCGAGCGGCGCCAACGCCTCCCCGGTCACCACCGGGGTGCCGAACGCCTCGACGGTCCCGCTGTCGAAGGTGAGGATGATCGTGACGACGAGTGCCACGGCGACGGCGCCGAAGATCACGGGCACGAGCGGGAACTTACGGGGGCTGGTCTGGCGGCTGGCCGTGGTCACATTGCCTCCTGGTGCGTCGTCGGTTCCATTGTCGCGGCCGGGCTTCTTCGGCTCGGCCTGTCGAGCAGCAATACCGCCACGATCGTCCCGAAACTGGCGAGTGCCATGAGGGGGATCGAGACGAAGTCGAACTTCCACACCCACGCCGTGGTGCACGGAACGATCGTCGAGCACGCCCCGACTTCGAGGTTGGGGAACTGCTGGATGAGGTAGTGGTAGGTCGAGAGGCCTCCGCCGATCACGGCGAGTGGCAGCACGTACCGTCGGATCGACTCGTCGCGGCGGAACACGGCGATGCCGAGGATCACCGATAGGGGGTACATGGCGATGCGCTGGTACCAGCAGAACTCGCACGGGATGAAGTGGGCGACCTGTGAGTAGTACAGGCTTCCCAGGGTTGCGGTAACGGCCATGACCCAGGCCAACCGAAGTCCCAGGCCGTCGAATGAGGCCGCCACCGCTTCGAGGACCGCGGCGGCCCGATCAGACACCAGAGACGCCGCCCAGAGGAGTGCGAGAGTGATGAGGCCCGCACCGAGGAGAATCGTGCCTACCGCGAAGAACGTGGATACGGTATTGACCGTCATGATGTGATCACCTTGCTGCTCCCGGCGGGTCCGTTGTCGCCGATGCGACAATACCGTAGGGGTGGTCGAGGCTCGTCGAGCGATGACGACGAAACGAGGATGAGGCCCGAATGCATGTGATCCGCTGGAACGGCCATCCGGTCCCGATCGGTGGCTGGTACGCAGACTCCCATGGGCATCGCATCTTCCTCCGTGCCGGTGACGTCGCGCCGGTCTGTCCTCACTTCGGCCCGGCGCGAGTGGTGTGGCGACTGGTCGCCCCCATGCAGGGTCGCTGAGCCGGGATACGATGCCCGCATGGGAGCTGTTGCCGCCGGCGCCATCCTCACCGCCCTCCTTCTGGCGATCGTCGCCGTGATGGTCTGGCAGGCGGCGGGTCGCCTCTCGGTGGATGAGCCCGCGGTGTATTCCGTCGACGACGCGACGTCGTTCGTGTGGGATCGACTGTCTCAACGCGCCACGACCCGCCTGACCGCCGGGGACGTTCGCACGCTGCTCGAATGGGGGATCGACTACCACCAGGTCGTCGCCCCGCGAGACGAGGGTCGTCGGCCGGTGGTCGGAAGTGGCGATGCCATCGAGTACCTCATGCATCGAGGCGCGGCGGCGGGTCGAGCCTACGAGCCGATCGACCTCGCCGAGATCATCGCCACCGAGATCGAGTATCTGCTGTCGATCGGTGCCGTCGGCACCCCCGTGGAGAGTCGGCCATGATCGTCCGCTGCGGTCGTTGTCAGACGGGGTTCGACGTCCCCGGGCCCGGGCGACATGTCTGCCCATCCTGCGGAACGGCCAACCAGGTGGGAGCCGCCGCCCCGGCTTCGGCGTCGCCGCCGGCTCCGCTCAAGCCGGACGCACCCTCGCCCCGCGTCGTCTGTGGGGAGTGCGGTTTCTCGTTCATCGTCGGCGACGTGGTCGCCGCCCCGTGCCCGAACTGCGGCACGCCGGTCACGGTTCGGGCCGACGAAGGCGAGGACGAGTGAGCACCGCAGACTGGAAACGCGACTATGCGGCGGCCCCGAAGCGACGGGATCGCTGGGTCACGATGTCGTTCGAGGAACTCCCTGCGGCCGGATTCCCGCCCGACGGTGAGGACGCCCCCGAGCGCATCGGGGAGCCGGGGTCGTTCCCGTACACGCGGGGCATTCACACCACCGGGTATCGCGGGAAGGAATGGACCATCCGACAGTTCGCCGGCTTCGCCGGTGCCACCGAGACCAACGCCAGGTTCCGTCACCTCCTCGATGAGGGCCAGCACGGTGTCTCGGTGGCGTTCGACATGCCGACCCTGATGGGGATCGACTCCGACAGTGATCGCGCGCTGGGCGAGGTCGGGCACTGTGGCGTCGCGGTCGACACCGCCGACGACATGGCGCTGCTCTTCGAGGGGATCCCGCTCGGTGAGATCTCGGTGTCGATGACCATCAACGGACCGGCCCAAGTCCTCTTCGCATTCCTGCTCGTCGCCGCCGAAGAGCAGGGTGTCGCCTGGTCCGATCTCCGCGGCACCCTCCAGAACGACATCCTCAAGGAGTACATCGCCCAGAAGGAGTGGATCTACCCGCCCCAACCACATCTCCGGCTCACCACCGACATGATGGAGTTCTGCGCGGGGCAGGTGCCGCAGTGGAACACGATCTCGGTGAGCGGGTATCACATCCGGGAGGCGGGGGCGACCGCAGCCCAGGAACTCGCCTTTACGCTCGCCGACGGCTTCGCCTATGTCGAAGCGGGCATGCGTCGAGGGATGGCGGTCGACGAGTTCGCCCCGCGGCTCTCGTTCTTCTTCGATGCCCACATCGACTTCTTCGAGGAGATCGCCAAGTTCCGGGCCGCCCGGCGCATCTGGGCACGGTGGATGCGAGACCGCTATCACGCAACCGACGAACGCTCGATCAAGCTGCGCTTTCACACCCAGACCGCCGGTGTCTCACTCACCGCCCAGCAGCCCGACAACAACGTCGTCCGAACTGCGGTCGAAGCGCTTGCCGCGGTACTCGGCGGAACCCAGAGCCTGCACACCAACGCGCTCGACGAGGTGTACGCCCTCCCCACCGAGCGGGCGGCCGGGATCGCATTGCGCACCCAGCAGGTGATTGCCGAGGAGACCGGAGTCGCAGACGTCATCGACCCGCTCGGTGGATCGTGGTTCGTCGAGGAGATGACCGATCGGATGGATGCCAGGGTTTCCGACCTGCTCGCTCAGATCGATCGGATGGGGAACGGTTCGATTCTCGACGGTGTGTTGCACGGCATCGACGAGGGCTGGTTCCAGGCCGCGCTCGCCGACTCCGCCTACGAATTCGAGAAGGCGGTCGGGTCGGGCGAGCGGGTGATCGTCGGGGTCAACAAGTACGTGAGTCCCGACGATGGCGGGCTCGACATCCTTCAGATCGGGTCGGAGGTCGAACAGACGCAGCGGCGCCGGGTGGCCGCCGTTCGATCAGGGCGCGATGCCGATGCGGTCGACGCGGCGCTCGACGCCCTCGTCGCCGGAGCCCGTGGAGACGCCAACCTGATGTCCCTCATCGTCGATGCGGCTCGGGTGCGAGCGACCGAGGGCGAAGTCACCGACGCCCTCAAGAAGGTCTTTGGTGGATACCGGGAGCCCCCGCGGGTATGACGCTCGAGCCCGACGGGTCGTCGTCGGTGGTGCCGCGAAGGGTTCGGGATCGCTTCGCCCCGCTGGTGATCTTCACGGCACTGGCGTTGTCGCCGGTGAATGCCCCCTGGTCGAGGCTCGACACCGCGGCGCCGCCCGCGGCGGTCCTTCCCGTGGGCGATCCCACTCCTGCCGTCCATACTCGACGGCATCACTAGCATCGGGCGCTGAATGTCCCTCGCCATCGTTCGATTCCGTGTCGCTGTCGTGGCGCTGCTCGTCGCCTTCGTCGTCTCCGCCTGTGGCGACGACACCTCGACCACCGATGCCGGTCAGGCCGTGACATTCGGAAACGGCGAGATCCCCTCCACCGTGCCCAAGGACTTCCCGGTCCCCGACGGCGGCGTGATCGGTGACACCCTCGTCGACCGGATCAACCACAAGACCGAGTTCAGTGTCCAAGTCGGGTTGGATCTCACCTCTACGGTGCAGTTCTACGACCTGGGTTTGGTGAGCGCCGGCTACGTGGTGACGAGCTCGGACTCCATCTCGAACCAGTTGTGGCGGATCGAGTTCAATCAGGGTGAGCTCGTCGGCCAAGTGACGGTGAACTCGCTCGGCGGCCCGGTCTCCCAGGTGGTCGTCACCCTCAACGTGGCGTGATGGGCAGGCTCCGTCGCTTCCCCGAGAGAAGGTTCATCGGGACCCGCGACGACATGGTGGTGTTCGACTGCGACGACGCCGCCCAGTTCGCGGCGCTCGAGGCCCGACTCGCCGTGGATGACCTGGCGGCTGGGAATCTGCTCGGTTCGTTCGGGCCGGACACACTCGCCGAGGCTCGCAATCGGGGGTTCCACCCGGCGGCATGACGCCGCGGGCGCACCCCCTCACGTCGCCTTGGCTCCGCCCCTGAAGTGGCCGGCGGCCAACTGCGCCAGGTGATCGTGGCGGAAGTAGAAGAAGTGATCCGATCCGGGCAGCACTGCGACCCGAGCGCCTATCTCGCCGGCATACAGCTCGAGGTCTCGGGTTGCCGTGTACTGGTCCTTGCCCCCGATGACGAAGAGTCGGTCCGCTGCTGCCAGGGCGCCGGCGGCCGGCACCACGCGGGGACCCGACCCCAGTCGAAGGGCCGGGGCGATTCCGACGTAGCGGTCGGTGCTGGCGCTCGCCGCCTGCCATCGGAGCGCGGTGATCGCACCGAACGACCAGCCGGCGATGCCGAGCGGGAGGTCGGGGTGCGTGGTCGCAGCCGCGGCCATCGCCGCGGCCACGTCGTGGATCTCGGCGTCACCACCACCCCATGAGCCTTCCGAGCGCCCGACCCCGCGAAAGTTGAATCGCAGGACGTGGAAGCCGTCCCTGCCCAGGTACCCGGCGACGGAGCGCACCAGGGGAGCGCGCATCGTGCCGCCCTGGCGGGGATCGGGGTGACAGAACACGATCACCCCGACGGGTTTCCCCGAGGCGTTGATCCAGTCGGCCTCGAGGCTGAGCCCGTCCTCCGTCTGAATGGTGCTCACGTCGCCGCCATCAGGAACCAGACGAGGGACGCCCCGAGAATGACGAGCGCGGTGACGAGGGCAGCGAGGATCAGGTAGCGCGTTTGCACCGTCCGAGCGTAAACCGGCCGCCGGGTTGGGTTTCATGCGTGGGCTAACCTCAGGCGGCACCGACCCCGGAGGCACCGTGCACGACGTCGCGATCATCGGAGGGGGACCCGGCGGTTACGCCGCCGCCCTCTATGCCCACAACTTCGGGCTGTCGGTCGTGCTCGTCGAGAAGGACAAGGTCGGGGGGACGTGCCTCCATCGCGGGTGCATTCCCGCCAAGTCGTTGCTCCACACCGCCGAAGTGTTCCTCGAGGTGGGTCGGGCCGCCGAGGTGGGGGTGATGTCCTCCCCGCCGGCCCTCGACTGGAATCGTGCCCTCGTGCGCAAGGGCGTGGTGGTCGACCAGCTCCATGCCGGTTTGAGCGGCCTGATGAAGAAGCGCAAGGTCGAGGTCCTGTCCGGCACCGGTCGGCTGAGCGGGCGCGGCACCGTGGACGTCGCCGGGAACGACGGCTCCGCGACGCGCATCGAGGCGAAGGCGATCATCATCGCCACCGGTTCGGTGCCGAAAGCGATACCCGGGTACGAGATCGACGGCGTCCGCATCGTGACGTCCGATCATGCCCTGGAGTGGCCCGCCCTACCCGGACGAGTTGCGGTCATCGGTGCCGGGGCCATCGGAGTGGAGTTCGCCAGCCTGCTCGCCGACCTGGGATCCACCGTCCATCTGTTCGAGGTGATCGATCAGGTGGTGCCCGGGGCCGAGCCCGCCGCCGCCCGTCTGCTCGCCCGTGAGCTGTCGAAGAAGGGCGTCCAGATCCGCACCGGTGTCGCCGTCGGACCGGCACACATCACCCCCTCCGGGGTCGTCGTCCCCTTCGGTGAGGAGTCGGTGGAGGTCGATGTCGTACTCGTCGCAGTGGGGCGGGCGCCGACGACGGCAAACATCGGTCTCGAGGAGGCCGGGGTGCGGCTCGACCGCGGGTATGTCGTCGTCGACCGTCAGACGATGCTGACCGATGCCCCCGGGGTCTATGCGGTGGGCGACATCGTCGCCGGGACCCCGCAGCTCGCTCACGCCGGTTTCGCCGAGGGGATCGCTGCGATCACCCACATCGCCACCGGTGTGGCCGCGCCGATCGATTACCGGGCGATCCCGCTCGTCGTCTACACCGCTCCCGAGTTGGCCTCCGTGGGGCTGACCGAACAGCAAGCGAAGGCGGCGGGATACCAGGTCGAGGTCCACGACCACCCCTTCGGCGGAGTGGGTCGGGCCATCATCAAGGGCGAGACGGCCGGGTTGGTCAAGATCATCGTCCACAAGGATGGGCCCATCCTCGGGGCGACCGTCGTCGGCCCGTCGGCCGGCGAGTTGATACATGAACTGATGTATTCGGTCGGATGGGAGGCGCTGCCTGCGGAGGCGGCGGCATTCATCCATGCCCATCCGACGCTCTCCGAAGCCGTCGGCGAATCGCTGCTGGCGGCGTCGGGGCGGAGCCTGCACTGAGGGACGAGGAGATGATGCGTTCGTGATCGAGGCAAACGGTCACTCAGCAGAACTGAGTGAGGCGCAGCTGCTCGGCATGTACGAGCTGATGCTCACCGGCAGGCTGCTCGAGACCAGGCTCCACACGATGTACCGCGGCGGCCGCCTCGCCGGCGCCGTGTATCCCGGCGTCGGCCAGGAGGCGGCCCAGGTCGGTATCGCCTCGGCGCTCGATCCCGGTGACGTGTTCGGCGGAACCCATCGCGACCTGCTCGCTCAGCTGACGAGAGGTGTCACCCTCGAAGAGGCGATGCTCAACTTCTACGGCAAGGCCGCCGGACCGACCAAGGGTCGCGACGGCAACAGCCATTTCGGCGTGGTCGGCAAGGGGAGCCTGATGGTGGTCTCACCGCTCCCCGACGCCTATCCGGTCGCGGTCGGGTATGCCATGGCGTTTCATCAGCGGGGGGAGCGTCGCGTGGCCCTCGCCGATTGCGGCGAGGGCTCCACCGCCACCGGCACCTGGCACGAGGCGGTCAACTTCGCTGCGGTGCTCGGCCTGCC
>DATECY010000119.1:0-5613 GCA_035286665.1 Acidimicrobiia bacterium
GAAGCCCGCTACTGGCTGGTCTACGGCCGCCAGGGCACCCCGATGCCGGCATGGGGAGCCGAGGGTGGCGGTCCGTTGGACGGCCAGCAGATCGACGAATTGCTCGCCTACCTCGCCTCGATTCAGGTTCCGCAGCCCGACATGCTCGCCACGGTCGACGGCAGAGTGTCCCGGGAGATCTCTCGCCTGCAGACCGCCGACGAGACGGTGGCCGAAGCCATCGCCACTCAGCAAGCCGCTCTCGACGCACTCGAAGCCGCCCCCGGCCAGCATGCCGCGATACGAACGATCCCCGACGAGCTGAAGGCGGTCCTCACCGGACCGGGTACCTGCACCGACGAGTCCGCAGCGCTCTACGGCCAAGCGTGCTCGGCAAGAGGCGTGGACTCAGATCGAGATCACCTCACCGACCTGGCCGAGGCCACACTCACCGATCTCGTGGCACGGATGATTTCCGACAGCCCCTCGTCGGACGCTCACACCGCACTCGGCACCCTTTCCTTCGACCACAACAATGCATTCACCACCTCGGACGGCCCCACGCCCATCCCCGATCTGACCGAAGCCGCGGCGGTGGTGACCGAGTTCGGGACGATCGAGCGCGACCTCAGGCTCGCCACCGAAAACAACGACCGACTCGTAGCCGCCGCGCAGGAGGGTCTCGACTTCTTGAGGGCGGTGCAGGAGACCCGCCCCTATGACATCGACATCCCCACCCTCGCCGCAGAGGCGTTCGACGGCAACGTCACCCGGGCACAACGTGCCGTCGGCCTGTTCAATGCCTATTGCGCCCGGTGTCACACCGCGGGCTACTCGGCCGGGATCGCATTCACCGGTCCGGCCGGTTCGGGCGCCGTGGGCCCCTCGCTGCGCGACGGTCGTGCCGAGCTCCAGTTCCCCGACGAAGCCGCGCACACGACGTTCGTGATCAAGGGGTCCGAGGACGGCAAGCAGTACGGCATCAACGGCATCGGCCGTGGTTGGATGCCCGGGTTCGGTGCCATGCTGTCCGAGGAGGACATCATGCTCATCGTGACGTTCGAGCGATCGCTATGACGGGCCTCATCCGTCGCATCGACGAAGACGAACGGGGCCTGTCCCGGCTCGAGTGGCTGGGAGTGATCCTGGCGGCGTTCGTCCTGTTGTCCCTCGTTCCCCAGTTCCGCCACGCCCTCGACGTGGCCTACGAGCACCTCGTCGGCAAGAACAACGTCGACGCCGCCGGGAACCCGGCGCCCGGTGTCTTGGTCCGCGGCCTCATCGTCGCCTTCGGATCGATCGCGGTGTTCGCCGGAACGATCTTCGTGATCAACTACACCAACCTGGGCAGGAGGCTGGCGTTCCTGGTGACCGGTGCCGCGTTCTTCGGGTTCCTGGCGATCGTCGGGCTGCTCTACACGCTGTACGCCCCACGCGGCCTCAAGCCGTCGCTCATCGAGGGGCTCAACTCGTTCCAGCTCCGCATCTTGCCCGGAGCCCTCATGATCTCCTCGCTCATCCTGTTCGCCATGTTCGTGGCAGCGATGAGTCGCATGGAGGCGGAGGAGAAGTAGGAAGGGCCGAGCGCCGCTCGACCCCAAGTCTGCAGCCGGCAGCATGCAGGCGCGGCCCCCCTCAGGTTCCCTTCAAGCTGCAAGCTGCAAGCTGCAAGCTGCAGGCTCGACCGCACCCATCCCGCACCGAGGGCTTGACGCGTCGACGACCCACCGCGCGACGCCCGCGTGGTTCCGCGAGCGGAGCGAGCCCTATACCCCGCTGTGATTGAGGTAGAAGGACAGCACCTGGAGTTCCATCGAGAGGTCCACCCGGCGTACGTCGACACCTTCGGGCGCCCTGATGACCACCGGCGCGAAGTTGAGTATGGAGCGGACGCCGGCTTCGGCGAGTTCGTCCGCCACCTCCTGGGCGGCGGCTGCCGGGGTGGTGATGATCCCGATCGAGGCGCGATGCTCGCTCACCGTCGCGCCAAGGCGATCCAGCGGCTGGATGACCTGACCATCCACGTCGGTCCCCTGTTTGGCGGGATCGTTGTCGAACAGACCGACGACCTGGAATCGGCGTTCGATGAAGCCCGCGTAACTGGCGAGGGCGCGGCCCAGGTTTCCGACACCCACGATCACCACCGACCAATCGCGCTCGAGACCGAGCTC
The DNA here is from genome assembly GCA_035286665.1 of Acidimicrobiia bacterium. Lineage (GTDB taxonomy): Bacteria > Actinomycetota > Acidimicrobiia > Spongiisociales > UBA11373 > RBG-16-68-21. The sequence goes on from DATECY010000119.1 coordinate 2,151, forward strand.
GAGGCCGATCTGCAGCCTGAGGTGATCGACGGCATACCCGACGCCTCGCACACCGTAAGAGCCGAGGTAGGAGAGGTCCTTGCGCACCTTGGCGCTGTTGACACCGGCCATTCCGGCCAGTTGGTCAGAAGAGATGCCGGCCTGTCCCGGCGGCAGATTCTCCAGACAGCGCAGATACACCGGAAGACGCTGAACGGTGACCTTGGGAACAGGAGTTCTCACGACCGCGCAATATAGCCCCGGGTCTGCGGGCCCCAGTCAGCGCAGGGCGCGGCGCACGTCGCGGGCGTCGAAGCGGCCGGAGAGCACCTCCACCCCGTCGCGCAACACCACCGGGACCCGCTCCCCGTACCGCTCCTGCCACCCTGGCTGGTCGACGTCCACCACTTCGAAGACATGGCGGCGTCGCGCTGCGCCGGCCGCGACGACGGGAAGGGACTCGGAACAGAGCAAACACCCGGATCGGGTCAAGAACTGCACAGCGCTCATCGCGGTATCGTCGTCCCTCCGATGCGTCCCGGAACCGTTCTCGCCATCGTCCTGCTGCTCGTCGCGTTGACGATCGCCGCAGCCGTGTTCGTCATCCAGTTGCTTTCGGTGACCTGAACCCCACCGAGATCCCCACCGTCATCCGCAACGCCTCATCGGCGCGGCCCCCGGGGACGGCCACCGCCATCATTCCGTACGAGTCGACGTGCACGACGCCGGCCGCGGACCCGTCGTAGGCGTCGCGCCATTCGAGTTCGTGTTCGACCGTTCCAATGCGGACGACGATCGGCCCCCCCGGCGTCAACCCCGCAAGACGCAGATCGTCGGGAGAGACGTTGGTCTGGGCGTTCCCGAAGGCGTCGATCCACCAGACCTCTCCGGAGACGACACCCTCACCGTGTTCCACCAGGGGGAGCAGCAACGGGGTGATCTCCGATGCCGACAGCACGGGCCCGAGCTCATCGAGGGTTGCCTCTCCCGAAGCGAGGACCGCAGCCGCCGGGGCGAAGACGTCCCGGCCGTCGAAGGTCACGCCCTCCCTCGGCAACCGAAATGCTTGTTGTTCCAGTGACACGATCCTGCTCGCCCCGCCCACCATTGCCACCGCCGGGGCCAACAGCCCGTTGTCGGGCCCGACGAAGTGGCCCCACGGCGTCTCGGCTGCGATCACCCGCCGAGATCCGCCGACCCCGGGGTCAACCACAGCAAGCACCACCCCGTGTGGGAGGTATTGGACGGCGCGCAACAGGGTGAGTGCCCCGCCCCTCACGTCGCCACGCGCAACGCCGTGGGAGACGTCGATGACGTCGGTACCGGGCGCGATCCGCTGGATCACGCCGTGGACGACACCGACGAACTCGTCTACCAGTCCGAAGTCGCTGAGAAAGGAGATGGGGCGGCCCGGCATGGTCGCGGAGCATACCGACGCCAGGCCAACGAAGACCCCGCGGCTACGATCGGCCGACCGCTCGGAAGGCGCTCGTGACCACTGACATCCATGGCTCCCTCATCGACGATCTCGTCCGTCGCCGTGGCGTCATCATGCTGGTCGGGGCACCGGACACCGGAAAGACCACCTTTGCCAGGCGCCTGATCGCCACCGGACTTGCCGCGGGCAAGACCATGGCGTTCGTGGACGCCGATACCGACCAGAGCACCGTCGGCCCGCCGGCATGCGCCGGACTGCGGATCGTCGAGTCTCAACGGGACCTGGAGACCCTCGACATTCCCGACGTGCTCCAATTCGTCGGATCGGTGGTCGCCGATGAGGTCGTCCTCCCCCAGGTCGTGGCCACGGCGACCCTCGTCGAGCAGGCCAGGGCGAGGGCCGACCTGGTCGTGGTCGACACCTCCGGCACGATCTCGGGCGTCATCGGCCAGACCTTGAAGTACCACACCGCCGAGTTGTGCCGGCCCGAGGTGGTCGTCGGCCTGCAGCGCGGCGCCGAACTGGAACCCCTCGTCGGAATGCTGCGACGGTTCTTCACCGCCGAGGTGGAGACGGCAGCCGTTGATCCCGACGTCCGACCCGGATCTCCCGAAGACAGACGGGCCCATCGCGCCAAGGCATTCGGCGCGGCATTTGCCGGGCCGCTGCAGACGTGGCGGGTTCGCAACACCGTGTTCGCCCCCACCCTGCCCGCAGGCCTGGACATCTCCCGATTGGAGGGCGTGCTCGTGGGTGTCCAAGACGGTTCCGGCAAGTGCCTCGGCCTGGGTGCGCTCGGTCACGAGGACGACACCCTCAAGGTGATCACCAACAGCGGCGACGGGATGCGGGGCCTGCGGCTCGGATCCGTCCGGATCGATCTGGAGACGTTCGACGTGAGCAGGGTGCGGTTGCGGGAGTTGATGTTCGGTCTGTGATCGGGCAGGCAGCAGACTCGCAATGCGCAATGCGCAATGCGCACGAGCGCAGCCGATGGGACGCTCTCGCTGGTCGCCCACTCAGCGGGCGGTCATCACCGCCAGGCCGGCTCCTGCGTCGCGCACCGTGATGATCTCGCGTCCCTCCTGGTAGGCGGGGTGGGGGTCCGTCACGTCATGGCCTGCCTCTCGCCATCGGTCCACCACCGCATCGAGGGACTCGGACGTCTCGAGAGACAGGCCCCACAGCAACGATCGATCAACCGACTCCTCCTCGATCACTTCGAGCAGGGCGCCGACGAGGAAGAACGCGGTCGGCCGCTCCTTGACGATCACCCGCTTACGCGGTTCGATCCCGGCGCGAGCCATCGAGTCGATGAGCCCGTCGAGGTCGGGCACCAGCAGCACCACGTGATCGAGTCCCAGCCCCGACACCGATCGCGCTTCAACCGGCGCGACGAGCGGCACGCCGACGTCGGGCGGATCCCCGTCCCACGCCCAACCGCGCGGTCCGGTCGAGATCGACACTCCGGAGGCAAGGAACGAGGCCGGCAACCCGAACGATCCCCAATCGATGGGGAACCGCACCGCCGTGATCTTCATCGAAGCGCCCCCGCGGTCTAGCTCATAGCTCACAGCTCACAGCTCACAGCTCACTGCCTCCCCGGCGAGTGTCTCGCGATCTCCGAAACACCCGACCGTCCGCTCCAGGTTCGCTCCGATCGTCTCATCGAGCAGCGGCACATCGGTGGGTCCGCGGCCGATGGACGGCTGCGTCGTGAGAACCTCCTGCGCGTATGGGGACGGAGTACCAGCCTGACCTGGGCATCGTGGCACCGTTCCACTGGCGGTGGTGCTATGCCGACGACATGTATGTGAAGAGGTAGGCCGGGCACGGGCGACGCCCTACGGCACGACCTCGGAGGGCAGGGAGGGCGCCGTCGGCATCGAGGGCGCCTCGCCGGCAGCCTCGGCCTCCCATTGGTAGGTGCCCAGGTCGCACGAGGCGTCCGGGTCGTGGATGATGAAGTTGGTGAGCGCCCCGAGCGTGTCGATGTGCAGCGTCACCTCGCCGCGGGCATGGGTCGGGGACACGAACTGCCCGCTG
>DATECY010000120.1:0-3003 GCA_035286665.1 Acidimicrobiia bacterium
GCTCGCTGCGTCATCTCCTCGATGGCAATGTCTCGGGCCTTGCTCAACTCGCGTTCATAGGCGGCGGAGCGGCCACCGACGATGTCACGGATGCCGGCAAAGAGGTCGCGGAAGATGTTGGCGCCGAGGATGGCCTCGCCGGTGACGATCCCTTTGTAGTCGGTGATCGATCTCCCTTCGAAGGTGGGCGTAGTGGTGATAAGCATCATCGGATTCTATCGAAGCGCCCCGCCGAGCTTTCAGCCGAGGCGCTCGCTCAACTCCTTACGCAGTCGTTCCTGGACGGCGGTAGCGGTGAGATCCGAGCGCGACCGCTCCACCAATGCTCGAGCCACGTCAGTCACCCGCCGCAAACCCCCGGTCATCCCGTCGGGGTAGTCGAGTGAAGCCAGCAGGTCGACGATGTCGTCCATGGCTTCCAATGTCTGGACGGCCGGGTCGAGCTCGCCGTCTCGGAGCAGGTCGAGGAGCCGGCGCCGCAACTCCCCAACCGCCTCACCGAGGCCGTGCAGGTACGCAACCACGTCCACACCCAGGTGGTCGGGAGAAGGGACCGTCGCCCCGGCCGATACGGCCGCCGTGATGCGGGCCTCGGCGTATTCCTTGGCGGCGTCGCCGACGAACCCGGCATAGAGGACGCTCGGATGGGCGGCCAGCACCTCGGTCGTGCGATGCAACGCAGTGGCGGCCTCGCCCATCAGCGCCTCGGCGGCCGAGGTCTCGCCCCGGTGGAGGCTTCGAATGGCGTTGGCTGACGATCGAATCACCTTGCGGCTGTCGGCGATGCCCTGCTCACGTGCGGCGAAGGCGGCGTCCAGTCGAGCCCGCGCCAGGTTTTCGATCTCGCTCAGATCCAATGCGTCGCCCCGTTCAATTGGCGACGATTCGGACCTTGGACTCTTCCCGGTCGAAGCGGCGGTCTTCGGCGACGCTGCCGACAACTCGCTGGATGTGCTGCTGGCGAATCTGGATCAGCATCGCCAGATACCAGGCGATCACGGCATCGACGGCGATGTGGCCGAGGAGCCAATTGAGCGACTGGCGGCTCAGCGCCAGGACGAGAGTGCCGAGAGCGAGGAGGGTGAGTACCACCAGGGCGCGGCGCCGGCGGGCCCGGACGACCTCTCGGGCAACCGCCACACCCGAGTTGAAGGGCCGGCGCTGGACGTCCGCCATCACGTTGGTCCACCGGTTGAAGTCGGCGGTTGAGTTCAACGGGGCATCTCGGCGACTGCCGAAAACCTCGGGCAGCAAAAAGGCCGCCCAAGCTCCTGCGATCACCAACAACGCCACGATGAGGGGTGCTTCCATCAGCCCTGTTCTCCGCCTGCCAGTGGCGGCAAGATAGCCATTTTGGCGCCAGGCGACAACCTTACCGCCTCCACTCGCCGGAACGCCCGCCCGATTTCTCCATGAGGGCGACCGGGCCGACCGTCACCCCCCTCTCCACGCCCTTCACCATGTCGTAGAGGGTGAGGGCACCCACCGCCGCCCCGGTCATCGCCTCCATCTCCACCCCGGTCGGACCGGTGGTCTGGACGGTCACTTCTACCGAAGCTCCGGAGGGGTGCTTATCGACCTGGACGGAGATGGCCGAGATCGAAAGCGGGTGGCAAAGGGGAATGAGGTCAGCGGTCTTCTTGGCCGCCATGATGGCCGCCAGCCGGACGGTCGCCGCCACGTCTCCTTTGGGTACCTTCCCCCCGAAGACCATCTCGGCGGTGGCCGGCGACATGACCACCACGGCCTCGGCGATCGCCCGCCGTTCGGTGCTGGCCTTTGCACCGACATCGACCATGTGCACCTCGCCCCGCTCGTCCAAATGGCTCAGCTCGCTCACGACCACACCTCCTCGGCGCTGCGCTGTTCCTCGGATCGGAACATCTCCAATTCCACGGGCTCACCCTCTAGGACGGTACCCCTTCCATCTGGCACGACGGCGAAGGCATCGGCGGCGGCGAGGGCGGAGAGCACGTTGGAGGCCTGCCCACCCGACAGGCTGGCCCATGTTTCCCCCTCCCGTCTCGACAACGCCACCCGCAGGAACACGGTCTTGGCTGGATCGGTGGCGACTCGCTCTGCCATACGACCGGTCTGACGTGGGCGGAAGAGACGGCGAGCTCCCATCATGTGTAGGAGACCCGGCCGCACAAACTGCTCGAAGGCCACCATCACCGAAACCGGGTTGCCCGGCAACCCGAACAGCGGAACTCCGTTCACCGACCCGAACGCGAATGGTTTGGCCGGCTGCATGGCGACCTGCCACATCTCGACCGTGCCGAGCTCGGACAGGACGGCCTTCACGAGGTCGTGCTCACCCATCGACACACCACCGGTCGTGACAATTGCGTCGGCCTTCGTCCCTTCCGCGAGCGCCGCGCGCAGAGCGGCGGGGTCATCGGGGACAATCCCCAAGTCGACGATCTCGACACCCAGCTCGGCCAGGAGCGCCTTGACGAGCGGCCGGTTCGAGTCTCTGATCTTGGCAGGAGCGAGCCGGGCCTCCCCATAGGGGACGAGTTCGTCTCCCGTCGACATGACGGCCACCTTCGGCCGGCGCCGCACCAACGGTTGCGCCACCCCCAACGTGGCGAGCATGGCCAAATGGGCGGGCCCGAGACGCACCCCGACTTGGAAGACCTCGAACCCGGCGGTGACGTCCCCACCGGCTGGTCGGATCGCTGTTTGCGGGCCGACTCTGGCAAGAATGCGTACCCCCCCCCGGGGTGTTGCCTCGGTGTCTTCGACCCGCACGACGGCGTCAGCACCGGTGGGAATGGGAGCACCGGTCATGATGCGGATCGCGATCCCTTCCGTCACCGATTTCCGGGGAGAGCGCCCGGCCGGTACGTCCTCGGCGACCGCGAGGTCCACCGGCACCGAGTCGGTGTCGGCGGCCCGAACCGCAAACCCGTCCACGGCCGAGTTGGCGAAGGGGGGAATGGCGTGCGGTGCGACCACCCGTTGGGCCAGAACCAGGCCAGCCGCCTCTTCGAGAGGAAC
>DATECY010000121.1:0-9662 GCA_035286665.1 Acidimicrobiia bacterium
CCTCATCGCGGTGCGGTTGGGGTCCCCAGCCCCAACCGCCGAGTCCGCGCCTATCGGCGCGCCCTCTGCATCGCCCGGCGAGCCGCCTCGGATCGCTCCGGCTACGTGCGGCGCCTTGCAAGCCCGTCGGTACCATCCCCGCGCGATGATCACCAAGCGCGGTCGGTTGTGGCTCACGCGGGGCATCGCGCTGTTGGTCATGTCGGTGTTCGTCGTGCTGGTTGCTTCGACGTGGTTCTATTCCGGGCGGATCGAGTTCCAACTCCTGAGGGTGATTCCACCGGGCGGCGACCGCGATGAGGTCGTCGTGGCGACCGATGGGGTGACCGTCACCCTGCCACTCGACGCCCGCACCGGCCGCCAGGGCAGGTGGGGACTGTCCTTTGATGGCGGGTACGCCGAGTTGGGAGATTTGCTCTCCAGTGGTGGCGGGGTGGTCGTCTGGCAGATCCTCCGCTTGACGGGAACGCTCGCGCCGGGAACGGCGGTGTCGTTCGATCGCATGGCGTTCGCCGGCGATCCGGCGACTCGCGTTGCGCTCGAAGAAGTTCTTCTCTCCGGGCCGCTCGGTGACTATCCCGCCTGGCTCGGTGGAGGGACGGACGACACCTGGGTGATCTTCGTCCACGACCGGGGTGCCGACCGGTCCGAGGCCCTCCGACTGCTTCCCACCGTCGCCGCGCTGGGGTTGCCGTCGCTCACGGTCACGTACCGGAATGACGCAGAGGCTCCTCCCAGTGCTGGTGGCCACGTCGGCATGGGCAGAGACGAGTGGGAGGACCTGGACGCCGCGGTCTCCTACGCCGTGGCCGAGGGTGCGAGCGACGTCGTCCTGGTCGGCTACGGGGTGGGTGGGTCGATCGTCGAGGTGTTCATACACGATTCCCGCCAGGCCGGCCGAGTCTCCGGGATCGTTCTCGACGCCCCGCTGCTGGATGCCGGCGGCGAGGCTGCCCGACTCGCTGCCGGCGACAAGGTGCCCGGCTTCATCGTCGGATGGGCGAAGGCGGTGGCCACGCTCCGCTACGGCGTCGATTGGGGCGAACTCGACCATCTGGCGGCAGCGCCGCTGACGTCGGTGCCCACACTGATCATCCACGGCGCAGACGATCCGCTCTATCCGGTGGCGGTGAGTGAGGCGTTTGCCGACGCCGCCCCTCACCTCGTCACGGTCTTGGTCGTGCCCGGAGCCGGCCATGGTGAGTCGTGGAACGTCGATTCGAGCTCCTATGAGCGAGCCGTGTCCTCGTTCCTCGTCGAGGTCGCCGGAGTCCCGGTGTCCCTCCCCACCTCCGGGGGCTGAGCGCCCGTCGCGTCGTCGTAGCCCGGCATACTGTCACCGTGCTGTACCTCGACCACGCCGCGACCACCCCGATGCGACCCGAAGCGCGCGCCGCCATGGCGCCATACCTGAATGGCGAGTTCGGGAACCCTTCGGGCATGCACGCGGTGAGTCGGCGGGCGAAGGACGCCCTCGAGGACGCCAGGGAGCGCCTTGCCCACCTTCTCGGCGCCGCCCATCCGCTCGATGTCGTGTTCACCGGCGGGGGCACCGAGTCGGACAACCTCGGTGTGGCCGGCCCGGCCCTGGCGGGTGGCCGGAGGGGAGTGGTCACCACTCCCGTCGAGCACGCGGCCGTCTTGGACACGGCCCGGTTTCTGGCCGGGCTCGGGTGCGCCGTCGAGATCGTCGCCGTGGACGATCAGGGACGTGTCGATCCCGAGGCGGTGGCGGCATCGGTCGGCCCGGCGACCAGGGTGGTCTCGGTGATGACCGCGAACAACGAGACGGGTGTCGTCCAGCCCGTCGCCCAGGTTGCCGCCGCGGTACGCAAGGATCATCCGAACGTCGTCGTCCACAGCGACGCCGTCCAGGCACTGGCATCGCGGCCAGTGGGGCTGGGGACCCTCGGGGTCGATCTGCTCACCGTGGCATCGCACAAGGTCGGAGGGCCCACGGGAGTCGGAGCGCTCGTGCTGCGCGGGGGGATCGATCTCGAGCCGATCATCCACGGGGGCGGCCAGGAGTTGGGACGCCGATCCGGCACCCACGATGTCGCCGGGATCGTCGGCATGGTCGCTGCGATCGAAGCCGCCGTCGCCGACCGTGACCGATTCGTGAACGACGTCGGTGAGGCTCGCAAGCGCTTCGAGACCGCGCTTGCTGCGGCCATCCCCGACGCGGTGTTCACGATCGATGATGAGGTCGATCGTCTGGTCCAGCACAGCCACTTCCGAGTTCCCGGGGTCGACGCCGAGACGCTGCTCATCCGCCTCGACACCCTGGGTGTGGCTGCGTCGGCAGGGTCTGCCTGCCACAGCGGGGCGCGCGAGGTGTCCCACGTGCTCGGTGCGATGGGCATGGCCCCGGCCGCCGCCGCCGAGTGCGTGCGGTTCACCTTCGGCTGGACCACCCGTCGGGGTGACGGCGACGACGCTGCCGACGCCATGGCGAGCGCGCTCGAAGGGCTGCGATGAAGCTCCTCGTCGCCATGTCGGGCGGAGTGGACAGCAGCGTTGCCGCCGCGGCGATGGTCGCCGAGGGCAATCAGGTGATCGGGGTGACCCTGAAGCAGTGGTCCGGGCCCGACGGGCGTCTTCCCACCGCCGGATGCTGCACGGTGGCCGACGCGGAAGATGCCCGCCGCGTCGCCGCCACGCTCGGCATCCCCTACTACGTCCTGGACTATCGCGAGAAGTTCTCTGCGGCCGTGGTCGACCACTTCGGGAGGGAGTACCTGTCCGGCCGCACCCCGAACCCGTGCATCGAGTGCAACAGACGGGTGCGGTTCGGGGCACTGCTCGATCGCGCCGCCGAGTTGGGCTGTGCGGGGTTGGTGACCGGCCACCATGCCCGGGTGGATCACGACGGGGCCAGGTTTCGGTTGCTCAGGGGGCGCGACGACGCCAAGGATCAGTCCTATGTCCTCCACATGCTCGGCCAGGCCGAGTTGGGCTCGATCCGGTTGCCGATCGGGGAGATGACGAAGGCCGCGGTACGCACCGAGGCCGCCAGGCTGGGGCTGCGAACGGCGGACAAGGCGGAGAGCCAGGATCTCTGTTTCGTGGGTGGCGATTACCGCGAGTTCCTTCGGCAGCGTTTCCCTGAATCGGCGCGTCCCGGCCCGATCGTCGATCTCGAGGGCGCGGTGGTGGGCACGCACGCCGGCACGGCCGGGTTCACCGTGGGTCAAAGGAGGGGTATCGGGGTGGCGGTGGGAGAGCCCCGCTTCGTCGTGGGCATCGACGCCGCCACGGCGACGATCACCATCGGCCGCCGTGGCGACCTCGCGGTGGCGGCATGCCGCGTTCGGGGTGTGACGTTCGTATCGGGCGTGCCGGTCCCGTCCGGTGCCGAAGTGTCGGTGAAGGTTCGCTATCGGTCCTCAGCGGTTCCGGCGACGCTGTGGGACGAGGGTGACCACCACGTCGTTCGATTCGTCGACCCGCAGACTGCGGTCGCCCCCGGCCAGGCTGCGGTGTTCTACCGCGGGGATGAGGTCCTCGGGGGCGGCACCATCGCGGAGGCGGCGTGAAGGCCGCCGAGCGACGGGCGGGCGAGTTGCGCGAGGCGCTGCGCCACCACGGGTACCGCTATCACGTGCTCGACGACCCCGAGGCCTCCGACGCCGAGTACGACGCCTTGATGCGCGAGTTGGTGGCACTCGAGGAAGCGAATCCCGGCCTGGTCACCCCCGATTCACCGACCCAGCGGGTCGGTGCCATCCCGTCGGACGCCTTCTCTCCGGTCACCCACCGGTCCCGGATGTTCTCGCTCGACAACGCCGAGTCGACCGAGGATCTCGAGGCGTGGGAGGCCAGGCTCGTTCGCCAGTTGGGCCGGGAGCCGTCTGGCTACGCGTGCGAATTGAAGATCGACGGGCTCGCCGTATCCCTCACCTACCGCGACGGCCGCTATGAGCGGGGCGCGACGAGAGGTGACGGTGTCACCGGCGAGGACGTCACCGCCAACCTGCGCACCCTCGGTCAGGTTCCCCTGGTCATGCTCGGCCCGGCACACCCGACGCTGGCGGAGGTGAGGGGCGAGGTCTACATGCCGACGGAGGCATTCGACGAACTCAACCGGGCTCAGGAAGAAGCCGGGGATCGGTTGTTCGTCAACCCGCGCAACGCCGCCGCCGGAGCCGTGCGGCAGAAGGACCCGGCGGTCACCGCGTCTCGTCGGCTCGCCCTGTGGGTCTATCAACTCGGTGCCGTCGAAGGGGTGCCGCGATTCGCCTCCCACAGCACCAGCCTCGCCTGGCTGGGCGATCGCGGATTCCCCGTGAATCCCGAGTCCCATCGGTTCGACGACCTTTCGGGAGTGATCGGATACGTCCGCGACGCCGAGCGCCGGCGCCACGACCTCGGGTACCAGACGGACGGCGTGGTGGTGAAGGTCGACGCACTCGCCGAGCAGGCAGAGCTCGGATTCACCGCCAAGAGCCCGCGCTGGGCGCTCGCCTACAAGTTCCCCCCGGAGGAACAGACCACACGCCTCATCGACATCCTCATCAACATCGGAAGGACGGGGGCGGCGACGCCCTATGCGGTGCTCGACCCGGTGTTCGTCGGCGGGGCCACCGTCACCAACGCCACGCTCCACAACCAGGATGAGGTGGCCCGACGCGACATACGCATCGGGGACACCGTGGTGGTCCGCCGCGCCGGCGACGTGATCCCCGAGGTCGTGGGTCCGGTGCCGTCGCTCCGCACCGGCAAGGAGAGGGTCTGGAAGATGCCCAAGCGGTGCCCGTTCTGTGGGTCTGCAATCGAGCGCAGGGAGGGTGAGGCGGTGGCGCGCTGCACGAATGGGCTGCGGTGCCCGGGACGTCTGCGCGAATACCTCGTCCACTTCGCAGGGCGATCGGCGATGGACATCGAGCACCTTGGCTACAAGACCGTGGCGATGCTGCTCGACGAAACGTTGGTGTCCGACCCGGCGGACATCTTCACCCTCACGCCGGCGGCGTTCGCCGGGCGCGAGGGCTGGGGCGACACCTCGATCGACAACCTGCTGTCGGCCATCGACGCGGCCCGCGATCGCCCCCTGGCGCGCCTGTTGACCGGCCTGGGCATCCCGCTCGTCGGAACCACCGTGGCCCGAGTTCTCGCACGGAGGTTCCGCTCGCTCGATGCGCTCATGGCCGCCGGTGATGACGATCTCTCCGCGATCGGCGGGGTCGGCCCCGAGATCGTGCGGTCGGTGCGCGAATGGTCGACCGATCCGGAGAGTCTCCGTCTCGTCCGCAAGCTCCGCGGCACCGGGGTGAGGCTCTCTGACCCCGAACCGGACGGCGTCGCCCTCGGGCTTCTCACCGGGGTCACGTTGGTGGTGACCGGCACCCTTGCCGGCTTCTCCCGCGAGGCGGCCAAGACCGCGGTCGAGGACCGGGGGGGCAAGGTCACGTCGTCGGTCTCGGCGAAGACCAGTGCCGTCGTGGCCGGCGAGGCTCCGGGAGGCGCCAAGCTCTCCAAGGCCGCCGACCTGGGCATACCGGTCGTCGACGAGGATCTGTTCGTCCGCCTTCTGACTGAGGGGCCGACGGCGCTCGCCTGATGCCTCCGCACGCGGGCTCATCGGGTGACGGGTCGTTCGAGTGATCCCTCGGGGTGGGGCCGTCCTAGTCGTGCACACCGAGTAGCGTGGCCCCTCGGGGAGGCCCGCGAGTCCCCGGAGCACATGAGTCCTTCCGAATTGCCGAACTCCGCGCCCTGGCGGTCCGTCGTGTGGACGAGAGGCTCGGGGTGTGCCGAGTTGGCGTCCCTCCTCTCGATCGGTGATCCGGTGCGAGTCGACGACGACCTGCGCTCGACTTGCATCGCCGAACGCGCCCGCCTGGTGGTCGCCCGTAAGTTGACCTCGTTCGATCTCGTCAGCACCGCCGTCCCCATCGATCTCAAGCCGGGGTCGGTCGGGGGCGTGGTGGCCGCCGTGGGTCCTGGTCCGAATTCGGCGCTGGCGGCGCTCGTGGCCGATCGGCTCGCGGATGCACTCGGGGTGTCCGGGTCCGTGGTCTCGGCCTCCCCGCACCCCGAGCAGGACGAAGGCGTCGAGATCACCCTCAGGGAGATCAGTTCCCTCGTGCCCGATCTGCCCTCGAAGGTGGTTCGAGCCTCGAGTGCCCGCAACCTGGTGGCGACCCTCCCTGCCGACACGCTCCTCGTCATCGGGGCCCCGGGTGGCTCCTGGCTCCAGCGCCAGTTCTTCGGTCCGGGGAGAAAGCTGATCGTCGGGTCTCCCGGTGGTGTCGTCGTGGTGCGCAGCGCGCCCCGCCGGTGCTTCCAGGAGATGTTGGAACCGGCGGCGCTGGGTTCGGGGCTCCGCGTGGCCGAGGCGCGGCGATTGCTGCAGGGCGATGCCGCCCCGGTCGTCACCGACGGCATGCTCGTCGGGGTGATCCGCCGTGCCGCACTGGTCGACGCCTTTCCCGAGGACACCATCGGTTCGATCGCCGAAGACGCCGTGTTCGTGTCCGAGGAGGATCCAGTCGAGGCGGCTGAGGAGGTGGGTGCGTTCATCCGTCCGGTGCCCGTGGTGGACGGGGGAGGGCGCCTCACTGGAGTCATGCCCTGATGGCCGACCGGGGGCCACTCGGTGATCCGGTGGCGCTCGGGCCGGCGGCGGACCACCCCTCGGCGGTGCTCGCCGGACGCGACGTGACGCTGCGGCGCCCCGATCCGTTGCGAGACACTGCGGCGCTCTACGCCGCAACGCACGGGGATGCGCGAGCCGAGGCCGTGTGGGCCTACATGGGATACGGCCCCTGGGCGGGAGAGGAGGCGATGGGCGCCTGGATCGCCGGCCGTCCGGAGTCCGTCGATCCGTTCTGGTACATCGTGGCCGGCTTCGACGGGCCGCTGGGCATGGCAGCGATCATGAACCACGACGCAGTGATGCGGCGCGCCGAGATCGGCCACATCTGGTACGTGCCGGGCGCGCAGCGCACCACGGTGAACACCGAGGCCGCGTACCTGATGATCCGCGAGTGTTTCGATCGCCTCGGCTGCCGTCGTGTCGAGTGGAAGTGCGACTCGCTGAACGAGCGCAGCCGTGTGGCGGCGGTACGCCTCGGCTTCACGTTCGAGGGGGTCTTCCGCAACCACATGATCATCAAGGGCCGAAACCGCGACACCGCGTGGTACGCCATGACCGATGACGACTGGGCGGTGGCGCGACCCCGGCTGGAGTGGTGGCTCTACGACGCGCCCCGGATCGACGGCCGGCCCAACGGGTCGCTCTCCAAGCCCTAGGAGACTCGGAACGTCCAGGTGTACTCGCCCGGATCGGGGTTTCCTCCCGTGGCGCGGTCCCAACGGACCCTGACGGTGTGGTCTCCTGCCGCCCACTCGGCAATGCTCGCGTTCGGTCCCGGCTGCCATTTCCAGTCGCCGGTCGATTCGGTGACCGCGATTTCGAAACGCGATATCTCGACCCCGTCGACTTCGAGAGAGATCACCTCGTAGCCGACCGGGAGCTCGATTTCGATACCGGTCTGGCGCACCACGACGTCGCCCGGGAGAGGGAACACCCCCTCCAGCGGTGTGGGCAGGCCGGGAGCCTCCCCAGGGGGGTACAAGAACACCACGGCCGTCACGACCCCGGCAAGTGCGACGACGAGCCCCGTCATCAACCTGCGGTATCGGCGGCCGTCCACATCGGTGATGGTAGGAGCGGCGGGAAACGCCGCTCCCGCTAGCGTTCGGGCATGCGCACCAACCCGGTCCTCAGCGAGCTCGGCGTCTATCCGATCGCCCAGATCCAAGACACCGCCCGCCGGATGCGGGATGCCGGGGAGCGGTTGATCGACTTCTCGATCGGCGATCCACGGGAGCCGACTCCTGTGTTCATCAGGCAAGCGGCTGCTGCGGCCATCCCGGAGATCTCCCAGTACCCCACGGTCAGCGGGCTGCTTTCGCTGCGTGCCGCGATCGCCGGTTACGTGCGGCGGCGTTTCGGCGTGGAGGTCGATCCGGCCACCCAGGTGATCCCCACCGCGGGTGCCAAGGAGGCGATCTTCACCACGCCATTCGCCTTCATCGACCCCAACGGCGGCCAGGCTGGAGTGTTCTGCACCCCGGGATACCCGGTGCACGAGCGGGGTCTGCGCTTCGCCGGCGCCGAGGCCGTGGGTGTCAAGCTGCACGATGACTTCGTGCTGCGCGTCGACGACGTCCCCGATGACCTGTGGCGGCGCCTCCGCCTCCTGTGGACGTGCAGTCCGCAGAACCCGACCGGCGCGGTGACTCCGGAGGCCGACCTTCGTGCCCTCTACGAGCGTTGCTGCGAGCACGACACGCTGCTGCTCAGCGACGAGGCGTATGCCGACATGTGGGAGGAAGAACCGCCCATCTCCGCGCTTCAGGTGGCGGGCCCCGGCTCGGTGGGGTCGCTCACCTACCTGTCCTGCAGCAAGCGCTCGGGCATGACCGGGTACCGCAGCGGCGCCATCGTCGGCGATGCTGCGGCGATTGCCGCCCTCAAGGATCTGCGGTCGTCGGTCGGGGTCGGCTCTCCCGAATTCATCCAGGCGGCGGCGACCGCGGCGTGGTCGGACGACGCCCACGCCGAGGGACGCCGCCTGATCTTCAACCGCAAACGCGCCGTCCTTCGCTCCCGCTTGGAAGCCGGCGGGATTGCTGTGGTCGCATCTCATGCCGGGCTGTATCTGTGGGTCGAGGTGGATGACGACCTGGTTGCGGCCAAGAGGCTCCTCGCCGAGGGCGTCGTGGTCTCGCCGGGTTCGGCGTTTGGTGCCGGCGGCGAAGGCCACCTGCGTCTCGCCTTGGTGCCGACGCTGGAGGAGTGCGCCGAGGCTGCGGAGGTGGTGGTCGGATGTCTTCGTCCCGGGGGCTGATCGACGCCGCCTTCGAGGATCTCGGTCGTCTCGAAGAGGCGCGCAGCGCCGTCACCGACACGATCGCCCGGCTCGATCGCGGCGAGGTGCGGGTCGCCGAGAGAGTGGACGGTCAGTGGGTGGTCAACGAGTGGGTGAAGCGGGCGATTCTTCTCTACTTCCGCCTCGCCGGCCTCGAGACCTCCCACGCCGGTCCCTTGGAGTTCCACGACAAGATCCCCACCAAGACGGGGCTTGCCGAAGCCGGCGTGCGCCTCGTGCCGCCGGGCACCATCCGGTACGGCGCGTTCTGCGAGCCGGGGGTCGTGGTCATGCCCGGCTACGTGAACATCGGGGCGTGGGTCGGCTCGGGCACGCTCGTCGACACCTGGGCGACCGTCGGCTCATGCGCCCAGATCGGGCGCGACGTGCACCTGTCCGGCGGTGTCGGCATCGGAGGCGTCCTCGAGCCGCCGTCGGCTCGCCCGGTGATCATCGAGGACGGCGCGTTCATCGGCAGCCGGAGCATCCTCGTGGAGGGGGTGCTCGTCGAAGAGGGGGCAGTCCTCGGCGCCAACACGACGATCACCTCGTCGACTCCGATCATCGACGTGACCGGATCTGAGCCAGTGGAGCATCGGGGTCGGGTCCCGGCCAATTCGGTGGTGATCCCCGGCACGCGGCCGAAGCAGTTTCCCGCCGGGACCTTTGAACTGCAGTGCGCCCTCATCGTCGGCCGGCGCTCGGCATCGACCGATCGCAAGACATCGCTCAACGAGGCACTCCGGGTGTTCGGAGTCCAGTCGTGAGCCTGGTCGACGACCT
>DATECY010000122.1:0-15133 GCA_035286665.1 Acidimicrobiia bacterium
GTGCTCAAGAGGGAATTGCTGGCCGATCCCACCCTCGACATCGCCGGCAACCGCCTCATCAACCATTTCGTCGACCGCAGCGGCGATGCCGCCGTCGAGGTGAAGGCGGTGGCGGCGCTCACCGAGGGGTTGACCGATCGCGAGGGCGTCATCATCTATCCGGAAGGCACCCGGTTCACCGAGGAGCGTCGCTCCCGGATCATCGCCGGCCTCGGGGAGCGTGACCGCGGCCTCGCCGAACGCGCCCGCCGCTTCCGCCGGGTGCTGCCGCCCCGGCCGGGCGGTTCGGCGGCCCTGCTCGAGACCGGGTACGACGTGGTGATCGCGGCGCACACGGGTCTGGAACCGCTCGCCACCATCCCCGACGCCTGGTCGGGCCGGATCGTGGGATCGAACCTGCGCATCCGGTTTGAGCGGTTCGACGGCGCATCGATCCCGCAGACCCGGCGGGGACGGATCGACTGGCTCTTCGACCGCTGGGAGGAGGTCGACGCCTGGGTGACCGGGGCGGAGTGATCGACGCGCTCTGTCGCGCTCAGACGGCGGTGATGTCGACCCGGTTGATCGTCGGCGGATCGTGGGGCCGGTCCTGGGCGCCGGTGGGGAGGGCGGCGATGGCGTCGACGACCTCTATGCCCTCAGTCACCCGCCCGAAGATCGTGTACGCCTTGGGCAAGCCGAGGTCCCCGAGGCACACGAAGAACTGCGACCCGTTGGTGTTGGGGCCGGCGTTGGCCATGGCGACCATGCCCCGGCGGTACTGGTGGGGGGTGTCGAGCTCGTCGCGGAACTGGTATCCGGGGCCGCCCTTGCCGGTGCCTGTGGGGTCCCCGCCCTGGATGACGAACCCGGGGACGATGCGGTGGAAGATCACGCCGTCGTAGAAGCCCGCAGACGCCAGGAAGAGAAAGCTGTTCACCGTCTGCGGGGCGTCGGCGGGGAAGAACTCCACGGTGATGTCACCGAGCGAGGTGTGCAGGGTGGCGCCGTAGGAGCGGTCGAGGTCGATGGTGAGTTCCGGGGGCGACGAGTACTTCTTGGCCACGGGTGCGTCTTTCGGGTCGGGAAGGGGGAACCCTAACGAGGCCCCGGATGCCGGATGCCTACATCTGAAATGACAAAACCGTCTTACGCGTCAGATGCGCGTGTAAGAAGTTCTGTAAGAAAATCCGACCGGCCGACTCAGGCGAACCGGGACTCGTCGACTGCAAAGAGGCCGTCGGCGCCTGCCAGCGAGGTTGCGACCAGGCCGATGACGGTCGGCAGCACGTGCTCGGCATAGAACGCGGCCGTGGCGATCCGGTCGGCCAGGAACGCCGGGTCGTACCCCGCCGGTTCGGCGGCGGCGGCTCGGGCACCGCGGGCGAGCATCCACCCACCGAGAGTGTCACCCATCATCTTGAGGAACGGCGTCGCTCCGGCGAGCACGTCGTTGTACCGACCCTCGGCGAGCCACCCGCCGAACGTCATGGCGACCTGGGCCGATGCTTCCGCGGCGGCGGTGAGGCGTTCCCCGATGGGCTTGAGATCTCCGTCGAGCGAGGCGGCGTCGGCCAGCACGGCCTCGAACAGGCGGCGAATCGCATTGCCGCCCTCAAGAGGGATGCGGCGCATCGCCAGGTCCTGCGCCTGGATGCCGTTGGTGCCCTCGTAGATCGGGGCGATCCGCGAGTCACGCCACAATTGGGCCGCGCCGGTCTCTTCGATGTACCCGGAACCGCCGTGAATCTGGATGCCGAGCGAGGTCAACTCGACGCCGAGGTCGCTCGCCCACGCCTTGGAGATCGGTGTGAGGATCGCGGCGAGGCTTTCTTCCTGAGTCCGCACGTCCTCGTCTTCGGCGTGACGCGCCAGATCGAGGGCGAGGGCGCTGCGGCACAGGACACCCCGCATCGCCTCGATGTTGGCCCGCATCAGCATGAGCATGCGGCGGACGTCGGGGTGCTTGATGATCGGAGCCGCTTCGCCGCGGGCACCACCCACCGTCCGCCCCTGGCGGCGCTCGCGGGCGTAGGCGGCGGCCTGCTGGTATGACCGCTCGCTGACCGCCAGGCCTTCGGTGCCGACCGACAGACGCGCCTCGTTCATCATCGTGAACATGTAGCGCATCCCGTGGTTCTCCTCACCGATGAGGTACCCGACGGCTCCCTTGCCCTGGTCGCCGAAGGACAGGACGCAGGTGGGGCTCGAGTGGATGCCGACCTTGTGCTCGATCGAGAGGCAGGTCATATCGTTGCGCTCGCCCAGCGATCCGTCTGCGTTCACGAGGTACTTGGGGACGATGAAGCACGAGATGCCTTTGGTACCCGCCGGCGCGTTCGGAGTGCGGGCAAGGACGATGTGGATGATGTTCTCCGTCATGTCGTGTTCGCCCCACGTGATGAAGATCTTCGTCCCCGTGAGACGCCAGGTGCCGTCGTCGGCGCGAACCGCCCTCGTGGAGAGAGCGCCCACGTCGGAACCCGCGTGTGGCTCGGTGAGCACCATCGTCCCGGACCACTCCGCCGTGACGAGTTTCTCCAGATACGCGGCCTTCTGCTCGTCGGACCCGTGGAGGTGGATCATGTCGACGGTCCCGTACGTGAGCATGGGACACAGTGAGAAGCCCATGTCGGCGGTGATGATCATCTCCTGAATGGCCGACGCCACCGCCCACGGCAGACCGCCGCCGCCGATCTCTCCGGGAAAGCCGGCGGCAGGCCACCCGGCCTCGACGAACCGCCGGTAGGCCTCCCGGTACCCGGGGGGCGTGGAGACGCTCCCGTCGGCGTTCCGCACGCTGCCGACGGTGTCCCCGATTCGGGAAAGTGGGGCGATCACCTCGCCGGCGAATCGGCCGGCCTCGTCGAGAATCCCGGTGAGTAGGTCGCCGTCGATGTGGGAAAACCGGTCGAGAGCCGTCAGGGACTCGAGTCCAACCACATGCTCGAGGGTGAATCGCATGTCGGTGACGGGGGCGCGGTAACCGGTCATGCACCCCAGGGTAGATATCCGCGCGACGATCGACTACGGCCATAGGTCGGTAAGCCTGCAGCATGCAGCCTGCAGCCCCGGCAGAGGTAGTCGGATGCAACGGGAAACGGGTAACGGGAAACGGGTAACGGGAAACGGCCCTCAGCCAGCCAACCCCTCGATCACCCTCACGCCGGGCATCCTTCCGAAAACCTCGGGGTCCACCTTCACCTTCATGCTCCGGCTGCCGCCGCCGACGATGCACCGCGCGAGCCGGGTGACCGCAGCGTCGACGTAGATTGGGAGCCCGGAGGGGGTGCCGAACGGGGTAACCCCGCCTATCTCCATCCCGGTGACCTCCCGGGTGAGGTCGGGTGGGGCGAAGGACAGCTTGCGCACCGCCATCAAGTCGCGCACGGAATGGTTCACGTCGAGGCGGGTCGTGGCCGGTGCGAGGCACAGGGAGTACACCCCTTCGGGCTTCTTCGAGGCGACGAGGATCGCATTGGCCGACTCGTCGAGGGTGAAGCCGTACCGCGCGCAGAACGCCGCCGTATCGGCGAAGTCGGGATCGATGTCGAACGCCTCGAAGTCTGCATGCAGCCGCTCCAACGCGGCAATGACGGAGGCCTCGATCCCGGTACGCATTGGGGGAGTATGGCAAGAGGTCGGCCCCTGCGGTGCCTCCCGGTCGCCCGCTACCCGTGACCCGCAAGATCGAATTCCGCCCAGACGCCCGAAGCAGGCAACGTCTCTCGCAGGAAGCGGTGAGCGGGGAGGAACCCGCTTTCTGCGGGCGACGGGCGACGGGCGACGTCGGTTACCCTCCCCGCCATGTCATCCCGCCGCACCCGCAACCGCAAGGGGATGCCGCCCTGGGTTCCCCGGCTCCTCCTGGAGATCGTCGGGATCGTCGTCGGGCTCTTCGTGGTGTTCCACGTGTTCCGGGCGCTGCGCGGCCTCATCGTGATCGTGCTGATCAGCCTGTTCCTGAGCGTGGCGCTGGAGCCGGGGGTCAACTACCTCTCCAGCAAGGGGTGGCGGCGGGGGATTGCCACCGGAGCGATGTTCCTCGCCCTGGTGCTGTCGGCGGGGACCTTCGTCGGGCTCATGGTCCCGCTGATCGTCGATCAGGTGAAGCTGCTCGTCACGCGCCTGCCCGACTACATCGACCAGATCTCGGAGTTCGCCGCCCGTTTCGGCCTCGACTTCTCCGGGGACCGCATCACCGACGCCACCAGCGAGGTTGGGGGTGACCTGTCCAGCTTCGGCCGCGACATCACCGGAAGCATCTTCGGGGTCGGCCGGGCCTTGCTCAACACGATCTTCCAACTGCTCACCATCGGACTGTTCACCTTCTACATGACGGCGGAAGGTCCAAAGTTCCGTCGCACCGTCTGTTCGCTGCTCCCGCCGGAGCGCCAGCTCGAAGTGCTGCGCATCTGGGACATCGCGATCGACAAGACCGGTGCCTACTTCTATTCACGCACCCTGCTCGCCGGGATCTCCGCAGGGTTGGGATGGGCGGTGTTCACCGTGATCGGTCTGCCCTTCCCCCTGGCCCTGGCATTGTGGATGGCGATCCTGTCGCAGTTCGTCCCGGTGATCGGCACCTACCTCGGCGGTGCCTTGCCGCTGCTGATCGCCCTGCTGGAGAGTCCCAACAAGGCGATCGCAGTGGTCGCCTACGTTGTCGTTTATCAGCAGATCGAGAACTACCTCCTGGCGCCGCGGATCACCGCCCGCACCATGTCGCTGCACCCGGCGGTCTCCTTCGGGTCGGCGATCGCCGGCGGCATCCTGCTCGGGGTGCCCGGAGCCCTCATGGCACTGCCGACGGTGGCGACCATCCAGGCCTTCGTGTCCACCTATATCGACCGCCACAAAGTGGTGGAGTCTCCGCTGACGGCCGAACCCCCGCTCCGGGAAGACGATTAGGCGACGGCGCGTCGTACGGATTCGGGCGGGGTGAGGATGCTCGGAGGTGTCGTCACCCGGTCACTGCGGGTGCCACACGAGGTCGCCAACACCACCAGGGCGAGCAGGATGATCGGGCGACGCATGGCGGGAGACCATCTACGTCCGGGAATCAGGCGGCGACGGGTCGGCACACCTTGCACGGGCGGTACCCGGAAGAGCGGGCCTCCTGTTCCGAGGCGAAGTCGACCCGGTGGGCGGCCCCGGCGCGTCGGGCGTGACGGCAGGTGGGGTGGCAGAAGATCCCCGTCGTGTCGCTCCCGGTGAAGCGGACGCCGCTCGCCGCCAGCGCCTCGAAGGTGCCGGTGTCGAGGCCCTCGAACTCGAGCAGGGTGCGCTTGTTCTCCGGTTCGCCGAGCGAGTAGTCGCCCAGGGTGCCGTCGGAGCGGACCACCCGGTGGCAGGGAATGATCAACGGCACCGGGTTGGAGGCGAGTGCGGTGCCCACCGCCCGCACCGCCCCGGGCTTCCCGATCTCCTTGGCCACCCAGCCGTACGGCCGCACCTCACCCCGGGGGATGGTGGCAGCGGCGCGCAGCACCGCCGCCTGGAAGGCGGTGAGACGGTCGAGGTCGACGGGAAGCCGTCCGGGACGGCCCTCGATGATGGCGGTGTCGAGGTGCCGCGCGATTGTCGGCGGCATCCGGTCGACCGGGATGGCCCGGCGGCCGAAGCGCCGCTCGTACCTGGTGACGAACTCCCCGGGGTCGCCGGCCAACTCCACTGCGGTGACCCCGTTGGCGCCGAACGCCACCAGGAGGTCGCCGAGAACGCTGGTGCGGCGGACGTACCCATCGACGATGCCGGTCCCGACCAGCACCCTCGGCAAGAGCGAGTCCGGTGCGGGGACGGCGAGGTCGCCGAGATCGTCGAGCAACCGGTCGTGCTTCACGGGGTGACCTCCTGGAGACGGGTGCGCAGCCGGGCGAGGCCGCGGTGGACGTCGGCCTTGACGGTGCCGACGGGACGATCGAGGGCGGCGGCGACCTCTTCGTAGGGGAGACCGACCACGTGATGGAGGACGACGGCGGCGCGCATCGGCCAGGTCAGCCGCCGTAACTCAGCGGTGAGACGATCCCCGAGTTCGTGGTCGATCGTTTCCGCCTCCGGTCCCCGCCGCGCCTCCGCCGGGTCCGTCGACAACTCGGCGGTGACCGGGCGGCGGCTCCGGGTGCGGTGGTGGTTGCGGCACAAGTTGGCGGCGATCGTCCACACCCACGCCGCCGGGTTCAGTTCCCGGATCCGCTCGGCGGGGTAGGCCCGTAATGCCCGGTATGCGCGCAAGAAGGCCTCCTGGGCGATCTCCTCGGCATCGTGGCGGTTACCCACCATGCGCAGCGCCCCCGAGTACACGCCGTCCTGGAGTGTGCGGACCAGGTCGGGGAAGGCTCGATCGAGATCGTCGGCCAGTTCGGCGGCGAGACCCTGGGGAGACATCGTCCTCATCTTTCCTCAGAACACCGAAACATGCCGAGTGGTTGCACCGGCGGTATCGTCGCGGTCATGTCGGGATGCTGTGATCCGAGTGGCTATGGCCGGGTGTTCAACGCCGAACAGGCCGCCCGGGCGGTGCGCAACTTCGAACGCAAGGGCCTGGACGGCACCGCCCGGCCGATGGTGGCGGCGCTCCGGTCGCGCGGGTTCACCGGTGCGACGCTGCTCGAGGTGGGGGCGGGGCCGGGAACGGGGCTGGTGACCCTGCTCGAGGCCGGGGCGGCCGGCGCGGTGGCCTACGACATCTCTCCCTCGTACGCAGAGATCGCCGGAGCCCTGCTCGCCGGGCGCGGTCTCTCCGACCGGGTGGAGTGGCATACCGGGGACTACCTCGCCTCCGGCGACACGCGCGATGCCGATGTGGTGTTCCTCAACCGGGTGGTGTGCTGTTACCCCGACATGGCGCCGCTGGTGGATGCGGCGGCGGCCCGCACCCGCCGTCTGCTCGCCCTCGCCTATCCACGGAACCGCTGGTTCGTCCGGGCCGGTGTCAAGGTGATCAACGTGTTCCTCCGGCTGCGCCGGGTGGCGTTCCGGGTGTTCGTGCACGATCCCGGTGCGATCGACCAACGGGTGGCCGCCGCCGGTCTCGAGGAGGTTGCCTCGGGCGCCACGGCGACGTGGCAGTGGAAGGTGTGGAAGCGGGCGGGGTAGCGCCCGCCGTCAGCACCTCACACCCGTCCCCGTGCTCGCAGGTACTTCGCCCAGATCAGGTAGGCGGCGGCGGTGCGTCGCGGCGCCCACCCCTCGGCCGTCGAGCGCAGCTCGGCCTCGGTCGGCGTTTCCTCGAGCCGGGCGATCTCCCGCCATCCGATGCGGAGCGCCAGATCTCCCGCCGGGAACACGTCGCGTCGACCGAGGCAGAAGAGCAAGTAGCACTCGGCGGTCCACCTCCCCACGCCGGGGAGGGTCACGAGGCGATCCACGACCTCCTCGTCGGGGAGCGCGTCGAGCGCGGCGAAGTCGATCCGGGCGTCGCCGATCCGTCGGGCGTGGCCGGCCTTGCGATCGGTGAACCCGCAGCGCCGGAGGGTCGCCGCATCGGCGCCGCGGATCGTGGCCGGGGTCACCCTGCCGAGCGCCTGATTCAGGTTGGCCCACATGGCGTCGGCGGCCTCGATCGACACCAGTTGTCCCAGGATGAGCCGCACCAACCCGCCGTACCCGCCGCCCCATACTTCTATCCCGAGCCGGACGGAACCGTCGGCGAGACGAGGGTCGCTGTGGGCGACGGCGATTGCGTCGCGGCGAATCCGCTCGGCGGCGGTCACGGACAGCCGGTGCCCTCGCCGTCGAACCACATTGCTCCGAGGGCGGGGATCGTCGAGTCGGGTTCGGCGGCACCGAGCAGGGCGCGCCCCGCCGCGAACGCCTCGGCCCCGTCACATGCTGCGGCCACGAGGTCGGCCTCGAGCGTCGGCCACAAAAGAGAGTCGTCTCCGGAGGCGTCCGCATCGGACCAGATCCCGCGTAGGACCATCAGGTGGGTGACGAAGGCGTCGTGGACGCCGACCTGCGGGTTCGACGGGGTGAGCACGACGAGGTCCTCGAGGGCGGCGTCGATGACGGCGACGACCTCGGGGGCGAGGGTGGCGACGATGTCACTCCTCACCTCGTCGTCGAAGGCCACGGGGAGCCGCATCACCGGCCGGTAGGAGCCGAGGAAGCGGCGCACCGATTCCTCGAGCCCGGCGTCATACCCGGTGAGACCGGCGGGCACGCACAGGTCGACGGTGATCGCCGGGGCGACGAGCGGGCAGTCCCTGGGGTCGAGACCGACGGCCAACGAGCCGGCGCCGGCTTCGATCCGCAGCCACGCCAGCGCCACCCCGGGCATGTCGGCGACGGCGACGGCGGCGTCGAGGTCCCCGGTGGCGAGCAGCAGATCGCCGACGAATCCGGTGTAGCGCTCGAGGTCCGCGTCCAGACCGGGCGCCTCGATCCTCCCCACCCGGTCGTAGAGCACCGCAGCATCCGAGGCCAGGCGAAGATCCTGGATTCGCCGGTAGAGCACCGGCGGGTTGTCGACCACCTCGGCGAGGACCTGGTGAAGGCTGGAGACGACGATGTCGACCTCACCGGGGATCGTTCCCAGTGTGCCTGCGAGCGACGGCGCTGTGGGATCGCCGCCGCAGGCGGCGGCCACGAACATCAGGGCGGCGACGATTCGGCGCACGGAGGGCAGGGTACCGAGCAGGGAATGCACACCGATATGGGTCGCCGAGATACCCCAGGAAGGCCCCCGTCGGTGTGCGCTACACCGGTTCGGAGGGAACCTGGGCGATCTCCACGATGTTGCCCTCACTGTCCTTGAACCAGGCGGCACGGTATCCGCCGTATTCGAAGAGGCCGTCGACCGTCTTGAACCCGGGGAGGTCGTAGTCCTCGAACCGAACCATCTTGGAGCGAAGGTCCGCCATGGTGGCGGGCACGTCTTCAACTTTGAAAGTGATCGCGGTGTTCCGGGCCGTGCCGGCGAACTGGCTCCGGGTGATCACCACCCAGGTGCCCTCTCCACAGGAGTACCACAGCCCGCCCGGATCCTCCGTGGTCGGAGTCATGCCCGCCTTCTCTTCCCACCAGGTGCGGGCCCGATCGAGATCAGCGGCGGGGAGCACGGCGTACACGGGAAAGCGATCGAGCATGGGTCCCCTCCTGAGTCGCAGCAGTGTCTGATCACCGGTCACGGTAGGACGATGCCGGTTGCCATCGCCGGGTACTCAGCCCAAAACGATCGGGAGCGCACCCGAAGGTGCGCTCCCGATGTTCGACCTGAGTCGCTGGACTAGCGGCCGGTCCTCCGCGCTGCGGGCTTGCGTGCCGTGGTCTTCTTCTTTGCCGCGGGCTTGCGAGCTGCGGGCTTGCGTGCCGTGGTCTTCCTCTTCTTCGCCGCGGGCTTGCGAGCTGCGGGCTTGCGTGCTGCGGTCTTCCTCTTCTTCGCCGCGGGCTTGCGAGCTGCGGGCTTGCGTGCTGCGGTCTTCCTCTTCTTCGCCGCGGGCTTGCGTGCTGCGGGCTTGCGTGCTGCGGGCTTCTTCTTTGCCGCGGGCTTCTTCTTTGCCGCGGTCTTCTTCTTTGCCGCGGTCTTCCGCGTTGCCGTCTTGCGAGCAGTCATGTTCCTCCTTTGAGGTGTTACGGATTCATGATGGCACGATCACACGCGGAACACGCGTCAATTCACGAGCACCCCATCGAGTTGCCGCAGTTGAGGCAGCGGTAGCACGAGCCGTTGCGCACGGTGATGTGTCCACATGTGTCGCACAATGGAGCGTCACCCATCATGTCGCTGAGTGCCGCGTTCACCGACGCGGTCTGCGTGATCGCCGCAGTGGCCCGCTTCGCGGTCGCAGCGACGGACGCGACCGGAATCGTCGAAGCATGACCGTTGCCGGCGTGATCGCCGTTGCCAAGTGGGCAGGCAGCACTGCACTATTCGCGACGATCGGCAGACCCGTACGGCGCGAGCGGCGGTTCGTGCCGGTACCTGCCCGTCTTGGCCGGGAATGAGAACAGAGATTGCTGCGCAGTTCGCCTTTGACGTGCCTCTTCAGCCATCTCGGGGAACGTCTTTGCCGCCCCCGAGTAGATACTGCTCATGATGTCGTTTCCGGCCTTGTTGTCTGTGGCGAAGATCATTGAGTACAGACGGCGTCGTGTGTTTCTCACATCGAACGAGTGGGTCCATTTGTACCCCAGGATCTCTTCGAGACGCCATCGCATCAGGTTGACGTACTCGAATCGAGCAGCGCTCGCGTCGAGCTCGCCCGCGAGCCTCGCTCGGTAAGCCGCTGTCCACTCATCCGTACCGAATAAGCGTGTGATGCGCGTGGCATGCGCGTCCTGCACCGTACCGCCGTCGATCCGCAGAAAGCGGGTGAACATGTCGACCGGAAACAGCATCCACAGCTCGGTCTTGTAACGACTTCCTTCCTTGAACGATGCGAGCTGCTCCAGAGTGCTCCACCAACAGTCCGGTCCGGTCGGATCGATGAACGCAAACGTCGGAGCCCATCGCGGGAGGTTCCCCGCCTCAAGGATCGCGCCGAGCTTCTCGTTGCAGTCTCCCTCGATCACGTCAACGTCGCGGCCGGGGAAGAGCGTGCCGAGGTGCTTGGACAGGTCGATCGCATGTTCGAGCTCAAAAAGGCGCAAGTAGGTGAACGGCGGGTCGCATCGCAGCGCCATTTCCGGGGAGCCCTCGATGCTCTCGCCGGTCTCACGAGCCACATTCTCCGACTGCCCGGCAAAGAGGTCGAGGTAGGTTGTTACACCCCTGGCCTTGTTCTTTGCTGCGATCGTGAAGGCTGGCAGGTAGTCGCGCAGCATGTCCAGCTTGCCCTGGGTCCAGAACCCCCAGAGGCGCGGGCTCGTCACGACGCTACGGCTGCGGGCATGCCGTCATGGAGTTGGCCCACCAGCAGCCGCCCTCCAGCCTTAGGGGTTCGGCCTCCCCACTGCTTGAAGAAGAAGGGGATTGCGGACTTGTCGCAGGTGTCCCGGATCGCGGTGACCCAAGCCTCGTCCATGGCGCGAGCTCGGGGGCCACTTTCCCCTCCGACTATCACCCACCCCATACCGGACAGGTCAAGGCCTGGGAGCGGGCCGAGAAGCGGTTCCAGGCTGAGGAACCGGACGGCAGCGGGAACTTCCCGGAGGTGGTCTATTCGGAACAGATAACGCTCCGTCTCGACACTCACGCCCATCCACACATTCGGAGGCCATGGCAGCGAGGGGGCCACCGAAGCGAGACGCTTGGAGCGTTTGGTAAGGATCTGATAGGTGTGCCGGGGAGTGTCGACCATGACGCCGAACACCTCGCGGACGAAGGAGAGCGGAACTTCCGGATGGAATAGATCGCTCATCGAATTGACGAACACGAGTCGAGGTCGACCCCAGGTACGGGGCAGGTCAATCGTGTCACGGTGCAATGTGAGCCCAAACCCGGGGCCAGAGGTGCGTGGATCCCCGTCGCGCTGGTACTTGGCGGATCCCATCGCCTTGAGTCGCTTTGCGAGGGTCAGGGCGTAGCAGTGGTCACAACCCGGCGACACCCGATCACACCCGGTGGTCGGGTTCCAGGTCGCTTCAGTCCATTCGATGCCGCTCCCGTTGCTCATAGGAACTCGCATCCCCTCCATGGCCGAACCGTACGGTGCGAGTGTGACATCTATTCGGGCCCGATCACTCGACCTCGTCGACCTTCATCACTTCGTCGCCCTTATGGTTGATCACCTTCGACGGCGTTGAGGTCTCGGTCGGCTTCTGACCGGCCGGGGAGCCTGCTCAGCCCTTCGACGACCGTGGGTCGTTGCCGTAGGAGTTGCGCGCGGCGATCTTTCCGTCGGCTGTATGAATGATGTGTTCCGTCTTCTCGCGCTGGGCCGTGACTCGCCCTGCCTTTTGAGCGTCAACCTTGGTGGGGAAAACCTTGCTCACCTTGTCGGACCCAGCCCGCTTGTTGGCCCATCCGTCGTCGTGCCGGACGGTGTGGACGGGCGGGTTGGTATTGCTCGGCTTCTTCGCGGCCATGATTACTCCTCCTTGGTTGCCTGACGATGTTGTCGCGATTGTCAGCCGCTCAGCGACGCCGAGGCGAGCAGCGGCTCTTGTCAGCAGCGCAGCAAACCGTTCCGGGGCGTTGCGCACGGTGAGGCTCGTTGCGGCGCGCTCAATGAGGATCGCCTTGAGGACCTCGTCCGCAAACGAGGGTGTGGCGATCGCGGTCCCGCGGCAGTCGAGCATGACGTCAGCCACTCGCGGCGGGAGGACTGCTGTTACCTGGATCGCCTGCTCTCGACTTCGTGACTTCGCAGGGGATTGAACGATCACCATGGCGACCTATCTAGGCAGTGGGACCACGACCTTCACAAGGGTACCGGTCCAGGGATGTTCCGAGATAGATGACGACATACCGCTCACCTGGAAAGTCACTGTGGCGCGACCGCTCCTTATGACCACTCTCCCGTCCAGAGTCATTACCTGATCGACCGTCTCCGACAGGCCGGCTCCTCGTCGGTCCTGACCGAAGCGGGTGACCCCGTACTCCCGGGCCTTGATGATGGCCGCGGCATCGTCTGCGACCATCGGGTACGCGGGCCTGAGCGACTCGAGGACTCCCACACCTGCATCCCCGACCGCGTATTCGATCTCACCGCGCAACCGATAGAGCTGGGCGGCGAGCACCCCGCCGCCCAGCCACTGAGCGTGTGTGAGTGCGTTGTCGCACATTTCCCATGCCCCCTCCTCGAGTAGCCATGGGAGGTCACCGGGAATGCGTGCCGCGTCCGCCTGGCTGCGGACCATGTCGGTTAGGCGGTCGATCTCGATGGTCGAGGTGAAGAGGTCAACTTCGCAGAGATCTGCCGGCTGCCGGCGTATCCCCGGCAGCAGCGGCACCGATGGGTGGAGCCCTGCGAGCACCCAGTCGAGTTTCATTCTGGAGAGATAGGTCCGTTGGGTTCAAGGGGAGGGCCGACCCGGGGTGGTGGATTGAAGAACCCCGTGTGCCTCGCGGTACCCCGGGCCTGAAGTTTGGGATCTATGCCGCTCCGGTAGCCCAGAGCGTCTCGAGTGTCCTTGCTGGCCGCAGACAGCGGATGTGGAGGGCCGCCGTGTTGATCCCCATTCTGTCCCGGAGGCCATGGAGGGCGACGGCGGCACCTCTCGACTCGATATCTTCGCCGACCAACGCGCGGACGACTACCTCGTCGAGCCCGAGGATGGGCGTCCGGCTTTGGAGTCTTAGTGCCGCAGCGCGAAGGGTGGGCACGGATGACGCAAGATGCTGGACCACAGCCATACCCTCGGCGACCCCCCAGGTTGCGCGCGCCAGACCGACCTGGACGAGATAGGTAGTCGCGGTGCTCTCCGTCTGGTTCGCGCCTGCGACGAGTGAGAAGAAGCGATGTGCGTCGCGTCGCTTCTCTTTTGCAAGACCTCGAACCAACCGGTACAGTTGCTTTGGAATGTGCCCAAGCAGTTCGGGTCGGCTCGTGAGCACGGCCACGGGGTAGGCGTCGCATTGATCCGCGAACCAGCTGATGCTGTACGCCAATGCGTTGAAGTCAACGTTCTCGCCTTCCTCGATAGCGTCGTGGAACATTCGTGTCGCCGTCGGCCTGTCTATGCCGCCTGCTCCACCAGTGTGATACTCGATCGCTGCATTCGTGAGGTACTCCTCGACCTGGTCGGCGGGGAGGAGGATTGTTTTCGCTTCTGACCGCGTGATGTCCCAAGGGGCCACGGCCGTGTCAATTGTCAGCCTCGCCCGAGGCTCGTCGCCGTCGTGAAGCCAGACAACGAGGTCGTCCATGAGCCGGATGGAGTCGTACCCGTTGTGCTCAAGCGCAATATCGAGCGGATTGAGGATGTAACTTCCATAAACCTCTGACGTATCCGGTCCGATGGGGAGCCCAGTCAGACCTTCCTTCTGCCAGTGGGCCAAAGGTGCCAATCGTCGCGCGGCCTCCCCACTGGGACCGATCTTTGACGTAGCAGCCCACAAGCGAGCGAGTTGGATGGACTCGTAGAACGACTCCATGTCACTTATAAGGGCCAGCTTGTACTTTGGGGCGGACAGAGATACGAGGCGTCGCCGCTCTGCAAAGGTCTCTCCGAGCGGTCGGAGGAGCCATGCTGGACCTGTTCGCTTCAGCCGACCACTCAGCACGGATGGTCGTTGAAGTTGGTTGACAGCGTGTGCGAGGTCGGTGGTTGCTGCCTTCCAGATCACCTCGCCTAGCGGGGGGACGAATGTGTACGTTCTGAACCCGGCGTCTACTTTCGGTTTGGGAACGGGTAGCGAGGCGGGCGACCCGAACGAATGCTCAGCCGCGAGGTGAGCAAGGGCCACGTGCGCTGTGCGCGCGGGATCGATCGAAATGTCGGCAAGATCGATGACATCTGGCAGGAGTCGTGCGCGAAGCGTGCCACGGAGCGATTTCGCCGCCCCAACCAGATACTCGTGTGAAGGCGCTGTGCGGTTGAAATCGATCCTTCCTACGAGCACCCCATCGAGTTGCCGCAGTTGAGGCAGCGGTAGCACGAGCCGTTGCGCACGGTGATGTGTCCACATGTGTCGCACAGTGGAGCGTCACCCATCATGTCGCTGAGTGCCGCGTTCACCGACGCGGTCTGCGTGGTCGCCACGGTGGAGCGCTCGGCGCTCACGGCGACGGACGCGACCGGAATCGTGGAAGCATGACCGTTGCCGGCGTGATCGCCGTTGTTGCTGTTGACCACCGCATTCGCCACGGCGGGATGACTGATCGGTGCGGTGCGCGCCGCTATCGGAAGGTCGTCGTCGAGGCCGAGCTGCACGCCGGCGTCGACGGCGAGACCGCTCGGCGGCTCGGGAAGCTCGCCGACTTCGCTCGGGGGCACCTGCACGAGATCGGTCCGGCCCAGGTACTCCATGCCAAGGGACCGGAACACATAGTCGATGATCGAATTGGCCATCTTGATGTTGGGATGGCCCTCGACCATGCCGCGGGGCTCGAACGTCTGGAACGTGAACGACTCGACGAACTCCTCGAGCGGCACCCCGTACTGGAGACCCTTGGAGACGGCGATGGCGAAGCACCCGAGGATGCCCCGCAGGGTTGCCCCCTCCTTGGCCAGGTCGATGAACAACTCCCCGAGCGTCCCGTCGGCGTACTCGCCGGTGCGGAGGAAGATCTTGTGGCCGCCCACCTTGGCTTCCTGGGTCCATCCG
>DATECY010000123.1:0-2337 GCA_035286665.1 Acidimicrobiia bacterium
CACACCTCCAACCGCGGATGACATCACCGAGGCGATCCTCGACCTCATGGCGCAGTTCCCGACCGCAGACCGCGTCGGTGTCGGCATCGCCGGTCTCGTCGACCACGCGGATGGTCGGTTGATCTCGATGCCGCACCGGCCGGGGAGCAGCCGGATCGCCGACATCATTCGTGCACGGTCCGGACTGCCGACGCTCGTCGACAACGACGCGAACACGGCCGGCCTCGCCGAGGCGACCGGGGGCGCGGGCGTCGGCCACCGGGTGGTGTTCACGATGACCGTCGGAACCGGCATCGGCGGCGGACTCACGATCGACGGGAAGGTGGAGCGGGGTCGCGCCCACCTCGGCGAGGTCGGGCACATGTCGATCGACCCGGAAGGGCCCCGGTGCGTGTGTGGAGCCGTCGGATGTTGGGAGGAGATCGCATCCGGGCGGGCGCTCGACCGAGCGGCGACTGCCGTCGGCCTGCCCGATGGGGTCGCCCTGGTTGCTGCGGCACGATCGGGCGACCATCGGGCGGCGGGGATGGTTGCCGAGGTCGGCACAGCATTCGGTCGCGGGCTGGCGAACCTGGCCGCGATCATCGACCCCGACGTCTTCGTGGTCGGCGGCGGGGTGAGCGCGGTCGGCGACCTCTTCCTCGAGCCGGCGAGGCGCTCGCTGGCGATTTCCCTCTTCGCCGGAGACTCTCGTATGCCGCCGCCGCTCCTGAAGGCCGGCTTCGGGCCCGCCGCCGGTATCGTCGGGGCGGCACTCATGGCAGGAGCACCACTGTGAAAGTCCCCTCGACGCTGAGACAGCTCGTGAACGCCGTGCCGGCTACCGCGAAGCTCGTTGTCCGCCTGACGCGCGACCAGCGCGTGGATCGTCGATACCGGATCGCCGCGGCTGCGGCGGTCGCGTACGCAGCCTGGCCGTTCGACCTGATCCCCGACCGCATCCCGGTGCTCGGAAAGGTCGACGACGCCGCGGTGGTCGTGGTCGCTCTCACCAGGTTGGTGGATGCGGCCGGGCCGAAGATCGTCGCCGAGCACTGGGATGCCGATCCCGAGTCTCTCGACACACTCCTCGGTTTGCTGGCGGCAGCAGAGCGTTTCGTGCCCAAACGGCTCCGACTGGCCGCATCGGTGGTGTCGTGATGAACGCCGGCCGCATCCTGTTCGGCTCGGTGGTCACCGCGTTCGGGGTGATCTTCCTCCTCGGATCGGTCGGCGTGCTTTCTCCGGGAGAGGTGATCGGCGCCTGGTGGCCCCTGGCGATCGTGCTTCTCGGCGTCCTCCATGCCGGCTCGGGGGGGCGCCTCAGTGGCGGGTCCCTGGCGCTGGTGATCGTGGGTGCCGCTCTGCTGGGTGTGACCACCGGGTTGTTCGGATCGGATGCCTGGCGCTACGTCTGGCCGGGCGCACTCATCGGCATCGGTCTGTGGCTCACCCTCGGGTGGGGCCGCCGCCTCGGCATCCGGCCCGCCGACGATGAAGAGGTGGACGGGATCGCCGTACTCGGGTCGGCGCGGCTCGCCACCCGATCCCAGCGCTTCCGCAAGGCGTCTCTCACGGGCGTGCTCGGCGGGGTCACCCTGGACCTGAACGAGGCCCTGCCCATTCCGGGGGGTGCCGCGGTGTCGGTGACCAGCATCCTGGCGAGTGTCTCGATTCTCGTGCCGCGAGGCTGGGTCGTCGAGATTCGGGGCCTGCCGCTCCTTGGCGGCTGGGACGACACCACCGACCATCATGTGGCCGGCCCCGGCTCCCCGCGCCTCGAGGTCCAGGCTCTCGTCGTCTTGGGTGGTCTCGAGGTCAAGCACTCGGGGCGCTGGAGGTAGCAGCCCGGCGTTTCCGCGTTGTTCCCATCTGCCAGACTCCGGGCACGCGCACGAGGGGCGGGCACGGTGACCTACGCAGTTCTCTTCCCGGGACAGGGGAGCCAGCATGTCGGCATGGGAGCCGATCTCTTCGAGGCACGCCCCGATCTCCTCGGCGAGTCGGCCGACGACGTGCTCGGTTGGTCGCTGCGTTCGATGTGCCTCGTCGGTCCCGAGGAGTCGCTGACCCGCACCGAGCACGCCCAGCCTGCGCTCTACGCGTTGTCGTACGCGTTGTGGGAGGCGTTCGCCGAGGCGATGCCGTCGGCACCGTCGGCAGCGGCCGGGCACTCGCTCGGCGAGTACACCGCGCTTGGGGCTGCCGGAGTGTTCTCCTTCACCGACGGATTGCGACTGGTCGCCACCCGGGGACGCGCCATGGCCGACGCCGCCGACGCCGAGCCGTCCGGCATGGCTGCCCTCATCGGCGGGAGTCCTCTCGATGCCGAAGCGATGGCGGCGGCCCGGAGGGAGG
>DATECY010000124.1:0-2134 GCA_035286665.1 Acidimicrobiia bacterium
CACCCCCCCCCCGTCGTCGCGGATACCCGCCGCGATCGCCTCGGGATCCGCTCCCTGTGCGCCCACGCCGGGAGCGAGTATCCAATGCTCGGGCACCACAGACCGCACCCGGGCCAATGCCCCCGGCTGAGTCGCCCCGACGACCAGCCCGAGCCGGTCCGCACCCGCCCAGGATGAGGCGGCTGCGGCAACGGCATCAGCGAGGGCCACGCCTCCGGCGACGGTGATCTCCTGGATCTCTGCCGATCCGGGGTTCGACGTCCGGCACAACACCCACACCCCTGCACCTGGGCGCGCCAAGAACGGCGCGATGGCATCGCGACCGAGGTAGGGGCTCACCGTCACCGACCCGGCGCCGATCACATCGAGGCAGGCGGTTGCGTATGCCTCGGCACTCGAGGCGATGTCGCCCCGCTTGGCGTCGAGGATCACCGGGATCTCGTCGGGGACCGCGCCGATCACCTCGATGAGTGCGCCGACACCGTCAGGCCCGAGTGCCTCGAAGAAGGCCGCATTCGCCTTGAAGGCCGCCGCCATCGGCGCCGCGGCCCGGATGAGCGCGCGGCAGCGGTCCCTCGCTTCGATTGCAGTGCCGACCCGCGGATCGAGGCCGACGCACAGGATCGATCCGATGGACCGGGCCCGTTCCTCCAGGTCGGCGAAGAACCCGCTCACGCCTTGCCCAGGACCATCGCCAGCAGCGCCATCCGCACGTACATGCCGTACTCCATCTGCCGAAAGTAGGCGGCCCGCGGATCGTCGTCGACCTCCATGGAGATCTCGGTCACGCGGGGCAACGGGTGCATCACGATCATGCGCTCCTTGGCGGCGGAGAGGGTCTCGGGAGTGATCACGAATGCCCCCTTGACCGCTTCGTAGCTTGCCTCGTCGGAGAAGCGCTCCTTTTGGACGCGCGTGACGTAGAGGACGTCGGTGTCGCCGATGACGCCGCCGAGGGTGCCGAGAACCGTCGTCGGCGTCTTGGACGCCTCCAGTTCGCCGAGGATCTCGGCGGGCATCTGGAGGATGTCCGGCGAGACCAGGTTCAGGCTGATGTCGAAGAGCGACAGCAGCCGGGACAACGAGTGGACGGTCCGGCCGTACTTGAGGTCGCCGACCATCGTCACCGTCAAGCCGTCGACGACACCGAGCTCCTCCCGGATCGTGAACAGGTCGAGAAGGGCCTGGGTCGGATGCTCCCCCACGCCGTCCCCGGCATTGATGATGGGCTTCGACGCGTACTGCGCAGCGAGCGCAGAGGCACCCACCTCGGGATGGCGGAGCACGATCACGTCGGCGTACCGCTCCAGGGACCGCACCGTGTCGGGGAGCGACTCGCCCTTGGACACCGAGGAGTACTTCACCTCGTTGATGGGGATCACGCTGCCCCCGAGCCGCTCCATCGCGGCCGTGAACGACGACGAGGTTCGGGTCGAGGGCTCGTAGAACAAGTTGGCGAGGATCTTGCCCTTCAGGAGGTCGAACGCACCGACCCTGGCCACCATCGCCTGCATCTCGTGAGCAACCTCGAAGGTGTAGTCGAGGTCGGCAACGGTGAACTGGCGAACCGACACGATGTCGTGGCCGTAGAACGGGGCGTCTCTCTGATCTCCGAATGGCAAATGGCTTCTCTCCGGGGTCACTGGCTCTCCTCTCTCAGGTTCCTACCGGTGCCGGCGGCGCCAAGCACCCTCCCGCCCTCGAACACGATCTCCCCACGCAGCACCACCCTGGTCACCCTCCCCCGGACCTGCCTGCCCTCATATGGGGTCCAATCACACCGGGTGTGGAGATCGGAGGCGTGGATCACCCAGGACTCGTCGGGATCGACCTCGACGCGGGTGTCGGCCTGTTCGGGGAGCCCGAAGATCCGGCGTGGGTTCACAACGAGCCGGTCGAGCATCTGGCGGAGGGTGAGGCGTCCGTCATCGACCGCGCCGAGCAGCAGCGGCAACATCGTCTCGATGCCGGGAAAGCCGGGGGGCGGAGTGGGCGAGGCCTTCTCCTCAGCGGTGTGGGGGGCGTGGTCGGTGGCAAAGCAATCGATCACCTCGAGGCGATCCCACAGTGC
The DNA here is from genome assembly GCA_035286665.1 of Acidimicrobiia bacterium. Classification (GTDB taxonomy): domain Bacteria; phylum Actinomycetota; class Acidimicrobiia; order Spongiisociales; family UBA11373; genus RBG-16-68-21. The sequence continues at coordinate 2,072 of DATECY010000124.1, forward strand.
GGCAACGTCCGCCGGATCGCCCAACGGGGGCCGAACGTCCGACCCCGGTCCGATACGGCCGGC
>DATECY010000125.1:0-6046 GCA_035286665.1 Acidimicrobiia bacterium
CACCTATCGCGCGAAGGCAACTCCCAACTAGGACTGCTCAGGCCTAGCCTCTCCGCGCCCTCATGTGTGCTTTACGTACGCTGGCCGAGGGGATCGAGCACTACCCCGCGACCGTACCCAACGTCGTGACCACCAATCCGGCTAGGAACAGCCCGAGGCCGATCCACCTCAGACGAACGTTGCCGATCGCTGTGCCCCGCACCAAGCGCTCAAGCTTCCGGTCCATGTACTCACGGTCCGACGCAGGGCGCGCAGTACCCTCATCGCATGGATCACACAGCCAGCCACGAGATCGAATGGGCGCCGGGATTGCTCGACCACGTGCACGGGAAGGTCGTGTTCGGGCCGATGCTCCTGGCAGAGACCCCCGAGGCGCTCACCGTGATCGGTGTCACCTTCGGGGCCGGGGCCTACCTGGACTGGCATCGCCATCCTGCGGGACAACTCCTCTACGTCGTCGACGGCACTGCGGTGGTGCAGACCGAGGATGGCGAGGCGGTGCTGGCCGGTGCCGGCGACGTCGTGTTCGCCCCGGCTGGTGAGGTGCATTGGCACGGTGCCACCGGCAACGCCGCGATGACTCACCTGTCGATGACCGACGGCGGTCCTACCGAGTGGGTGGGCCGCACGGTCACCGAGGAGGAATACCACTCGGCTCTGCCGTGACGCTCTTAGGTGATCGTCGACCAGTCGATCGCCACTTCGTCGTCGTGGTCGCGGTCCACCGCCACGGGCACGGTCATCCCCGGGCCGACGTGGCCGAAGAGCCGCTCGGGCACGCGGTGGCCGATGCGCACCGGGTAGGGGGAGCGGCCGGGGAGCTTCACCTCGAGCTCGAAGATGTAGAGGCGGTCGTCGGGATGGGCGTCGTCGTCGCCGATCACGCCGATGTCGGAGATGTCGCCGGCGTCCTTGGCCGACTTCACCACGGCGGTCCCCTTGCGTCCGGTGCGCAGCGTCTCGGCGGCGCTGGTGACCGAGGTGACCGGTTCTCCGAGCTTCGCCGAGACGCCCTCCATCCCCAGCCCGGGTACCGGCCCCGACGACGGGGCCACGGTCCAGTCGATCGCCACCTGGGAGTCGTCTGACGGGTCGGCGACGACCGAGACGGTCGCGCCCGAGAGCACACCGCCGAGGGCCACCCGGGGGGTGCGCTGCTTGAGGGACGTCGCGAACTTCCTCGCCCCGATGGTCACGTCGAGGTCGTAGGCGACCACCGGGTCGTTGTTGATGGTCACCCCGGTGTCGCCGATCGCCGTGATCACCGCGGTCCCGTGCTCGCCGCCTTCCACGAACCCGGGATGGACTCCAACCAACTTGCCGAGCTTGGCGCCGACGCCGCGCATGATCAGGCCGGGGATGACGAGGGAGACGGCAGTGACGAGGAGCGCTCCCCGCGCCCCGGGGAACACCACCGCGGCGGCGGCGCAGGCGAACGCGGCGAGGACGATGACGTTGCCGACCGCCAGAAACGGGTTCATCGAGCCAACCTAGCGGCTCGTCCCCGGGGTCTGCCCGGCGATCGTGCGCTGCCGGACCGCCTCGAAGAGCACGATGCCGGCGGCCATGGCGGCATTGAGGCTGTCCACCGACCCCGGCATCGGGATCACCACCCGCACGTCGGCCGCCTCCAGCCATTCGCGGCTCAGGCCGTACTGCTCGCTTCCGACCACCACGGCCGACGCCGGCGTGTAATCGGGTGCGTAATGGGGGGAGTCGCCTACGGGCGTGGTGGCGACGATGGTGACCCCGGATCCCCGGAGGAAGGAGATCGCGTCGGTGGTGGACGCCACCGCCAGCGGGACCGTGAACAGCGTGCCGAGGGAGGCCCGTACCACATTGGGGTTGAACGGGTCGGTGGTCGGGTCGGCGACGATCACCCCGGAGGCCCCCGCCGCTTCGGCGGTGCGCAGCATCGTCCCGAGGTTGCCCGGCTTCTCGATCCCTTCGGTGACGAGCACGAGCGGGGTGCCCGTCAGGTCGAGTCGGGCGAGGCCGGTGTCGAAATGGGCGGCAACGGCGAGCAGGCCCTCGGGACGGTCCCGGTAGGAGGCCTTGCGGAAGGGGCCGGCGGCGACCGTGACGACCTCGGCTCCTGCCGTTGCGGCGCGCTCGACGAGGGCGGCATCGTTCGGCCCGAGGTGGAGATCGGGACAGGTGAACAGGGTCTCGATCGACACGCCGGCGTCGAGCGCCCGGGTCAGTTCCCGGTACCCCTCGATGAGGAATCGCCGGGCGTCGTCGCGCTCGCGCCGATTGCGCAGACGCACCAACGTCTTGATGCGGCTGTTGGTGGCACTGGTGATCTGAGGAGTGGTCACCACCCGCTCCCGCCGGAGGAGCCGCCTCCGCCACCGCCTCCGCCGAAGCTACCCCCGCCGAACCCGCCGAAGGACGACCCGCCCGACGAGCCCCATGACGAACCGCCCGACGACCCGCCGGCGAACCCGCCGCCGCCACCGAACCCGCCCCACCACGAGGAACGGTCTGCGCTCCACGATCGGTCGTGGTGGATGGGCTCCCACCCGGTCGACCCGGAGGCGCCCCGCGTGATGACCCAGTGGTAGTAGAAGAAGGTGAACGGATCGAACGATCCGTAGTCGGTGGAGGTGGGCGTGCCGGTCCAGGTGTCCTTGCCGCCCGAGGTGCCCTCGTGGGCGAGTTCGGGGGCGAAGCGCTCGGCGTCCTTCAGGTCGGCACGGTCGAGGGCACGCCGCTGGGCGCCGTAGGCGAGTGCGAACGCCTTGGGCCCCCGCCCGTCGGAGGCGCCGAAGGCCGCAGCCACCTCGGCGTACGCCCCGGTCAACCCCAGTCCCTGCAGCGCGGTGAGCGCCTCCAGCCAGCGGTCGACGGCACGCGACGGTTCGAGCGACATGGCGAGCACTCCGGCGATGGTGCGTCTCGTCTCTCCCTCGACCCCGTGCGACGACAGCTGTTCGAGGATCTGCCGATACACCTCGACCCCGTCGTCGCGTCGGCGCATCAAGGCGACGGTGATGGAGATCGGCAGCCCCAGTTGGAGGGCAAGTTGGCGGACCCTGCGGATCTCATCGGGGTCGCGCAACCCGACGAGGGCGTACTCCACGGCGTCGGACGGCTCGATGCCCTGATGGCGCCGTGCCCGGTAGGTCTTGAGGAACTCGGCGGCGTTGGTGTCGTCGCGGTTCATGAGGAGCAATGCGGCGATGGCGGGGACCTCCAGGCCGTCCCTGGTCAGGATGTCGCCGTGGTCCTCGAGGTAGCGGCGGAGCTTCTCGTAGCGGTCGACTGCGCCGTCGAGGTCGTCGTCGAGGTCCGCCAGGGCCGCGGCGACGGCGGGGCGCGCCACCGATTGGTCGAGGCGGTGGTAGAGCGTCGCCAGACGATCGGCCTTGGCCTCGGCGGTGTGGAAGGCTCCGTCCATCTCGGAGATCGAGTCGGTCAGGGGCTGGGTGCCGTCGAGAGCAGGGGCGGTCTGGAGCAGCCGGTCGCCGAGCTCGGTGATCGCCACCGACCCGACCGAGGTGTCGGTGAGCGAGTCGGCGATCGTCTCGGCGGTGTGCCGCTTGGCCTCGGCGATCCGGTGGGGACGCAGGGCCTGGACGAGCGTCTCCAGTTCGGTGAGCTTCACCGTGAAGAGCGTCTCGTCCGAGCGTCCCACGCCAAGTGCATCCCTCACCCCTGCCTGCACCGCCCCTTCGAGCATGTCTCGCTCCTGGGACACCTTCAACTCGAGGGGCTCGGCAGCGTCGGCGAGCAGTCGTGTCTTGTCCAAGACGTCGACCAGTCCCCACCGCCACAGCGCCCGGAGGGTGGCGTCGTCGCCGGGGGCGCGGCCCTCGGACAGATCGCGCAGGGCGGCTGTCGCGTTCTTGGTGGGTAGGTCGGCGGCCCCACCGGTGCGGGCTTCGGCGTACTCGGCCGTGGTCTGCAGGTCGTCTCCCGACGGCTTGAGCCGGTCGAGGACGTCGTCGACGCGCGCCTGTCGAGCGGATCGCACCTTGGCGGCCTGGCGACGACGGGTGCCCCCGATCAGGTAGACCCCGGCAGCCATGATTGCGGTGGCGAACACGAGCCTGAACAGGCCGGAGCCTCCGCCGTCAGAGCCGGTGCTGCCGCTCCCGCCGTCGGCGGGGGTCTTGCCGCTCAACCGGGCATCGAGCGACGTGATGATGGCGATGAGGCCGGAGGAGAAGTCGCCGTCGGCGAAGTATGAGTTCCCGGCGGCGGAGACCGAGTCGAGCCCAGAAACGTCCAGGCCCTTGCCGGTGACGATCTCCGTGCGCCGCTCGGCGAGCGAGACCAGGATGACGATCCCGTCGTCGAGCTCCGCGGAGCCGACACCCCAGGCATCTCCGAGCCCGACCGCGAAGTCGTGGGGATCGAGGCCATCGGCGTCGCCGACCACGACCACCGCCACCTCGTGCCCGTAGGCGGCGACGAGGCGCCCGGCGGCCGCTTCCACGGCAGACTCGTCGTCGAGAACACCGGTGGCGTCGGTGACCCATCCGTCGCAGGTGATCCCGTGGTACTCGGGGCAGGTGGGGACCGCTTGCTCGACCGCCAGCGCTGGGAGGGCGGCGATGAGCACGGCGACGAGGGTGATGCCGCCGGCCGGGATGGTGCGCATGGGCCGGATGATGGCCGTTCCCCGATTCGGACGCATACCCATGATCTTCGGCGGCCCCGTGACGGTGTGCCGATCAGTCGAGATCCACGGCATACGGCGTGGCGCCATCCCGCCATTCGACGAGGTCGCCGCCGTATCCGGGGTGGTACTTGGCGAACACCACCTCGCGAGCTGTGGCCGCTTCGACCGGGTCGACGACCCGGCGTGCCGAGCGGCCGACGGTCTCTCCATCGACGACGAAGGTCACCGATCCGTCGGCCTCGATGTTGCGGCACCAGTCACTGTTCTTGGCGTCACCGGCGAGCAGATAGACGGTCCCATCGTGGATGGCGAACCAGATCTCGATGGTGTGCTCCCGCCCGGTCATCCGGCCCCTGGTGGTGAGGTAGCCGAAATCGGCGGCGGCCTGCTCGGGTGTCACACCGCGCCCAATCGTTCGCCGGCCCGCACCGCGGACGCCAGACGATTCTCCGGTGGGGACAAGGGGCACGACCAGGTCGGGTCGTGGACGCAGGAGGGGTGGAAGGCGAAGTTGAAGTCGATGACGATCTCGGTGTCGTCTCCGCCGAGATCTGCGCCCTTTGCGGTGTCGAGCAGATACCGGCCGCCGCCGTAGGTCTCGAATCCGTTGGTGGCATCGCCGAAGGGGAGGAAGATCGCGTCGCCGTACTGGTCGAGTCGGTAGAGCGCGAGTATCGCCGGGACGCCGTCGAGGTCGATGGTGGCCGAACCGAATGCCCGTCCCGGCGTGGTGCCTTGGCGGCTGTGGGGGAGGGTGACGCGGCCCGATGAGGAGAAGGAGACGGGGACGACGAACCGAAGCGCCGGGTCGTAGGGGTAGTAGTCGAGTCCGACGAACGTGGAGCGTCGGTCGGCCGGAATGGGGCTCTGGAGATGGGTGGCGAAGAGATCGTCACGCCCCCGACGCCACAGGGCATGCCCGGCGACGGGATCGACGGCTCGGATCGCGGCGTACAGGTCGGCGACCCGGCGCCGGTAGTCCATCAGGGAGAGCGACGCCCGGGGCTCTTGTTCGAGCCCCGGGCGCGCGCGATCGGTCATCGGGTCGGTCAGAAGCCGTTGGCTGCGAGCCACTCGGCGGCGAGCACGTCGGCGTCCACGGCGTCGATCCCGTAGCGCTTGTTGAGCGCGGAGAGCTCGGCGGTGGTGATCTTGGCGCTCACCGAATCGAGGAGATTGGTGAGATCCGAGCCGTAGGCGGCGACGAGGTCGTTGCGGATCACCGGGACCACGTTCTCCGACGGCTGGAGGTTCTTGTCGTCCTCGAGGAGGACGAACCCCTTGGCGGCGATCACCCCGTCCGAGGTGAACAACAGCGCCACGTCGATCTCGCCGCCTTCGAGCGCGGCGACCGTGAGCGGTCCACCGACGTCGAGGGGGGTGAACCCGGCGAACTGCAGCCCGTAGACGTCCTGG
>DATECY010000126.1:0-21407 GCA_035286665.1 Acidimicrobiia bacterium
CAACGGGAGACTCGGGCCGTTGGGGATCGATGTAACGAATGCGCCCTGGGGACGATGACGGGGTGAACACGATGGTCATGGCCGTAGAGTCCCCGGGCAACATGTGGTCCCGTTCTCAACGCGGTGTCGCAACGACGGACACCGCCACCCTCGAGCGTGCCCGCGACGGTGACGAGGCCGCCTGGGCAGACATCGTCCGATCAGTTGGTCCCACCCTGGTCGGATATGCCCGCGCACGCGGGGCGCGCGACCCGGAGGACGTCATGCAAGACGTCCTGGTGGCGGCGGCCAGCCGCCTGGCATCCTTCGAGGGCGACTGGTCGGATTTTCGCACATGGGTGTTCAGCATCGCCTACCGCCAGATCGTCAACCGCTACCGCGCCCCGGAGCCACCCACCGACCTGCCCGAGATCCTGGCGGACGCCTCCGATTCGCCCGAAGATCAGGTCGTCCGAAGCGTGATGGCGTCGGACGCCGTCCAGGCGCTCGAGGTGCTCACCGAGGTGGAACGCGACGTGGTGCTGCTCCGGGTGATCGCCGGACTCGACACCGGCGAGGTGGCAGCCGCGGTCGGCAAGGGGCGCGGGAACGTGCGCGTCATCCAGACCAGGGCGCTGGCCAAGCTGCGTGAGGAACTCGTCAGACGGGGATACGCGGGATCGGACCACGGGAGGCAAGCGGAATGAGCGAGGCAGGACGCCCCGATCCGCTCGAGGTGTGGGCGGAGCAGTTGCGCGCCGAGACGGTGTCGGCGATCGCCTCCGACCGGGTCACCAGCGCGGCAGCCGCCGCAGCTGCCGCCGCGGGATCCCTCGGTGTCGGCACCGCCGTCACGGTGGTGGCGACCCACGCAGTCGCCAAGGCGGTCGCAGCCAGCGCTTTGACCGTCGCCCTCGCCGGCGCTGCGGCCGCCACCGGGGTGCTCCCCGACCCGATCCAGCGATGGATCGCCGACGTCGCCGACCACGTCGGCATCGATCTCCCCCGCCCCGAGGTCCACCTGCCGATCGACCTGCCGGTGCCGACGGTCCCCGACGTGACGCTCCCCTCGATCCCCGGGGTGACCGTTCCCTCGATCCCCGGGGTGACCGTCCCCTCGATCCCCGGGGTGACCGTCCCCTCCATTCCGGGCGTCACCGTGCCCGACACCACCCTCCCATCGGCGCCCGACCCAACCGTCCCCCTCCCCGGCGAAAAGCCGTAACGGTCGGTCCGGCCACCCGATCACCCCGGTGCCATGAGGATGAAGCACCGTGCCGCGCCGGATCCGACGATCGCCTGGTCGACCGACCTCCGATCGCGTTTGGTCCACCAACTCGACCCGGCGACGGTGTCGAGCGTGGTGGCGACACTGGCGTCCACGGGCGTCGTCCACGGAACCGTCAGCGCCGTGGCGCTCGCCGCCACGGGAGGAGGTACCCCGATGACCACCGCCATGATCACCGCCACCGCCGCCGGGCATACGGCCGCCAAGATCGGCGCCGGAGTCCTGGTGGCGGCCCTGACCGCCGGAGCCGCCGCCGCCACCGGGCACCTGCCCGCCGGGGCGCAGCAGTTTGCCGCCAATGCGGCCGCCCACGTGGGCATCACGCTTCCCCGACCCGAGGCGAACATCGACGCCGGCGTCGACGTGTCGATCTCCCGGGTCGTCTCTGTCGGGGAGGCGGGCCGCGTCGGGGTAGTGCTCGACGACGACGGGCTGCAGCTCACCAGCATCGACGCCAACGCCGGGTATTCGGCCAAGGTGGTCGCCGAGACCGCCGACGCCATCATCGTGCAGTTCAGCTCGGAGGCTCGGACGTCGGCCGTCCTGCTCTCGCGTGCGGATGGCGCCATCACCGCCAGCATCGCCGGTGACGCTGGTGCCGGGGCAGGCCTCGACACCACGCAGCCGTCGGTGGAGGGATCGGTCGACGGCGAGCTCGACTTCGTGCTCGAAGGCTGAGGCCACGCGGTCGCGGTGAGGGCCCCGCGCGCCCGGGGCCCTCACTCGCGTCCGGATCACGCACACGGTCCGAGTCCCCCCGTAACGCCGGGCGCGATCCCCCGATGACCTTGGTGTGTGGCAAGTGAGTCGCACCGGAGGAGGGATCATGACCATGCTCGCAACCAAGATCGCCGGCGCCTTCCTGGCGACGGCGATGGTCGCCGGCGGCGCTGCCGCCGCGGCCGCACACGTGACGGCCGACGACCAGGTCGCGGCCGACCTCGGGGCCACGGCCGGAACCGACGTCGACATCGACATCGGGCTCGGGGCGGACGCCGGGGCGAGCCAGTCCGGGCCTGAGGCGACGGACGCCGGGCAGGACGGGATCGCCGACGACGGGTTCCAGACCCCCGCCACCACCGGCGAGTGCGACGGCCAGTCGGGTGAAGGCTCCGACGGGACCGGCACGACCGGCAACGACCGCACGCCGGGCACCGAGGCGACGGACTCCGGGATGATCACGGTCGGGCAGGCGGGGACGCTCGACGCGGCCCTCGGCCAGGACGGTCTCGTCCTGACCAACCTCGACGCCAATGCCGGATTCACGGCAGAGGTGGTTGCGGAGACCCCTGACGCGATCATCGTCGAGTTCACCGGTGAGGGGAATACCACGTCGGTGTTGATCGCCAACCTCGACGGAAGCCTGACCGCCTTCATCGACGGCGATGTGGCGCCGATCGTGAGCGCTGAAGCCTCGGCGGAGGCCGGGCTTCAGATCGATGCAAACGCCGATCTCGACCCGGCGCTGAACGCGCTGCTCGACGCCTGGCTGCAGCTCGCTCTGAAGAGCTGACCGAGCCGGGCATGTGGTGCGGGACCCGGGGTGACCCGGGTTCCGCATCGCGTCCCCACCGAAGGCCGATCCGAACAAGGGACTAGAAGAGCGCGCGTTTGCAGGGTAGGTATTGCGCTCGAGGGCGAGTCTCCTATCCGAGAGCAGGAGTCGCCCGTTACCAACGACCAACCAGCCGCACGACCACGCATCTACGTAGCCTCACTCGCCGACTACAACGCCGGGCGGCTCCATGGACGATGGATCGGCGCGAGCCAGTCAGCGAGCGACATCTGGAAGGAGATCAAGCGAAGCTCTCGCAGTCCCCAGAACCGATGGCTGAAGAGTGGGGAATCCACGATTATGAGGACTTCGGCGGAACTCGTATCGACGAACACGAGTCGATTGAGGATGTTGTTCGCCTTGCTGCAAGGCACCGCCTGTAGTGTTCGATTCCCACGCGGCGAGCGTGCCTATGGACTCGTGAGTCGCGACCTCTCGCAGCTCGGCTACCGGCGGGTGGGCCTGACAGGACAGAACGCGAACCGTGACCCATCGGGAAGGCCCACGGTCGGCTGGGTAGGGACCCGGCCGACACCGCGATGAGGCGTCAGCCGAAGAGCCATCAGCACGGTGGGCGCTGAGGGACTCGAACCCCCGACTTCTTCCTTGTAAGGGAAGCGCTCTTGCCAACTGAGCTAAGCGCCCGAGTTCGCAAGAGTACCGGCCGGCGGCCCCTTCCCCAGGTGCGTCGTCGTCGCCGCCATCACATGACGGCGCCGAACACCTTCCCGATGACGGCCGTGACCAGCATCGCCAGGGTCCCCCACGACGCCACCCGGACCGCAGCGCGGACCACGGGCGCCCCGCCTGCCCGCGCCCCCACCACCCCGAGGCCGGTGAGGAACACCAACGAGGTTGCCGCCACCATCCACACCCGGGCCGACGAGCCGACCACCGCTGCAACGATCAGCGGAAGGGCCGCCCCCACCGTGAAGGTGATCGCCGAGGTGAGCGCCGCCTGCACCGGACGCGCCGCGGTGATCTCGGAGATCCCCAACTCCTCACGGGCATGGGCCGCGAGGGCATCGCCGGCGGTGAGTTGGCGCGCCACCTCCGCGGCGAGCCCGGCATCGAGCCCCCGGCCCTCGAAGATCCCGGCGAGCTCAGCGAGTTCGGCCTTCGGGTCGGCCGCCAGCTCGGATCGCTCCCGAGCGAGGTCGGCAGCCTCGGTGTCTGCCTGGGAGCTCACCGACACGTACTCGCCCGCCGCCATCGACATCGCCCCGGCGACGAGTCCCGCCATGCCGGCGATGAGGATCGCCGCCCGATCCGCGCCGGATGCCGCTACCCCGATCACGAGGCTGGCGGTCGAGACGATGCCGTCGTTGGCCCCGAGCACTGCGGCTCGCAGCCACCCGACCCGATGGGTCCTGTGGATCTCGGGATGAGTCATGGTGACGGCTCTCACTCGATGCCGGGTCACACCCGGTAGGCGTCCATGATGGCCCGGTAGGCGTCTTCGAGGCCGGTGAGGTCGACGGAAGCCGGAGCCGGGTCGGGACGAACACCATGACGGCCTCCTCGGTAGATCATGCCGATGGGGATGCGCCCCTCCCCGGCCACTCGGAGGCAGGCGGCATAGGCGCCGGCGCGATCGCTGGGGTCGTATCCCGGCTCTTCGTCGAGGTCGTAGACCGCGGCTTCCCAGATGGGGTAAGTGTCCTGGTAGGTCACGCACGGCGACAGCACTTCGACGAAAGCGAAGCCCCCGCCGCCTCGGGCATGGTCGAGCCCGGCCCCGAGCAGCCGGACCAACTGCTCCGGGCGGCCGCTGTAGCCGCGGGCAAGAAAGGTCGACGACATGATCGCCAGACCAAGCAAGATCCCGTCGAGTCCCTGCTCATCGCCGTCGGGTCGTGCCAGCGGCGCGGTTGGAGAGCCCTGCCCCTTGGTCAGCCCATAGGTGGCGTTGTTCATCAACACGTAGGTGAGCGCCGGGTTGCGTCGGAACGTGTGGACCAGGTGACCGACGCCGATCGCATATCCGTCGCCGTCCCCGCCGGCGGCGATCACGGTGAGGCTCGGGTCGGCCAGGGCCGTGCCGGTGGCCGTGGGGAGGACCCGACCGTGGAGCGCGTGGTAGCCGTAGGTGCCGAGGTTGTTCTGGATGGTTCCCGAGCATCCGATGCCGGCCAGGATCATCACCTGATCGACCGGCACTGCGGCGTCCCGAAGAGCCCGAGCCAATGCCCCCTGGACCCCGAAGTGGCCACATCCGGCGCACCAGATCGGGCTGCGAGGGGTGTAGGTCGCCGTCACCTGCCCACCTCGCCGACGATGCGCTCGACCAACTCCCCGGGAGTGAAGGCGAGCCCATCACACCGCCTGATCCCACGAACCCGATCGAGAGGCGCCCCGGCGGCGACGAGCAGGGCGAGCAGCTGGCCTTCGTCGTTGTGCTCGACGACGAAGGTGACGCGGTGGGCACGCACGAAGTCCACCACCTCGGCGGGAACCGGCCACAGCGTCCGCGGCTGGAGCCCTGCAACCGGGACGCCGAGATCGGCGAGCCGTTCGACGGCCTCCCGCATGGGGGCAACGGTGAAACCGAAGCCGATGACGCCCACCTCGGCATCGTCGCTCCCCCATCGAACCGCCCGGGGAAGGTCCCCGGCTGCCGCGGTCAGTTTGCGGGCGCGCTTGGCCATCATCGTTCTCCGGTTCTCCGGGTCGATGCTCACCTGGCCCCACTCGTTGTGCTCGTTGCCAGTGACCAGGTTCATCCCGCCGGGCGTGCCGGGGACCACCCACGGCGAGACTCCGTCCGCGGTCACCAGATATCGCCGGTACTCGGCCCGGGCGGCGAGTTCGTGCCCACCGATCATGGCACCCCCCTCGACCGGCACGTCGAGATCGAACGGCGCGACCGTCTCCGCGTGCTGGGCGATCGCCTGATCGAGGGCGATGTAGACCGGGCATTGCAGCCGTCGAGCAATCCCCACACCGGCCACGGCGAGCTCGAAGCAGTCGGCCGCGCCGCCCGGGGCGAGCACCACGCGGGGGAATTCACCGTTGCCGCCGTGGACCAGCATCGCCAGGTCGCTCTGCTCGGGCTTCGTCGGCATCCCCGTCGAGGGCCCGGCGCGTTGGCAGTCGACGATCACGAGCGGCACCTCGGCGGAACCGGCGTGGCCGATCCCCTCCTGCATGAGCGCCAGACCCGGTCCCGACGTCGCCGTCATCGCCCGAACTCCGGTGAGCGCGGCGCCGATCGCCATGTTCACCGCCGACAACTCATCTTCGGCCTGCACCGTCACTCCTCCGAATCGGGGCAGGTGACGCTGCAACGACTCCAGGATCTCCGAAGCCGGGGTGATCGGGTAGCCGGTGAAGAACCTGCCACCGGCGACGAGGAATCCCAATGCCAGCGCCTCGTTGCCGGTGATGAGCAGCCGTTCCGGTGCGACGGTGGCCTCCAGCGCCCACACGCCGCCCCCGTCGGGGATTCCCTGGTCGTCGGCATAGGCGAACCCGTGATGGAGAGCGATCCGGTTCACCTCCTGCAGGGCAGCGGGGAGCCGGCCCAGACCCTCCACCATTCGTGCCTCGGCCTCGGCGTCGGGAACCGAGAGCACCCGGGTCAGCACGCCGAACGCCAGGCTGTTCTTGTAGAGGTCGCGACGCAGGTCGCGCACCGCCATCCGGGCGAACGGCACCTCGAACACCCTCATGCCGTCGGGAAGTGACCCGGCGGGCAGGGCGCCGCCGGAGCCATCGAAGACGACGATCCCGCCGGCTGCCATCGACGGGCCGATGCGCTCTACCGCCTCCTGGTCGAAAGCGACGAGGAGGTCCACGGAGCCGTCGAGCCCCCCGCGGTACGCGTGCGAGCCGCGAACCATGGCGGCGGCGTGGCCGCCCTTGATCCGTGAAGCAACGTTGCGCGCCGAGTACAGATGGAAGCCGCGGGCGCTGAGAATGCGCCCCAGCAGCGTGATCACGGTGAGGGACCCATCCCCGCCCTGCCCGGAGACGGCCACCGTGACGTCGTCGAGGGTGCTGGCCGTGGTGACGGTCATGCCTCGACCTCGGCGGCGGCCGGGGCGCCCGGGCCCTTGGTGTAGTAGGTCTTCGGGTCGAGATGACCCTCGGCCTGCCGCTGCTGGAGTGACGGCATCTGGGCGGGGAGCGGGCGGTTGAACTTCTTGTCGGCGGAGAGCCTCTCGAGCAGGAACCGTCCCCGGGGCTCGTCGTCGAGGGGTCGTGTCTCGAGCACGCCGGCGACGATCGCCTCCTGAAACGCCTCGTGACCGCGCTCGGTGCGCACCAGGCAGAACGTCCAACCGTCGAGGCCGATGCCCCCGAAGCCGACGTCGGCCTTCTCGGCGCTGTAATCCAGGCAGTAGAGGCACGCCGGTCGCGCCCACTTTCGGAATTGCTTCAAGGAGGCATCGACCACCTGACCGTCATCGAGGCGGACCACGACCTTTCCTTTGATGTTGATGTTGGCGATGCGGTGACGCTCGACGCCGAGTACTTCGGCGAGCCGGGAGATGCTCTCGTGGGTGAACGCCTCCGAGCAGAACAGCCCGAGGACCAGCGTGACGTTTCTGCGGTACCAGTTGGCCATCTCGAGGCGAATGGAGGAGTGCTGCTCGAGCCGCACTCCATCCACCTGGCACGGCACCCCGACCACGGCGAGGGGATGGACGTCCGACGTCATCGCCTCCTGGAGTGCGAGCGTGTTCGGTGAGTAGGTGTAGCGCGAACCCGAGCATGCCAGCACCCCCGCACGGTCGGTGGCGAGCCGGTGCCTCCCGATCTGGCTGTCGTCGGGCATCACGTCGCCGAGCACCGCCCCGGCGAGCGCCCCGGTCTCGAGGGCGTGGATGAGCATCGCCGACACGACCCCGCCGTCCTGAGCCCGCCCGAGGATCTCGGGGTCGGTGGCCCGGGCATAGGACCCGTACGCATGGGGACCGTACCCGACGTCGACCGCCGGCTCCCGGTACCCGAGCAGGCCGCCGAGGTCCAAGTCGGCGGGCCGCAGGACCGGGCACACATCGGCGCAGAGCACGCACGAGACGCAGGCATCGACCCTGGCATCGATCGGATGTTCCTCGGCATAGTCGAACACATCCACCGGACAGACGGTCACGCAGGCGGCGCATCCAATGCACTTGCCGGCGTCGACGACCTCCTCCATGAGGAAGTCGACCGCACGGAATCCGCCCCGGTTCAGCTCGGTGCGCCACGCATACGCCCACTCGTGAGGATCGGCACCCTCCTCCATGAGGCGGTGATACCGAGACGAGACACGCGCCACGTCGGCGTCTGGGGACACGGGAACCACCGAAGTCGTCATCTCACGCCCCCTCCCCACATGCGGGCCTCGATCACATCTCGAGCACGATCATTGCGCCGTCGCTCACCGGGAAGGTGCCGCACCGCTCGTCGCCGACGAAGAGACACACGCCGCCAGGTGGCTCGGGGTGGCGATCGGAGAAGCAGGCACAGCCGTCGCCGTCGGTGACGGCCGTGCTCCATGTCGAGGGTGCCCCCGGATAGTTGAACCGTGCCCCGACTTCGAGCGCCGGCACCCCCAGCACCTCGCCGTCCACGGCACGAACAGAAAACGTCAGAAAGACGCCATCCACAGACCGCTCCTCGCTCTTGGTCTCATTGAACCCGCAGAAGCTGCGGTGGCGACACCGTCGAAAGTCCCAAAGCCCGTCTCTCCGTGTGCGCGCGCTCGGTAGCCTGAACCGCCGCACCACCCCAGGAGCACGATGACCGATCTCTATTCGTCCGGATTCGGCAACGAGCACTCGTCCGAGGCCGTCCCCGGAGCCTTGCCGGTGGGCCAGAACAACCCGCAAAAGCCGCCTCTCGGCCTGTATACGGAGCAACTCAGCGGCACCGCCTTCACCGCACCACGCGGCCACAACCGCCGCACCTGGATGTACCGGATCCGACCGTCGGTGCTCCACGTCCACGACCTTCGCCCGGCCGGCACCGGCTTGATCCGCACCGCACCGGCGCGCGAGACCGAGCCCCCGATCGGCCAGCTCCGTTGGGATCCGGTTCCCCTGCCGTCCGGGCCGCTCACCTGGCTCGAGGGCCTGCGCACCATCGGGACGAACGGGGACGTCCACGGCCAGTTCGGGATGGCGGCGCACGTCTACGTGGCGACCGCGTCGATGATCGACACCACCTTCTATGACGCCGACGGCGAGCTGCTCGTCGTCCCCCAGGAAGGCCGCCTGCGGATGGTCACCGAGTGCGGCATCCTCGAAGTGGCACCCGGCGAGGTCTGCTTGATCCCCCGGGGAATGAAGTTCCGGGTCGACCTGATGGACGGCTCGGCCCGGGGCTACGTCTGTGAGAACTACGGCGCGTACTTCGAGCTGCCCGAACGAGGGCCGATCGGTGCCAACGGGATGGCCAACGCCCGCGACTTCCTTGCTCCGACCGCCGCCTATGAGGATTCCGACGAGCCGTGCACCCTGATCGTCAAGTTCGACGGCCGGATGTTCGAGTGCGACCTGGACCACTCCCCGCTCGACGTCGTGGCCTGGCACGGGAACCACGTCCCGTACAAGTACGACCTCAGCAGATACAACACGATGGGGTCGATCTCATTCGATCATCCCGACCCGTCGATCTTCACGGTGCTCACCGCCCCTTCGGACCGGGCGGGCACGGCCAACGTCGACTTTGTGATCTTCCCCGACCGCTGGCTGGTGGCCGAGCACACCTTCCGGCCGCCCTACTACCACGTGAACGTCATGAGCGAGTTCATGGGACTGATCCACGGCGTCTACGACGCCAAGCTCGAGGGCTTCTCTGCCGGTGGCTTCAGCCTCCACAACGGCTACTGGCCGCACGGGCCTGACGCCGAGGCCTTCGAGGGGGCGACCGCCCACGACCTCTCCCCCCAAAGACTCGCAGGGACGCTCGCCTTCATGTTCGAAACCCGCTACCCCTTGATCCCGACCGCCTATGCATCGACCCTGCCTGCCCTCCAGGAGGACTACCAGGAGGTGTGGTCGACCCTGCGGAGGATGTTCGGGCGATAGCGCGCGCACAGTGCGCCCGCCCTGTGATGGGACCAGCGACCTGAGTGCGCGCTCTGGGATCGCCCACTCAGTGCACGGCCAGCGGGTCGCGCACCGGATGGATGCCGTCGAGCGTCAGCGCCATCATGCTCGCCCCATTGTGGAGTGGGAGCCACACCACGAAGGACGACCCCACCGCCGGCGTCGAGGTGAGGGTGACGGTGCCACCACCCGCTTCGGCGACCTGGCGGACGATCGAGAGGCCGAGCCCGGCCCGTTCCTCACCGCGCAACCGGCTGCGGTCCTTCCCCCAATTGCGTTGGAAGACCAGCCGGTGGTCGCGTTCGGAGATGCCGGGCCCTTCGTCGCGCACCCCCACCCATGCCCAATCATCCTGGACCCCGGCGCCGCAGGTGACCGTGGACCCCGGCGGTGCCAGGCGAACCGCGTTCCCGGCGAGGTTGGCCACGGCGGAACGGAGCGACCCACGATCGGCGGTGATGCTCGGCCCGCCCCTGCCGACGTGCTGCAGGATGATCCCCCGCCGCGCCGCCGCACCCTTCAGCTCATCCACCACCTCTTGGGCGAGCGAGCCGAGGTCGACCGTCGCATCCGTTTCGGTCGCGAGGTCGCGGCGGGCAAATCGCATGAGCCCGTCGACGGTTCTGGTGGTCCGGTCGAGCGAGCGACGAACGATCTGGGCGGTGCTCCGCAACGCTTCGAGATCGGGCACGGCATCCGACAACACCACGTCGAGGCTCGTCGCCATCGTCGCCAGTGGGTTGCGCAACTCATGAGAGATGTCCTGGATGAACCGCCGCTGATCCTCGGAGGCCTGCTCGATCCGGTCGAGCATCGCGTCGAATGTGTCGGCGAGATGTTTCAGCTCATCATCGGGGCCGTCGAGGCGAATCCGGCGGGTCAGGTCGGACGCCTGGATGTCCCTGGCGACGGCCGTGATCTTTTCGACGGGACGCAGCACCCTGCCGGCGATGAACCACCCCGCCCCCAGGCTGAATGGAAAAAGCACGGCCAGCGTGATGAGTGACATCTCGTGGAGCTGGCGAACCGCCTGCTGGTTGGCGAGCTGTCCGATGGTGTCGAGAGAGACCTGATCCAAGAACACGGCGGCACCCGGCTCGGCGGTCGTCCGGCGGATCTGAAGATCCGCTGCCACGGCATCGCCCGACAGGCGGGACGAAAAGGCCACATTGATCGCACCCACGACGAGTGCCCCGAGGGCGAACACCACCGATGTGTAGAGGACCGCCATGCGGAATCGGATCGAGTGGAGCAGGCGCTCGTCGGCCATCACGCCTCCAGTCGATAGCCGCTGCCGACGATCGTCTCGATCATGTCGGGACATCCGACCGCCGCCAGCTTGCGGCGCAGCTTGGAGATCGTCACCCGCACGGTGTTGGTGAACGGGTCGATGTTCTCGTCCCAGACGTGGTCGAGGAGCCGTTCGGCGGCGAGGACCTCCCCGGGGTGAAGCATGAAGTAGCGGAGCAGGGCGAACTCACGGGCAGTGAGCCCGAGGTCGCGTCCCGAAGCTGCCGCGGTACGACGGGCGCAGTCCATGGACAGCGGACCGACCTCGATGAGGGCGCCCGAACGGCGGGCACGTCGCTGGCTGAGTGCCCGCAACCTGGCCAGCAGTTCGGCCAGGGCGAATGGCTTGACCATGAAGTCGTCGGCACCCAGGTCGAGGCCGGCGACTCGGTCGCCCAGGGAGTCCCGGGCGGTGAGCATCAACACCCTCGGTGGATCCGTCTCATCGATCCGGAACCCACCGGCGCGGATCGACCGGCACACCTCGAGGCCGTCCATGTCGGGGAGGTTGAGGTCCAGGCAGACGATGTCGTACGGGGTCGATGCGAGCTTCTCGAGCGCCTCGTCACCGTCGAACGCGGTGTCCACGGCATAGCCATCCCGGCGAATGCCCTCCGCCAGCGCATTCGCCAGATCGTGCTCATCCTCGACGACCAGAACTCGCATGGCCCTCCTCGAAGGGTACCGGCTGGGAACCAGGCACACACGCGCCCGAACAGGTCGCTGGTCTGATCCCGGAGCGGGCCTGTCTGCGCGCACTCTACGACCGCTCCCGATGAGTCGCTGGTCTCATCCCCGGACGAGCTCATCGGCGGGCGCGCACAACGGGTCGTGACGCTGCGCTCTCGGTCAGGAGGACGGCGTTCTGGTCCCCCGACTCGGCACGGTGACGATTGCCCCCTGGGGTATCTGCCTCTGGGTGGACGTCGCCTGGACGAGCCCGAGTTCATCGACGATCAGGCTGGTGTTGTCGCACCCCCCGTCGGCCCGCGCCTGGTAGTTGACCCTCACCCGGGCGGGACGCACCTCTGCGCCCGATTCGTCGGCGGCCCTGAAGTCCGACCACCGCACCGCCACCGTCGGGTGCTCACAGCGGGCGAAGGCTTCGGTCCACACCATCGGCGCCGTGAGATACTCGCCTTGCGTGTACAGGTCACGCACCACGGTTTCGCTCTCCGAATCGAGGTCCGTGATGGTCCCCCTCCAGCCGTGCACGCCGGCGGGCGCATCCGGCGACGGGGCCACCCGAAGGCGATACCTCCGGCCGACCCTCCACGAGAAGTCGCGGGTGTTGGGATCGTTCCGACTACTCCTCAGCGCAGAGGGAGACCCGGCGAGCACGCCGCCTCCGGCGTCTCCGGGGGCATACCCTCCCCAGTTGGCCGCAGTGGCACCCGGGAATCTCGGGTTCCATTGCAGGCCAAGGTGCCCGCCACCGCGAGCCCTCCGATCTGAGGCGAACGACACCTGGAGCGCGAAGAAGTAGAGGCGCCCGACGCTCGGGGGTTGCAAGACCTCCAGAGTGGCCGACACCTCCATCAGTGGTGTCGAGGGCATCTCCCAGACGATGTGGAACGAAGACGCCCCATTCTGGGAATGCGGCTCGCCTGCGATGCGCGCACGGTTGCCGAGGAGTGACCCAAGCCTCCGGAGGGGGCTCACGGCGTCACCAACGGCGGCTCGGCGCAGTACCGCGACGAGCCGTCCCAATGCCCCCACGGTTGTGGCCCATCGCTCCACGGCCTCCCAAAGTCGAGGTTGCCGATGAGCGTCTCCCGCGACTCCCAGACCAACAGGGCCGCCACGATGATGTTGTGTTCCGGGTTCCATGGCGTGGCGTCGGCAGGAAGCGCGCTGAACCCCTTGGCCCTGGCTCGCGCCACCCGCTCCGACCAGTAGACGCGACGATGCTGGAACAGGCCGACCACACCCCACTCCGTGTCGGGCCCGTTGGTGGCGAACGGAATGCCACTGCTCTCACAGCGCATGATCACCAGGGCGTTGTCGATTTGAGGCCCGACGCAGCCTGACGGACCGCACTTCTCCTTGTCCAAACCCCACTCGGTGAAGACCTTGGTGACCAACGCCCGCCACTGCTCCACTCCACCATGGGGATCCCATTCGGAGGTGTCGGGTTTCGTGGTCGTCGTGGCCGTGCCGGGGGTCGTGGTCGTGGATGAGGAAGTCACAGAAGTCGTCGGCGTGTTCGGGGCGGTGGTGGTCGTGGTCGACGCCGCCAGGAGCGCCGCCTCGCGAGCACGAAGCTCGGCCTCCAACGCGGCCTTGCGGGCCGCTTCCTGACGCTGCCATTGGCCAAGCACTGAGACATACCGGCCATGGGCGGCATCGAGGTCCGACGACCGGGCGGCAACGGCACTGGTCTCGTCGGCGACGCGTCGCGCCTCCACGGCAAGTTGCTGCGTCGCCTCCTGCTCGAGACCTGCGAGATCCGCCGCAGAGAACGCCAGGTCGACCACGGCCTGCCGGTCGTTCTCGGCGATTGCGCCCAAGTATGCGAGCCGAGCCGCAAAGGCGGCGACGTCCTCGACGAAGAGGCGTACCGTCCCCGAGCCGGCAACCATGTACATCCGCGCCACCCGGTCCCGAATGGTGAGGCCGGTGTCGGCGGAGTCCCCGGCCACCGCGACCCTTCGCGATGCGATCCGAGCGAGGCTGTCGCGGTACCGGTCACGATCGGCGGTCGCCTGCGCCAGACGTTGTCTCGCCGCGTCCAGGGCCGCGGTCGCCTGGCTCTCGGCGCCGGCGGCGGCATCCAGTTCGGCACGGGTGACCGTCTCCGCCTGAGCGGGGGCAGCGAGCAGCGCTGCGGACCCGATCACGGTGACGAGCGCACAGAGAATGGCGATGCGCCGCCGGCGCGGAAAGACCCTTTGCATTCCCCCTGATGATATGGGGTATTTGCGCGTTGTGGCCGGGGTGGTCAGTTCTGGGGTGGCGGCGGCGTCGGCCACCAATCAGGTTGCACGGCCGTGTCCCATGGACTCACCCACCCGGGGTCATAGAGGTTCTGACCTTGCGCCCACACCGTGTCATACGCGCCGCACGACACCCATGCCCCCCACGGCTGGGGGCCTTCTCCCCCATTGGGGTATCCGCCGTAGAGGATCTCGGTGGGGCCGTTCCCCCCGTCGTACCGGTCGTAATAGTGGGCGGCGTAGGCGTCGTAGTTGAAAGAGGGGTAGTTCACCCCGCCGACCGTCTGGTACGGATAGTCCGGCGCCGGGTCGAGGAGCAGGATGGTCTGACGCGCCTCGTACACCAGCATCGCCGCCATCACGACGTTCCACTCGGGGTCGAACGGATCGGCGTCGGGCGGGAAGCCGGGCTCGAAGGCCACCTCGGCATTGGTCGACCCCGACCCGTACGTCGCGATCAGATGGTTCACCCGGCCTTGCCAGTAGAGGGGATGGTTCTGGAACAACCCCGCCGTCCCCGACGTCCCGTTCTGAGCGAACGGCCACCCGGCGCTCTCACACATGAGGACCGCAACCGCGTTGGCCCGCTGATCGCCGATGCACAGCCGCTGCTTGACGCCGTTGGCATCCTTGTGTTTCGCGCAGACCCTGGTGTCGAGACCCCATCTCGTGAACACCTCGTCGACGAGGGGATACCACTCGTTCTGCGTCTTGTCACCCGTGGCGACGGCATAGGTGTGATCGCGCTCACATGCTGTTCGGGTTGCCCCGTTGACGCAGTAGTCGTAGCCGGGGCCCCCGTCGAGGGCACCGTCGGGGTCGTTGTCACCCGACGACCAGTTCGACCACAGCCGGTCGTAGCCGCCTCCGCCGTACACCGCATCGTCTCCGCTTGCGGCGTTGGGCGTGGTGGCGTCGCCACCGTTGAGCCGATCGTTGCCCCGTCCCCCTTTGACCCGGTCGTCGTCGGCGCCGCCGCTGAGGGCGTCGTCGCCGCTCCCTCCCTTGAGACGGTCGGCATCGGGACCGCCGCCGATCGTGTCGTTGCCACTCCCCCCGATCAGGGTGTCGCGTCCCTCGCCGCCCGAGAGGGTGTCGTCGCCGGATCCACCGCTGAGGCGATCGCCGTCCGGTCCGCCCTCGAGCATGTCGTTCCCGTCGCCGCCGATCAGCGTGTCCTTGCCGGCACCCCCGTCGGCGGAATCGCTCCCGGCGTTGCCCTCGAAGCGATCGGCGCCGTCGCCGAGACACACGACGTCGTCACCGGCGGACCCGATCACCTCGTCGTTCCCGGCGTAGGTGACCACGACCTGGCCGGGGGTCCCGGTGAGATCGATCACGTCGTCGCCATCGGTCCCGGTGATCGTGGCCGCCTGTCCGAAGCAGGTGGCGTCGTCGGCAATGGCCGGCCCGGCGACCGCGGTGAGGATGCTGGTTGTCAGCGCGGTCACGGTCAGCAGTGTGATGGGGCGCGGTCTCAGTCGCATTGGGCCGTCTCCGTCGGGTCGGTCAGTATCCCATCCATCGGCAGATAGCCGATCGCACCTGTAGCTTCGGCCCCGATGACCGACTGCACGTTCTGCGCCATCGCCTCCGAGAGTGCCGCCGGCTCCGTGGTCCTCGACGAGACGGACGTCCTCGGGTTCTTGGACCTACGGCCGGTGTTCCCCGGCCACACGCTCATCGTGCCGCGGGTCCACGTGGCCACGATCGCCGACCTCCCCGACGGCCTGGCCGCTCCCCTCTTGCTGGCGGCCCGACGGGTCGCAGCAGCGCTGAAGAGCGCGGTCGGCGCCGCGGGGACGCTCATCGCGATGAACGACGTCGTGAGCCAGAGCGTGGCTCACCTCCACCTCCATGTGATACCGCGACGCGCCGGTGACGGACTCCGCGGTTTCTTCTGGCCGAGGACCAGGTACGAGACGCCACAGGACATGGAGCGCATCAGAGCGGCGATCGCCGCCGCGCTCTGAACCGCAAAGGCCGTCCTCGGAATCGACGACCCCGGGAGTTGCGACTCCGGTGACGCCGGGGGCGGAAGACGCCGGTCTCACACCTTGGGGGGACGCAGCCTCCGCTGTGCCAGTCCGACCAAGGCCACCCCGAGGAGAATGATCGGAAGACCTGCGTAGGTCCATCCCCCCACCACCTCGTGGCCGACGGTGACGCCGAGCACGACCGCCACCACCGGGTTGACGTACGCGTACGACGTCGCCACCGCCGGCCGGGTGTTCGCCAAGAGGTACGCATATGCCGTGTAGGCGAACAGGGACCCGAACACCGACAGGTACGCCACCGCCAGCCACGCCTTGGCCCCCGGCAGAGCGACGATTCGCTCGCCGCGCACCCATCCGAACGCCAGCATCAGCGCCCCACCGCCGAGCATCTCTGCCGCCGATGCCATCAAGCCCTTGGGGAGCCGCACCCGCGACGCCAGCACCGACCCGAACGCCCACAGGATCGGAGACAGCACCATGAGGGTGGTGCCGACGACGGTCGCCTGGAAATCCCCTTCCCGGCTCAGCAGCACCACCCCGGAGAGCCCGACCGCCAGGCCGACCCACTCGAGACGGTTGGGCCATCGCCCGAACACCCCGCTCCACAGGGCCGCCCACAACGGCATGACCGCCACCGCCGATGCCACCAAGCCGGAACCGACCCCATTGTCCTCGGCGACGGTCACGAGCCCGAGACCACCGATGAAGAGAATCCCGCCGATCAGCGTCGCCGTCGCCCATTCGCGGCTCGTGGGCCACTCGCGGCCTCGGCCCCGAGCGATGAACAACAGCGCCCCACCCGCGAACAGCAACCGGACCCCGTTCATCACGAACGGCGGGAACCCCTCGAGTCCGTAGCGCAGCGCGAGGTACGTCGAACCCCATACGACATACACGAGGAACAGCGACAGCGCCACCAGAGCGCGGCGATGGTCGACGGACGGTCGTGGGGACACGATGTGAGCACCTCGTGAAATTGGGGATTGGGCGAAATCGGGGATTGGTGCGCCTTGGACGGCTGCTTCACCAGTTGGTGCCGATGTACTTCGGTTCGAGGAACTCGTGGATGCCGTGATGCGAGCCTTCCCGACCAAGGCCCGACTCCTTGACCCCCCCGAATGGCGTCGCCGGATCAGAGATGAGACCGCGGTTGAGGGCGACCATCCCCGACTCGAGGCGCTCCGAGATCATCATGCCGCGCCGCTCGTCCCGGGTGAACACATAGGAGATGAGCCCGAGGTCGGTGTCGTTCGCCTGCTCGATGGCGTCATCGACGTCGCCGAAACGAACGATCGGCGCCACCGGCCCAAAGATCTCTGTGGCAAGGATTCCGGCGCCTCTGGCGACGTCCTTGATGACGGTCGGCAGGTAGAAGTAACCCTTGCGCTGCGGTGCCTTCCCGCCGGTGGTGATGGTCCCTGAGGTCGCCGCCTCTTCGACCAACTCGGCCACCTTGTCGCGACTGGCGGCATTGATGAGCGGGCCGACCTCCACACCCTCCTCCATGCCCGAGCCGACGACGAGCGACTCCATCGCTGCCGAGAGTCGGTCGGCGAATTCGTCCGCGACCGGCGACTCGACATAGAAACGATTGGCGGCGGTGCAGGCCTCCCCGGCGTTGCGCATCTTGGCCTGCATCGCTCCGGTGACCGCGGCGTCGAGATCAGCGTCCGCCAGCACCAGAAACGGGGCATTGCCACCGAGTTCCATCGATGTGCTCAGCACCCGCTTGGACGCCTCGGCAAGGAGGACCTTGCCGACTTCGGTGGATCCGGTGAACGACAGCTTGCGAACCCGACGGTCGGCCATCATCACCCCGACCACCTTCCCCGACCGCGCCGAGGGCACCACGTTGACGACTCCGGGCGGGCACCCCGCCTCCTCCAAGAGGTCGGCCAGAGCCAGGGCGACCAGCGGCGTGTCTGATGCCGGTTTGAGGACCACGGTGCAGCCGGCAGCGAGGGCAGGGCCGATCTTGCGGGTGCCCATGGCGATGGGGAAGTTCCATGGGGTGACCAGGAGTGACACACCGATCGGCTGATTGAGGACGAACACCCGCTTGTCACCAGAAGGAGAGCGGTACATCTCACCCCGGTTGCGGACCGCCTCTTCCGAGAACCAACGGAAGAACTCGGCGCCGTAGCGCACCTCACCGATTGCGTCGGAGAAGGCCTTGCCGTTCTCGGTGACGATCAGCTCGGCGTAGTCCTTCTCTCGATCCGTCATCATCTCGAAGGCCCGCCGGAGGATCTCGCCGCGGACCCGCGGCGCGGTCTCGGCCCAGGTCCCAAACGCTTCGTGTGCTGCGGTCACGGCGCTGAGACCATCCTCTACGGAGGCGCTGGCGACCTCGGCAACGACATCCTCGGTGGCCGGATCGCGCACCTCTATCACGCTGCCGTCGGAGGCAACCAGCCACTGTCCCCCGACGTACAGGCCCGTCTTGTGGTCGGCGAGCATTCGATCCAACAGCGTCATCGGCACCTCCGGGCCAGGATGCTAGGCGACCCCGCGGATCAGCCCCGATGGTGCCGGATCACCGCGTCGAAGGCGCCGTCTCCGATGTTCCCGCCGCTGACCACCACCACGGTCGGGCCGTCGGACGCCACCTTCCCGGCGAGGATCGCGGCCACGCCGACCGCGCCCCCGCCCTCCACCCTGAGGTCGTGGTGGGTGTGGAGCCAGCGCATCGCGTCGGCGATCTCGCCCTCGGAGACCAACAGCGTCTCATCGACCAGGGCGCGGCACATGGCGAGGGTGTGGTGGTTCACGGCGCCGAGTCCGCCGGCGAGGGCGTCGGCCAGGGTGTCCTCTTCGACCACCGGCACGATCGCACCGGCGCGGAGGCTCTCGTACATCGCCGGGCCCCGGTCCTGACTCACCCCCACCATGCGGACGGCGGGGTTCATCCCCTTCGCCCCGGCGGCGATCCCCGAGAGCAGGCCGCCGCCCGAGAGCGGCACGATGAACGCCGCGATGTCGGGCTGCTCGTCGAGCACCTCCAGGGCGATCGTCCCCTGCCCGGCGATGACCGCCGGGTCATCGAAGGGATGGATGAAGGCGAGTCCGTCCTCGGCCTCGAGACGGCGGGCCGCCCCCTCGGCGTCGTCCTGATCCGGTCCCGCCACCACCACCCGAACTCCGAGCGCCTCGATGGCCTCCACCTTGAACCGGGGCACCCGGGACGAGAGACAGATCGTCGCCGCCACCCCCAGCGCCCGGGCGACGTGCGCCACCGCCCGGCCGTGGTTGCCGCTCGACACCGCCACCACCCCGGCGGCCCGCCGATCCTTCGGCAGACTCAGCAGTGCATTGGCCGCGCCGCGCACCTTGAAGGACCCGGTCTCCTGCAGGCACTCCGCCTTGAGCCACACCGGCGCTCCCAGGACGGCGGCCAGCGCGGGCGACTCGATCAGTGGGGTGACCCCGGCAAGGCCGCGGATCCTGGACCGGGCCTCGACGACCGCGGCCAGGCCGGGGTGAGCGCTCACCCGGTCACGGTGAAGGGGCCCGGGATCGTGGTGCCGTCGCTGAACTCGACGTTGGAGAACTCCGCAACGAAACCCTCCGCATCGGCCTGGAGAATCGTCACGTCTCCCGTCACCGCGAAGTCGGCCCCGAGGTCGAGAATCGGGCCGGGCCCGTCGGGATCGAAGTGGACGCAGATCCCGGTGCCACCGGTCGAGCAGTCGATCGCGAAGTCACCCAACTGCCCGGTCCACTGCGGGCCGTACACCGTGTAGGCCTCCACCGAGAAGAAGAAGCCGTCCTCGGCGGGAAGCGTGTGGACGTGGAAGAACGGGTCGCTGTCGCCCGCGGGCGGCACGAAGACCGCGCCCCCTTGGAGTGCGTCCCAATCGATCGTGACCACGCCGTCGTCCGACATCACCATCGCCGGACCCGCAGGTTCTGTCGTCGTGGTCGTCACCTGGGTCGTCGTGGCGGCCGACGTCGTGGTGGTTGCGGCCGTTGTCGTGACGAATGCCCCGGCCGTGGTCGTCGTCGCCTCGGTCGTCGTGCCCGAACTGCCCGTTCCGCCGCCGCAGGCGGCCAGGAGCAATCCGGCCACCAAGCTCACATTGCGCTTCATCCCGGTACCCCCTCGTTAGGGAGGTGAGCGTAGCAATGGGAACGGCAGTGGGAACGACATCAGACCACCCGCGATCGCCCGTCACCGATATCATGGCGGCCTCTCCGTCCACCAGAAGGCCCTTGCCGTGAGTGCGTTGCCCACCGGGACCGTCACATTCCTGTTCACCGACATCGAGGGCTCCACCAAGCTGATCCAGCGCCTGGGCGACGAGGCGCGCGCGGTGTTCTCCCGGCACGACGCGATCATGCGCGAGGCCATAGAGGGCGCCGGCGGGGTGGTGGTGCGGACCGAGGGCGACTCGTTCTTCGGCGCATTCGCCTCGGGACGCTCCGCCGTCACGGCCGCGACGAACGCGCAGCGCGACATCGGCGCGGCATCGTGGCCGAACGCGGAACAGGTCCGGGTGCGGATGGGCCTGCACTCCGGTGAAGGCGTGCTTGGCGGCGACGACTACCTGGGTCTCGACGTGCACCGCGCCGCCCGGATCGCCGCCTCAGCACACGGCGGACAGATCGTGGCCTCCCAGGCGACGAAGGCCCTGGCAGACGACGTCGCCGGTGTCACCTACCTCGATCTGGGCGAGCATCGGTTCAAGGACCTCCTGCAACCCGAGCGCATCTTCCAGGTGGCCGCCGAGGGTCTGGAGTCGGCGTTTCCCCCTCTGGCATCGCTCTCGGCGGTGCCCAACAACCTTCCCCTCGAACTCACCTCATTCGTGGCGCGCCCGGAGGTCGCCGCCGCCGGAGCCCTGCTCGACCATCATCGCTTGCTCACTCTCACCGGCCCGGGCGGCACCGGCAAGACCCGGCTCTCCCTCCAGATTGCCGCCGAGCGCGCAGACCACCACGACGGCGTGTTCTTCGTGCCCCTCGACAGCGTCGCCGAGCCGAGCATGGTGGCGGTCACCATCGCCTCCATCATCGGCCTCAGCCATTCCGCGGGTGACCCGGAACAGCGGCTCGCCCACTACCTGGCGGATCGATCCCATCTCCTCGTGTTGGACAACTTCGAGCAGGTGCTCGGAGCGGCCCCGGTGGTGGCGACACTCCTCAAGGCCGCCCCCGACCTCAACGTGATCGTGACCTCCCGGGCGGCCCTTCGTGTCGCCGGCGAGCAGGAGTTCCCGGTGCCCCCGCTGTCGGTGCCGAACGGAAGGCGGGATGTCGCGACCCTGCTCACGATCGGATCGGTGGCCCTCTTCGTCGAGCGAGCGATGGCCGCACGGCCGG
>DATECY010000127.1:0-9544 GCA_035286665.1 Acidimicrobiia bacterium
GGTGGCGGTAACGGCCATCGCCCTGGCGAGTCCCCGGTATAGGTCGGTCTCCGTGGCGTCGGGGCGTGTCTTGATCACCTGAATCCGTCGGCGTGCCAGGGATTACCTGTATACCGGCTGGGCTTGAGACGCGTACCGGGAAGGGTGGATTGCGCTTCGAGGTGGGTGTTTCCGTTTGCCGAAGAAACCGAGGGAACCGGCGTATCATGCCGACGGAGTTCCGGGGAACTCCAGAGAACCGAGTTCTTGTGCGCCGTGTGGGGCTACGGTCGCCCTCGCCACGATGGGTGGTCAGGCAGTGGGAACGGGCCTCCTACGTTCGGTCTTCGTCATCGACATCGGCGATGTCGCCGCGGCGGCATGGCTGGGCATCTCGGTGTTCGGCAAGTCCCGTCTTCTCGGACCGGGGTCCACGAGGTCGATCGGCCGGATCGTCATTGCAATCCTCGTCATCGTGGGGTTGCTCTCGGCGTCCAGCGCGATCGTCTCGTTTGTGGCCCTGGGCGGCACCGTGTGGGCAGGCGAATGGATCAGCAGTTGGGGACTCCTGATCACGTCGGCGGCGACGTTCATCGTCCTCGCCGGTTCTGGAGTGCTGATCACCGAGGTCCTGAGGAATCTCACTTCGGCAGAACGGGCCATGAAGGTCGTCCTCGGAACGATTCACCCCCAGTTGAAGACCACCCACGACCTGGGGTTGACGGCCCGTGAACACGAGGTGCTCGCCACCATGGCATCAGGTCGGACTTCCGACGGAGAACTCGCCGCCATCCTCTTCATCTCTGAGGCAACCGCAGCGACTCATGTCCGCAACATCATGCGCAAGACCGGGTTGAACGACCGGCGGCAGCTCGTGATTGCCGGTTTGTTGGACGGGGAGAGTCAGGTTCTCGGAGTGTTCCCGAGCGAGTGAGGGCGGTTTCCATGATGCTCATCTCCAGGAACTTCCTTGATACCGAGGGACTCTGGGAATATTATTCGGACATTCTGAGGGGTCGGGTCATGAAGAGGGTTCCGTGAAAGATCCCGAGGTCACCACTTCGCAACACTTCGCCCGGCTGTTCGATCTCGCGTCGGAGTTGATCTGCGTCGTGCAATCCGACGGGACGCTGCTGATTCGCAATGCCGCTTGGGACCACTTCGTGGGCCGCGCCCCGAATGGGTCGAAAACCCCGAACTTTTTCGACTTCGTTCATCCCGATGACCGAAGGCACATGACGCCGGTGGTCGATCTCACCGAGGACTCGGTGATCCTCGACGTGACGGGGCGGCTGCGTGGCTCCGACGACCAATGGACACCGGTGGTCTGGACACTCGCCGGTGCCCCTGAACCCGGTGCCATGTACGCGCTGGGGCGTCCCGTCGACGGTCACGGCCTCGAGACTGCTCTGACGGCGGAAATAGAACAACTGCGGCGTGACATCGAGGATCTCAGCGAGTTGCGCGAGCACCTGGACATGTGTGTGACCAGCGAAGAGGCCACCCAGGTGATTCGGCGATTCTTCGACGAGGCGATGGACGTGTGGGCGGGAGAGATCTGGATGATGAACGCCTCGCGGAACCTCCTGGAGCGGACGGCCTTGTGGGGTGGTGCCGAGCACGATCAGACGACGACGATGGACCCGATGGATTGTTGGGGGATGCGGGGAGGTCGCCCGCACTCGGTCGACCCGAAAGGCGCCGGGCTGCCGTGCAAGCACTTCCCGGTGCCGCCGAGACGATCGATGTGCATCCCGCTCAAAGGATCGAGCGAGATCATGGGTGTGCTGACGACCTGGAAGATGACGGAGAACACCGAGACCAGCTGGCACGGCTATCTGCTCCGGATCTCGGCGATCAGTGAAGTGCTGACCATGGGGTTGTCGAGCCTCCTGATGCGGGAGGTCTTGCGGTCGCAATCGATTCGGGATCCACTCACCAGTCTGTTCAATCGGCGGTACCTCGAGGAGTCATTCGATCGCGAAGTGGCCAGGGCCGCCCGCCAGGAGTCGACCGTCGGGCTCATCGTGTTCGACATCGACAACTTCAAGTTGTTCAACGACCGGTTCGGTCACCGAGCGGGCGATACCGCTCTCATCAAGATCAGCGAGGTGCTGCGCGACATCATCAGGACCGAAGACGTCGTGTGCCGTTATGGGGGCGAAGAGTTCGCGGTGATCATGCCGGGCGCCCCGCTCTCGGTGACCATCGAGCGGGCCAAGAGCATCGGCAGTGGAATAAGGGAAGCCGCCGTGCAGGAGGACTCCCGGACCTTGGACAGGCTCACCGTGTCTCTCGGCGTCGCCGTGTATCCGGACCACGGACTGAACCGAACCGATCTCATGGAGGCAGCCGACCAGGCCATGTTCGAGGCGAAACGGTCGGGGCGCGATTGTGTCCGTGTTGCCACCACGGTGGGTCTGTCATCTCTCGAGACATCGTAGGTGGGGCCTGCTCACATCGGCCCACCCCGGCCTGGGGTCGGCGACCCATGTGCGCGCTCTTTGAGTTGCTGATGAGCACGAGCCGACCTCCTCTGGGGCCTACGTGCCGGAACCGCACCCGTTGCTGCCTGGACTCGGCCACGCGGTCCGCACCAGAGGATCGACCCCCTCGCCGGCCGGTTGTTACCGTTCCTCCGCATGCGGCACTGTTACGTCCTCAGGGTGTTCACCCGGGGTGACGACGGGGGGAATCTCCTCGGCGTGATCACCGACGTCACCGGGCTCACCGACCGGTTGATGCAGGAGATCGCTACGGACAACGGCTTCAGTGAGTCGGTGTTCGTCGACTGGCGGGAGGCGGCGATGCCCGTGGTCCGGATCTTCACTCCGGCCAGGGAACTTCCCTTCGCGGGGCATCCTCTGGTGGGCGCTGCCTGGGTGCTGTGCGGGATCGGGCCCAACACGGCGCACGTCATGAGGTGCGGAGTGGGGGAGATCGGGTTTCGCATGGATGGAGAGATGGTGTGGGTGGACACGCCCATGGTGCGAGCCGTTCGCTCCGCCCCCGAGGCTGCGGCAATCGCGGTCGCCGCGAGGCTTGTCGAGCCAATGGCGGCATGGTGGGCGGACATGCCCATGCCCTATCTCGTCATGGAACTCGCTTCACCCGAGGCGGTCATGTCGGCCGAGCCCGACCTCGACGCCCTCACCCAGCAAGGCGCAGGGATGTGCATGCTCACCGCCGATGCCGAGGGCCACGTCGTTGCCAGGTTCTTTGCTCCCGAGGCGGGGGTGCCCGAGGACCCCGCCACCGGCAGTGCCGCTGCAGCCCTCGCCGCGATCCGACGTCACGAAGGACAGGCCACCGGCGCGCTCACCGTTCGCCAAGGCGACGGCCTGGGTTGCCCGTCGCAGATCGAGGTGAGGTGGGACGCCCGGGTGATCCGGATCGGCGGCACTGTCAGGCGCGATCGCGTCATCGTGTTGGAGAAGTAGCAGAGGCCTCCGCGCCATGGCTGGTCTCCCGAGGTGGCCCTCCCCCCGGCCCCCTCCCACCGAGTGGGAGGGGGTGCATGGCTCACGTCCCCAGGTCTCGCCTGCGGAAGCCCGCCACCGCTGCTCCGGCGAGGACGATCACGATCACCACGAGCAGCAACAGGTTCCCGCCTTGGATTCCTTCGGTGATGGGCGGGCCGGCCAGACCCCAATAGAACGGGTTGACGCGGTCGAGGCCATGCAGGCCGGAGATCAGGGGGGCAAGGCCCCAGAGGACGAAGAGCCCCACCGCCAGCGTCGACGACACCCCGAGGGCGACACCCTTGCTTCCCGTGGCGGCTGCGACCGCAAGCGCCAGCGTTCCGAACACGAGGCCGATGAGGTACACCGACAACGTGGCGCCGAGGTACTGGTCCCAGCCGATGTCGATGCCGGCCAATGGGCTGGTGGCCATCATGGTGAGGACCGAGAGGATGGCGAGTCCCGCTCCGGCGGTGGTCATCGCTGCGAACTTCTCGAGGATGAAACGCTCTCGCGTTATCGGATGCGATAGGGCGAGGTCCAATGTGCCGTCGAGTTCCTCGCCGGCCGTCTCCCGCACCGCGAACGCGATGAGAAAGATCAGGAAGATGAGTGGCAGCGTGTTGGCGAAGAGCTGGCTGTTGAGGTACCCGGCGGGCGACGTGATCGAAAGACCGCCGCCGAGGCCGAGGATCTGCTGGACGAAGTCGGGGTAGTCCTCGAGCATCGTCTGGAAGCTCTCCTGGCCACGGATCGCCACGTACGACAGGACGATCAGCCCGACGAGAGAGACCGTGGCGATCGACCAGCCGATCAATGAGCGTCGTCGGATGCGCAGGACACGAAAGAAGGTCTCAGTCCTCATCGTTGCCATTCCGGTACAGCTCCAGGAAGATGTCCTCGAGCGGTGTCTCGTGGGTGCGGATCGACAGGACCTCGTACGGGGTGAGTGCCTTGACCAACGGGTCCATCGAGCCGCCGATCTTGAGTTGGGCGACGTCACCACTCATGTGCACTTCGGTGATGCCGGGGATCCCGGCCAGGTTCTCCGGCTTGGGCGCCGGGAAGCCGAAGTGGATCTCGATCAGCTTGACTGCCCGCTCCTTGAGATTCTCTACGGTCTCGACTTCGATGAGCTTGCCGCCGCGGATGATTCCGACGCGGTGAGCGATGCGTTCCACCTCCGGCAACACGTGCGACGAGAGGAAGACGGTGTGCCCGGCGCGGCGCGCCTCGCCGATGACCTCGTAGGTGACCTGCTGCATGAGGGGGTCGAGGCCTGCCGTCGGCTCGTCGAGGATCACCAACTCGGGGCGATGCATGAACGCCTGGATGATTCCGATCTTCTGACGATTCCCGGTGGACAGGTCCTTGATCTTGCGGTCGGGCTCGACGTGGAGACGTTCCAACAACTCGTCGCGATAGGTGCCGTCGACGCCACCACGGAGTTTGCCGAGATGTTCGAGCACACCTCGGGTGGTCATCGTCTCCCACAGCGCCAGTTCACCCGGTAGGTATCCGACCCGCTTGCGGATCTCCTCGGAATCCTTCACCGAGTCGAGGCCGAGGACGCTCGCCGAGCCGGACGTCGGCCGGATCAGGTCGAGCAGGGTCCGGATCGTCGTGGTCTTCCCGGCGCCGTTGGGCCCGAGGAACCCGAACACCTCGCCCTCCTCGACCTCGAGGTCGAGTCCGATCACCCCCCGCGACCTGCCGTAGGACTTGGTGAGGTGGTTCAGCCGAATGGCAGGCACGAGGGGGAGGTTAGAGCGCGCACGCGCGCTCTTTGGCACCAGGGGAGGGGGCCAAGGAGAAGAACGGGTGGCGCTGGTTGCTGGCATACTCGCGGGCCATGTCGACCGGTGGCTCGCGGTTCATCGTTCTCATGGCGCTTGCCGCCAACGTGGGGATCGCCGTGATGAAGTTCGTCGCTGCCGGGATCAGCGGGAGCACGGCGATGCTTGCCGAGGGGTTTCATTCGCTGGCCGACTCGGGGAACCAGCTCTTCCTGCTGCGGGGAGCGAAGGCGAGCAGGTTCCGGCCGTCGGTGCGATTCCCGTTCGGCCGGGGCAAGGAGCTCTACTTCTGGTCGTTCATGGTGGCCGTGTTCCTATTCGTCGGCGGCGGGGTGGTGGCGATCATGGAGGGACTCGATCGGGTCCGTCACCCGCACGCCCATGAGGGCGGAATCACGTTCAACCTGATCGTCCTGGGGACATCGGCGTTGTTCGAGCTGGTCATCGCCTTCCGGCCCGCGGTCAAGGAGTTCAACCATCGACGGGGCGGCCGGCGGGTGTGGCGGACGATCCACGAGACCAAGGACCCCACCCTGCTCGTCGTGTTGTTCGAGGACAGCGTGGCGGTGCTCGGGCTCTCGGTGGCTGCCGCCGGTTTGATCATCGCCGAGGTCACCGGGAATGGCGCCTGGGACGGCGTCGCATCGATCGTGATCGGGGTGATGCTCACCGGTGTCGCCTGGATCCTGGCGTCGGAGACGAAGGGCCTGCTCGTTGGAGAATCGGCGACCAGGCAGGTGCGGTCGGCGATTCGCACCGCGGCACTCTCGGTCCCCGGCGTCGAATCGGTCGACCGGTTGCTGACGATGCACCTCGGTCCCGACGAGATCCTGGTCAACATGGACCTCATCGCCGAGCCTGGTCTGTCCGCAGCCGACCTGGAGCAGATCACCGACCGGGTGGAGCACGCGATCATCGGACTGGTCCCGGAGGCGACGCGGGTGTTCATCGAGTTCGGGCACGAGGCATGACACGCGCCTCGGCACCGGCGTCGTCGGCCAACCTCGGCCCCGGCTTCGACGTGCTGGCGCTCGCGCTCGACCTCCGATTGTCGGTGGTCGCCGAGCCGGCGCAGGGCTGGGAGATCGTCGGCGAGGGGGACGTTTCGACGCTGCCGATGATCGAAGCCATGGGACTGCCGCCGATGCACGTGGAGATCACCTCCGACGTGCCGGTAGGTCGGGGCCTCGGTTCCAGTGCCGCCCTACGCGCCGCCATCGCCGCAGCCGCGCTCGCGGTCGGCGGTGAGGTGTCGCGGGATGAGGTGTTTCGACGGGTCGCCGCCGCCGAGGGGCATGCGGACAACGCAGCGGCCGCCGTCTACGGCGGCCTGATGGCGGTGGGGAGCGACGGTTCGACCATGAGCCTTGCGGTCCACCCGTCCCTGCTCGTCGTGGTGGCGGTGCCGGCGTATCCGGTGTCGACCGAGCGGGCGAGAGAGGCTCTGCCCGGCGGCGTGCAGCGAGCGGTGGCCGTGCGCACCGCGGCCCGGTTGACGTTTCTCGTGGAGGGGCTGCGGACCGCCGATCCGGCGGCACTGGCGGCAGCCGCGGGCGACGAGATCCACGAGGAACCGAGAACGTCACTGTCTCCACTCAGCGGCGAACTCGTTCGCGTCGCTCGGACGGCGGGCGCCCTTCACGCATCGTGGAGCGGAGCGGGACCGGCGGTGGTGGCGTTCGCCACCGAGGAGACGGTCGATCGGATCTCCGCCGCTCTTGCCGCGGCCCTCGACGGTGAGGGCGAGGTGCTCGAGCCGGAGGTGGACCGAATCGGGATCGTCGTCGAGCCATGATCGCCATCGCTCGACCCGACGGATACGCGGCGGGCGTCGGAGCGTTGCTCTCGATGATGGAGGACTGTCGCGTTCGGACCTTGGGAGAGATCGCTCGGGCGGATCCGGGATTGCTCGACTCTCCCACCCCGTGGGGCGGCAACACGATCGGGTCGTTGCTCTATCACATCGGCGCGATCGAGCTCGACTGGCTCTACAGCGACATCCTTCAGCAGGACTTCCCACCGGCGGCGGTGGCTTGGTTCCCCCACGACGCACGTGAGGAAAACGGTCGACTGACACCGGTGGCCGGTGAACCACTCGGTCGCCATCTGGCGCGACTCGCCTGGGTGCGGGAGCTCTTTCGGTCCGAGTGCCGCGTCCTCACCGACGACGACCTCAGGGCGAACCGCCCCGGCGGCGACGACACGGTGACGGTGGAGTGGATCTTCCACCATCTGCTGCAACATGAGGCGGAGCACCGTGGGCAGCTGGCGGAGATTCGCACCGCACTCGGTCGGTGATGCGAGCCATGAGCCATCAGCTTCGTGCAAGGTCGAGGGGATGATCCCCGGCCCCGGCTCGCGGCTCGGAACTCACGTCGCCGTCATGCCTCCGTCGACCACGATCGTGTGCCCGGTGGTGTACGACGAGGCGTCGGAGAGGAGATAGATCGCCGCCCCGGCGATCTCGTCTGGCTGGGCATGGCGGCCGAGCGCAGTGCGGTCGACGAAGTGGCCGCGGATGGCGTCGTCATCGACCAGTACCTGAGCGAACTTGGTCTCGACCAGTCCGGGGGCGATGGCGTTCACCCGGATTCCTGCCGCACCCAACTCGATGGCGAGGCTCTGGGTCATCGAGATCACCGCGGCCTTGGTCATCCCGTAGACCCCCTGCAGCGGTGCGGCGCGCATTCCCGCGACCGAGGCGAGGTTGACCACCGAGCCGGCATTGGTCGCCCGCTCGGCGAACGCCCTGATGCAATAGAAGTACCCCTTGACGTTCACCTCGAAGATCTTGTCCCACGCGGAGGGGTCGATGCCGAGCATCGGGCCGAAATAGACGTTGGTGGCGGCGTTGTTCACGAGACCGTGGACGCCGCCGAACTCGGCGACGGCGCGGTCGAAGAGCGCATCGACTTCATCGGATTTGCCGGTGTGGGCAGCCACAGCCAGTGCCGATCCGCCGCCGGCACGGATCGAGGCGGCGACGGCGTCGACCCCGTCCTGTTTCCGGGAGGCGACGACGACGTTGGCGCCTGCCGCTGCTGCGGCGCGGGCGACTGCTTCTCCGATGCCGCGGCTGGCTCCGGTGACGACGATGGTCCTGTTGGCGAGGGTGAAGTCGGCTGGCATGGGTCGAGCCTATCGACCCGCCGCGACGAGAGCCTCGAACAAACGGCGAGACGGGCCGTCGTCCGGTCCCAGGTATTCGGGGTGCCATTGCACCGCCCACATCGGCCACGCCCCGTCGGCCGGTTCGAGTGCCTCGATGACCCCGTCGGGAGCCCGCCCGGTGACGATGAGGGGTTCGGCCACCCGGTCGACGGACTGGTGGTGGATCGAATTGACCTCGAGCCGATCGACGCCGAGCACCCGGGCGACGGCCGATCCCGCGGTGATCTGCACCGGGTGCTGCCGGGCGGCGGGCGCGGCATCGACGAAGTGATCGGCGGCGCCGGGAATCCGGCTGGGGATGTCCTCGATGAGCGAGCCACCGAGGGCGACGTTCATGAGTTGCGCCCCCCGGCAGATGCACAGCGTCGGCAGGCGGCGCTCCTGTGCGGCGCGGGCAAGCGCCAGTTCGAACTCGTCCCGAAGGGGGTCGATCCCGTACACCGACTCGTGGGGGGTGCCGCCGTACCTTGCCGGGTCGACGTCGCCGCCGCCGGACAGGAGCAGGCCGTCGATCCGGTCGGCGATGGCGCCGACGACGTCGGGAGAGGTGGGGACGAGCAGCACCGGGACCGCCCCGACTCTTTGGACCATCGTCGTGTAGGTGGGGAGTACGGCGTAGCCGGGCACGTCCCCGGAGCTCGACCGGATCGTGCGCGACCCGGCAGTGATCCCGATGAGCGCAGCCATGAGGAGGGGAGGGTAGGCGAGGAGCGCGGGCCGTGGTCCGCACGGCGAAAGGAGCGATGCGCGATGCGCGATGCGCAATACGGAACTGCGCCCGGTTGCGACCCTGCAATTGGCAATTGGCAATTGGCGTCGTCGCCTCGTCGTGCCTCTTGCGCATTGCGCATTGCGCATTGGCAAGACGCGTCGTCGTCCCGTCGTGCGCATCGCTCATCGCTCATCGCTCATCGCCCATTTTGCCCGAATTGCGCTTCGGACCGCGACCTACCAACCTACGGCGTCTACGCACACGAAGGTCTCATGGGTTCTCTGGTAAAGAAGCGGCGCAAGAAGATGAGCAAGCACAAGTACCGCAAGCGCTTGCGTGCCGATCGCCACAAGAAGAACAAGTAGGCCGCGGGCGTCTTCCCGCCTCGTTCTCGCTCACGACCGGCGTTTCGACGCGCCCTAGCA
>DATECY010000128.1:0-6267 GCA_035286665.1 Acidimicrobiia bacterium
GGAGTTGATCCACCCGATCGCGATGGATGAGGGTCTGCGGTTCGCGATCCGTGAGGGTGGCCGCACCGTCGGCGCCGGCCGCGTCATCAAGATCCACAAGTAGTAGACACAGAAAGGAGTTAGGCATTAGGCATCAGGCATTAGGAAATCCCTCCTAATCCCTAACCCCTAACACCTACCGCACACATGCCCAGTGACAAGCGACCGCCGATCACTCTGGCGTGCGAGGTCTGCAAACGGCGGAACTACGTCACGACCAAGAGCAAGTCGAACACCCGCGAGCGAATCGAACTCAAGAAGTACTGCCGCTTCTGCCGGTCGCACACGGCTCACAAGGAAACCCGCTAGCCGCGGATCTGCATGCCCGGCCTCGAGGACATCGCCGGTCGGGCCTTCGGACCGTTTCAGGTCGACGTGAGCGCGTCCCGCGTCAGGGACCTCGTCGAGGCGACCGGGGACGATCCGGACCGATGGACGGGCCACGCGCCCCCGTCGTTCGCCAACGCCATCCTCTTCGAGGTCGCTCCGGCGTTCCTCGATGACGAGATGGTGCGCCGGTTCACCCGATCGCTCATCCACTCCGACCAGGCGTTCTCGTGGGCCGGCCCACTTCCGGTGGGAGGGTCCGTCGAGGTGCACGGTGTCGTCGAATCCATCAGGGAGCGAAGCGGCATCAATCTCGCCACCTTCTCGCTCGAGGCCACCTCCGATCAGGGGCCGTGGCTGAGAGGTTCCTCCGTGTTTCTGCTCAGCGATTCGACTGCAAGCCGTTCGGACGACGAACCGGAGCCGGCACCGGGCCTCCGACCTGCGATCGACACGATGACCCAGGTGGCACTTCCCCACCCCGGTGAGCAGCTCGGGGTGCTGAGAGTCGGAGCGGCGCGAATCGACCTCGTCAAGTATGCCGCGGCGACTGGTGATTGGAACCCGATCCATTGGGACCACGACTCCGCCCGGAACGCCGGATTGCCCGGCACCATTGCACATGGACTCCTGATGACGGCGTGGCTGGGTCGGGCGGCTTCGCGTTTCGCGTCCGGCCCGCATCCGTTGGCATCCATGCGGGCTCGGTTCCGCAGCCCCCTCAGGCCGGGCGCGTCCGCCGAGGTGACCGGTACTGTCGTCACCGTGGATGAAACCGGCGCCGAACTCGACCTCGCCCTCGCTTCGGGAGGGGACCGCAAGGTGACCGCCCGCGTCCGGGTAACTCGATGACCAACGGTGGGGTCAAACGCGACGAGAGCGAGCTGATCGAACTGGCCCGCAGCGGCGACGCCGATGCTTTTGGCGAACTCGTGTGGAGGTATCGAGACACCGTGTACACCCTTGCCGTGAGACTCGTGGGTCCGGACCTTGCTCCGGACGTGACCCAGGAGGCCCTCATCCGCGCGTGGCGGGCAATGCCCCGATTCCGGGGCGAGGCCGCATTGGGAACTTGGCTGCATCGGATCACCGTCAACACGGCATGGACCATGCGTCGCCGCGCGGCTCGCTACGAGACCCAGCAACTGGACGACATGCTCGTCGATCCGTCGGATGGCCCGGAACGGGCAGGCGAGTTGGCCGAGGTCCGCGCGGAGCTGGGCTCGGCGATCAACCAGCTGACCCCCGGCCAGCGCTCGGTACTCGTGTTGCGGGACGTGTACGGGTGGAGCCACGCCGAGGTGGGGCGCGAGCTCGGGATCACGCAAACCACCGCCAAGGTTCGTCTGCATCGGGCGCGCAAACGCCTGCGCCTCCTCCTCGACGAGGAGTCGCCATGAGTTCCATCACCTGTCGTCTGGTGTCGATGATCCCGTCCGACATGCCGCTCAATCGAGTGCTCCAGGCGCACCGCGACCAGTGTCCGGCCTGTCAGGCAGATCTCGCCGGTTCGTCCGGGGTGACCCGGGAACTCTCCACACTCGGGGGCGAGACGCTGCGCGCTCCCGACGGTCTGGCCACGACGGTGATGTCGCGGCTCGGAGCGCAGGACGGATCGGATCCTCGCCGTCCCCTGGTGGTCCGGCTGGCGATCAAGTACTCGGCCATCGCGGTGATCGGCCTGGCGACGCTGGCTGCGGTCGTCGCCGGGGTGGTCTCGTCGCGGTCGAGGGGCCGGTGACGGCCTCGGGGACCTGCAACGGCATGCGGACCCCGTCCTCTTGTTACAATGCCCGCCGTTCGTCCCAGGCTCGCGCGCGGGTTCGAACACCCCAAAGGGGCGTAGCTCAATTTGGCAGAGCACTGGTCTCCAAAACCAGCGGTTGGGGGTTCGAGTCCCTCCGCCCCTGCTCGCCAGAGGGATGCGACGGGTGAAGGCAGGTGAGCCACGATGACGGCCTGTGACTCAAGAGGACGGGAAGAGACATGAACCGAGAGCTACGGCGGCTTCAGGAGAAGGAAGAGAAGCGGGCGAAAGAACGTCGCGCCGCAATGGTCCAGACGCGGCGCCGCAAGGAGCACGTCGGATTCCGCCAGTTCTTCTCAGAGGTCAGGACCGAGCTCAAGCGCGTGGCCTGGCCTGGCCGCCGCGAGGTCGTCACCTTCACCTTGGTGACGCTGATCACCGCCGGTTTCGTGATGGCCTACACCTTCGGGTTGGACCTGGCCCTGAAGCAGAGCATCCTGCGTTTGCTGGAGCTGCGGTGAGCGATTCCGTGGACGATGCGGCCGTGAACGACGTGATGAGCACCTCGGACGCCGATGCGTCGGCGGTCGAGACCGTCGCCGATGCTCGCGTCACTGCCGTCGCCACCGAGGAGCGTCCCGACACGGACGTTCTCGAGCCGATCGAGGCGGTGCCGCCGGCCAGCCCCTACGACCTTCCCGGCTCGTGGTTCGTGATCCACTCATACAGCGGGTACGAGAACAAGGTGAAGGCCAACCTCGGAACCCGGATCAAGTCCATGCACATGGAGGATTCGATCTTCGACATCGCCATCCCGATGGAAGATGTCGTCGAGATCAAGAGTGGACGCAAGGTGACCGTCCCCCGAAAGCAGTTTCCCGGCTACTTGCTCGTCCGGATGTACCTCGATGACGACTCGTGGGGCGTCGTGCGCAACACGCCAGGCGTCACGGGCTTCGTCGGATCCGGCACCAAGCCGACACCGCTGTCTCGACGCGAGGTCGAGAGGATCCTCGGAGTGCGGAAGGACGAGGAGAAGAAGGCGCCTCGCTTCAAGCCGGACTGGGAGGTCGGGGAGACGATTCGCGTGACCGAGGGGCCCTTCGCCGACTTCAACGGTGTCATCGAGGACATCAACGTCGACCAGTCGAAGGTGCGGGTGCTCGTCGACATCTTCGGCCGGGAAACTCCGGTCGAGCTCAACTTCGAGCAGATTCAGAAGTTCTAGGAGGGATGATCGGTCATGGGTCGTAAGAAGGTCGCCGCGGTGCTGAAGCTGCAGATCCCTGCCGGGCAGGCCACGCCCGCCCCACCGGTGGGACCGGCGCTCGGTCAGCACGGCGTCAACATCATGGATTTCGTCAAGGCGTACAACGCGGCGACGGAGAGTCAGACCGGCACGATCGTTCCGGTGGAGATCACGGTCTACGAAGACCGCAGCTTCACGTTCGTGACCAAGACGCCTCCAGCCGCCGTCATGCTGAGGCAGGCGGCGCGAGTCGAGAAGGGTTCTGCGACACCGCACACGGTCAAGGTGGGGTCGGTGACCAAGGCGCAGGTCCGCCAGATCGCCGAGACGAAGATGGTGGACCTCAACGCAAACGACGTCGACGCGGCGATGAAGATCGTCGAAGGGACGGCCAGGTCGATGGGATTGACGGTGGAGGGCTGACGCCACCGACAGCAATTAGCAATTAGC
The DNA here is from genome assembly GCA_035286665.1 of Acidimicrobiia bacterium. GTDB lineage: Bacteria > Actinomycetota > Acidimicrobiia > Spongiisociales > UBA11373 > RBG-16-68-21. The sequence goes on from DATECY010000128.1 coordinate 3,813, forward strand.
AATTAGCAATTAGCAATTAGCAATTAGCAATTAGCCGGGGGTTCACGGGAGCCAATAGCGAATTGCCAATTGCTCAGACTGAGCGAACAACGCACACCGGCGGGAGGCTCACCGAGCCGTTTGGACCGCGAGGAGAGATGAGATGGGCAAGAAGCAGGCCGATGCGTCGGCGAAACTCGATCGTGCGATGTACCACGGACCCGGCGAGGCACTCGACCTCGTGAAGGCAAGCGCCACTGCGACGTTCAACGAGACGGTCGACGCGGCGTTCTTCCTCGGCATCGATCCCCGCCAGGCCGAGCAGGCGGTGCGGGGAACCGTGTCACTCCCGGCAGGATCGGGCAAGTCGGTCAAGGTGTTGGTATTCGCGGATGGCGATCAAGCCAAGGATGCCAAAGAGGCGGGCGCCGACTACGTCGGGGCCGCCGACCTGGCCGCGGCCATTCAGGCCGGCACCCAACCACTCGACTGGGACGTCACCATCGCGATTCCCTCGTTGATGGCTGAGGTCGGCAAACTCGGCAAGGTGCTTGGCCCGCGCGGGCTGATGCCGAACCCGAAGGCGGGGACCGTCACCCAGGACGTCCGCAAGGCCGTCACCGAGTTCAAAGGTGGACGGGTCGAGTACCGCAACGACCGGTTCGGCAACGTCCACGTTGGAATCGGAAAGGTCTCGTTCACCCCAGAGCAGCTGCGGGAGAACCTCGGCGCCGTGGTCGCGGAACTGAATCGGGTGCGCCCCTCGTCCGCAAAGGGCCGCTTCATCCGCAAGCTCACCGTGGCATCGACGATGGGTCCCGGCATCAAGGTGGACGTCACGATGCTCGACACGCTCAACCCCGACGAGTAGACGACATTCTGTCGTCGCACCGATCCCAGTACCGGTGCGGAAAAGGCGGGGGCATCGGCGCGGCATCGACCCTGAGGGCCGACGACGGGCCAGGTGTCGTCGGTCGTCGCCGGACTTCGACCGGGGGTAGGTCCGGTCGAAATGCGCCCGGCGAGGGTGCGCTCTCGGGGACGGTGGTGGTCGGTCCCCTGCGCCGATGCTCCCGCGTCGACAGTCTTGCCCCTTTTCGGCGACCTGTCCACCGCCGGTTGTCGCGGACGGGAGTCGAAAACGCCGTCGGCCTCTTGTCGTCGCGTCTTGCCCTGGTGCGAGTGGGTCGGTAGCCTGCCGCGCGACAACTGAACCGACCAGAGACCGCCTGGCCCCTTCGGGGACAATGGCCCACCGGCCGCCGGCGCAGGTTGCGTAGAAGCTTCTTCTCGCTCCCCCGTGGTCTCACGTCGGGAGCGTTTCCGTTCGGGGACCCTGTCCCCGTGAACATGCAAGGAGTAGGCAATGCCAAGACCTGAGAAGGTCCAGGCGGTCGCCGACATCACAGAGCGTATGTCCGCCGCCCAGGCGGTGTTCGCCGCCGAGTACGCAGGGCTGTCCGTCAAGGAGCAGCAGCAACTCCGCCGCGCGCTTCGCGCTGCCGACAGCGAGTTCCGGGTCTACAAGATGACCCTGGCTCGCATCGCGGCGTCCCAACTGGGTCGTACGGATGCCCTCGATCTCCTCGTCGGGCCCACCGGGCTGACGTTCGCCAACGGCGACGCTGCCGCGGTGGCCAAGGTCCTGCGCGACTTCGCCAAGGACCACGCCAAGCTCGTCATCAAGGGGGCCCTGTTGGGGTCCGAGGTGCTGCCGCCCGAGCGAGTCGCCGAACTCGCCGACCTCGAGCCGCGGGAAGTGCTGCTGGCGAAGATCGCCGGAGCCTTCCAGGCGCCGATGGCCGCCATGGCACGCCTCCTCGCCGCGATGCCGCGCAATCTGGCAACGATGATCCAACAGCTCATCGACAAGATGCCGACCGTCGAGGAACCCTCGGTTTCGGTGTCTTCGGCCCCTGCGGCGGAGGTCACCGACGAGACGCCCACCGATGTCGAGTCGATCATCACTGAGAACACGGCCGAGTCGGCCACTGAGAACACGGCCGAGCCGGCCGAGGAGGAATAGACATGGCAACGAAGATGAGCCACGAGGACCTGCTCGAGGTGTTTGCGAGCATGACCGTGCTCGAACTCTCCGAGTTCCTCAAGGAGTTCGAAGACAAGTTCGGCGTCACGGCCGCCGCGCCGATGGCGATGATGGCCGCAATGCCCGCCGGCGCCGCCGCCGTCGAGGAGGAGCAGGACGAGTTCGACGTCATCCTCATCGCCGCCGGCGACAAGAAGATCCAGGTGATCAAGGAAGTCCGGTCGCTCACCAGCCTCGGGCTCAAGGAGGCCAAGGCTCTCGTCGACGAGGCGCCGAAGCCGGTCCTGGAGCACGTGTCCAAGGAAGACGCCGCCAAGGCGAAGGCCCAACTCGAGGGCGCTGGGGCATCCGTCGAGGTGAAGTAGGGAACCAGGCAATTGGCTCTTGGCGATTGGCTATTGGCCGGAGTCGGGGTGGGCAATATGCCCA
>DATECY010000129.1:0-3554 GCA_035286665.1 Acidimicrobiia bacterium
GGTGGCGGGCGGTCTCGAACACCCTCCGATCCTCATCGCACACTCGATGGGTGGCCTGATCGCCCAGCGGTATCTCGAGGAGCACGATCTCCCCGGGTGCGTGCTGCTTGCGCCCATTCCGATCGGTGGCGTCTGGCGCACCACGTTGCGCGTCCTCGGCAGGCATCCGCTCAAGTTCCTCCAAGCCAACGCGGTTCTCGACCTCAAGCCACTCGTGGACACGCCCCGCATGGCCCGTGATCTTCTCTTCGACCCCGCCATCGACGAGTCGGACCTCGAGCGGTACGTTGCCCGTCTCCAGGGCGAGTCGTACCTGGCCTTCCTGGACATGCTCTTCGTCACCAGACCGCGACCCCCGCTCGTGCACACGCCGGTGGCGTTCGTAATCGGAGACCGCGACCACCTCTTCACCGTGCGCGACATCACTCGGACCGCCCGGGCATACGGCGTCGAACCCACCGTGATACCCGATGCCGGGCATCAGTTGATGATGGGTCCGCGCTGGCGACAGTCGGCAGATGCCGTCGCCGCGGCGCTGACGACGTTCTCGGCGCACTGACCCGACCGGGTCAGCCGACCGCCCGTGTCCACAACCGCTCGATGGCGGCCGCGGATGTCTCCCAGCGGTAGTGCTCTTCGACCATCCGACGGGCAGCGATGGCGAGTGTGCCCGCCCGATCTCTGTCACCGAAGAGGTCGACGGTTGCGGCGGCGAACTCGTCGACGCCTTCGGCGATGAGCACGTGTTCGCCGTGTCGAGCACCGACGGCGGCGGCGACTCGAGCGGTGGTGACCACCGGGGTGCCCACCGCCATCGCTTCGAGCACCTTGTTTTGGATCCCCGACCCGGCTCGCATCGCGATCACGGTGACGGCCGCCGAAGCGATCACCGGCGCAAGGTCGTCCGGCTCGTCGAGCAACTCGACCATCGGCCCGACGAGCCGACGTACGGCGCGGGTGGGGCGCGCCCCGGCGAGGAGGAGACGCGCCTCGGGCACCTGGGTCCGGATCGCGGGCATGATCAACCGGGCGAGGGTGATCGCAGCATCCACGTTGGGGAAGTAACCCAGATTGCCGGCGAACACGACCAACGAATTCGGCCGCGGTCCCGGTCGATGGCCGAAGCCGTCGAGATCCACACCGTTGGGGACGACCTCGATCGTCGAATGGCCGATGGCGGCGGCATCGTCGGCGGTGGATACCGCCACGCCTGCCGCTCGTGCGGCGAGGGCGCGCTCGTACGGGCCGAGGCGACGTGCCTCCACCGCCGCCGCCCACCGGGATGGGCCGCGATCGTGAGCGGAGCGGCGATCGAGGTTCATCGAAAGCGCGTCCACGAGATCGAACACCACCGGCACCCCGAGCCCGTCGACCAGCGGCCCGGTTCTCACCAGTTGCGCGTGGACGACGTCCATGCCACGAGCGAGAGCCCGGACACGAGCACTCAAACGGCGCGATGCCACCCGGAGTGACTGGAACGGACGCCGGTCCGCTACGCCGCGCCCCAACCGCACCGCGGAGATCGCAGACCCGTTAGGAATCACCTCGACCCCGAGGCCGAGACTCTCGAGCGCCGTGATGTCTGCGGCCGACGGCGAAGCGCCGACATGACAGAGCGTGATCTCGTGGCGCCCGGCGAGATGGCGCAGGTGGTGAAACGCACGCACCTGATCGCCACGGCGGGGCGGATGAGGAAAGCGAGTGACGAGGAACAAGACACGCACGACCCAAGGATACGGTGCATCGCCCATCATCGACCTCGCGTAACCTGCCGGCGATGAGCACTTGGATCTGCACGATCTGCGGCCACCAACACGCCGATACCGCAACGCCCCCGGCCGCCTGCTCGATCTGCACCGATCCGCGCCAATGGGTTCGCTGGGAAGGACAGACCTGGACCACCCTCGCCGAGATGGCCGCGCAGGGCCACGCGATCGAGATCCGTGACGCGGAGCCCGACCTGATCGGGCTGGCGATCACGCCGGCCCGCTTCATCGGGCAACGGGCACTGGTGGTCAAGACGCCGGCCGGAAACGTCATGTGGGACAACTTCGGTTTCATCGATGATGCCGCCATCGAGGCGGTCGCCGCCATCGGTGGGCTGACGGCCATCACCGTCTCGCACCCCCACTTCTACGGGGCGATGGTCGAGTGGGCACATGCCTTCGGAGCCACCATCCATCTACCCTCCGCCGACCGCGAGTGGGTGATGCGACCCGACCCGTCGATCGAGTTCTACGAGGACTCGGTCGAACCGGTACCCGGTGTGCGCCTGATCCGCTGCGGCGGCCACTTCCCGGGGAGCGCGGTGCTGCACTGGCCCGCCGGCGCCGCCGGCAAGGGCGTCCTCCTCACCGGTGACACCTACACGGTGGTGCGCGACCGAGGCTGGATCTCGGTGATGTGGTCATACCCAAATCTGATCCCGCTCGACACCGCCACTGTGCGCCGAGTCGGCGCCGCCATCGCCGGGCTTGAGTTCGACCGGCTGTACGGGGGATGGTGGGATTCGATCATCGGCCACGACGCCAAGAATGCGGTGGCGCGATCGATCGACCGCCTGGCCGTGATGACTTCGGGATCCCACGACCTGCAGACGTGAGGCGACTGGCGACTGGCGACTGGCGACTCTCGCGCATCGCGCATCGCGCATCGCGCTCCTACCTCATCGCCGGAATGATCTCGGCTCCGTATGCATCCAGCGTCGCCTCCTGGGCGTCGTGCATCAGGTAGATGGCGAACTGATCGACGCCGAGGTCACGCAACTCGTTCATCCGAGTGAGGTGATCGGACACCTCGCCGAGCACACAGAACCGATCGACCACCTCGTCGGGCACGAAGTTCGTCGAGGGGTTTCCCACCTGTCCGTGATGGGAGTAGTCGTACCCCTCCCGGGCAGCGATGTAATCCGACAGCGCCTTGGGGATCATGGACTCGTCGGTTCCGTATCTCGTCACGAGATCGGCGACGTGGTTGCCGACCATCCCGCCGAACCAGCGGCACTGGTCACGCTGGTGGGCGAGGTCGTCGCCGACGTAGGCGGGTGCGGCCACGCAGATCTTCACCGCATCGGGATCGCGACCAGCGGCCCGAGCGGCGTCTTTCACGAACTTGGTGGTCCACTCCACCAGATACGGGTCGGCCAACTGCAGGATGAACCCGTCGCACTGCTCACCCACCAGGGTGAGCGCCTTCGGTCCGTACCCGGCACCCCACATGGGCAGGTCCCACCCGGTCGCCCACGGGATGACCAGGTCCTTGCCGTTGTACTGCACGGTCTTGCCGGCGACGAGCTCCTTGATCACCCGCATCGCCTGGGACATGGTGGCAAGCGTCGTCGGCTTGTCGTTGATGTAGCGGAGAGCAGAGTCGCCCCGCCCCATCCCGCAGATGGTCCGGGGGCCGTACATCTCGTCGAGGGTGGCGAAGAGAGAAGCGATCACCGTCCAGTCACGGGTGCCGGGGTTGGTCACCATGGGACCGACGACGATGTCGGGGTTCTCCGCCAACATCCGGCTGAAGATCACGAACGGCTCCTCCCACAGCACGTGGGA
>DATECY010000130.1:0-20150 GCA_035286665.1 Acidimicrobiia bacterium
ACCCGAACATGCTGGCGATGGCACGCCAACGGCTTAGAGCGTCCGCCAATAGGCGGGCGCTCTTGCGCAATGCTGATGGCTCTTCGGCCGGAGGCCTCATCGCTGTGCGGTTGGGGTCCCCAGCCCCAACCGCCGAGTCCGCGCCTATCGGCGCGCCCTCTCAGAACTGAGCGTCCTCAGTCGTCCCGGTCGAGGGATTCGTCCGCGCCGCCGGTGAACGCCACGTACTGATCGAGCACGTCATCGGGTGGGCCGTCGGCCATGAGCCGACCCTCCTCGATCCAGATTGCCCGACTACACACCTTGCGAACCTGGTGCAGGCCGTGCGTGACCAGCACGACGACCTTGGCGCTTCCCTGAAGGTCGGTGATTCGCTTGAGGCTCCTGCGCCGGAAGTCGCGGTCCCCCACTGCGAGCACCTCGTCGACCAGGAGAATGTCTGGATCCACGGAGGTGGCGATCGAGAAATGGAGACGCGAGCGCATTCCCGACGAGTACGTTCGCATCGGCCGGTCGATGGCAGCCCGAAGGCCGGCGAAGTCGACGATGTCGTCGAACCGCTCGTTCGCCTCGGAGCGGGACATCCCCAACGCCAGGCAACCGAGCATCACATTGCGAGCCCCGGAGAGCTGGGCGTCGAGCACCGCGCCGACCCCGAGGAGGGTCGGCTCGCCGCGCACCCTGATCGAACCCGAGGCCAGCGGTTGCAGTCCGGCGATGGCACTGAGCAGTGTGCTCTTGCCCGACCCGTTCGACCCGATCAGACCGACGACTTCGCCGGTCTTCACTTTGAACGAGACATCGGTGACGGCGCGGACCTGGGTGAACTCCCGACTCCTTCGTCGCATCGTGAGCCGCTCCCGCAATGTCAACCGGTGATCGCTATAGACGCGATACACGACGCTTGCATTCCTGACGTCGATCGCGCGCTGCCCTTTCCTACTCACGGCCGTAGTCCCGCTCGCGGCGTTGGAACCACAGATACCCGGCGACGGGGGCGATCAGCGTCCAGGCAAGCGCCGACACGATGAGTCGCGTGCCGACGGGAAACCCGAGGACGGCCCACCGATACAACGAGATGAAGTCGAGCAAGGGGTTGAGGTCGGCGATCCGACGAGCCGTCGGGTCTTTCACGAACTTGTCGACGAAGAACAGCACCCCCGAAAAGTAGAAGGCCATGCGGAACAGGAAGTCGAGGATGTTCTCGAAGTCGCGGAAGTAGAACGTGATCCGGGCCGCGATGAACCCGAGACCGACGGCGAACAGGGACTGTGCCACGAAGATCGGGATCATCATCAGCCAGCGCCAGGCGAGCGACTCCCCGGTCACGACCGCGACGAAGAGCATCACCAGGAACGGGAAGGCGAAGGCAGCGGCCTCGGTGAGCATCACCGCGATCGGGAAGATCGCCCTCGGAGCGGAGATCGAGTGAATGAGCCCCCGGTTCTTGTGGAGTGACTTGGCGCCGCCGATGATCACCTTGCGCATGTAGGAGAAGGTGAAGATGCCGATGGCCAGGAACGGCAGGAAGTTGGGCACCCCCCGGTCGGTGCCCAGGATCAGGCCGAATACGAGGAAATACACCAGAATCTGCAGCACCGGGTTGAGAAGGTGCCAGGTGTTTCCGAGCACCGTGTCCATCTCCTGGGCGCGCAGGTCTGAGCCGGCAGCGAAGAGCAGAAAGTCCCGACGAGCCCAGATGCGACGCAGATCCTCGACGACGGGGCGGCGACGCGACGGGTCGGCGAGCGGAGCGTCGAGGCGTTCGGGCCCGCTCACCTTTGCCGGCCTCCCAGATCGTCCACTCTCTTCATCACAGGATGTCTGTCATCGGAGGCGGCTATCCGAACTCGATCCCCTGAGCGAGCGGGAGGTCGGAGCTCCAGTTGATCGTGTTCGTCTGACGCCGCATGTACGCCTTCCACGAATCGGACCCGGCCTCCCTGCCCCCGCCGGTCTCCTTCTCACCGCCGAAGGCGCCCCCGATCTCGGCACCCGACGTGCCGATGTTCACGTTGGCGATGCCGCAGTCCGAGCCCTCGGTGGAGAGAAAGAGCTCCGAAGCACGCAGGCTGTTGGTGAAGATCGCCGACGAGAGCCCTTGCCGCACCCCGTTCTGAACCGCGATGGCATCCCGCGTGTCCGTTGCCTCGATCACGTAGAGGATCGGGGCGAACGTCTCCTCCTGCACGATCGGTGCCCCACGATCGATCTCGATGATCGTCGGCTCCACGAAGTGGCCGGCGAGGCCGACGTCGGCGCGCTTGCCGCCGGTGAGGACCTTGCCGCCCTGCTCCTTGGCGATGTCGACGGCGGCGAGCATCTCATCGACCGCGCCGGCGTTGACCAGCGGACCCATGACCGTGGAGCGGTCGAGGGGATCGCCGATCCTCACCTGCCCGTAGGCATCGACGAGTCGCTTCATCACGTCGCCCTTGATCCCCGACTCGACGATCATCCGACGCACCGTCGTACAGCGCTGCCCGGCTGTGCCGACGGCGCCGAAGAGGACCGCTCGGGTCACCAGACCCGGGTCGGCATCGTCGAGTACGACCACAGCATTGTTGCCGCCGAGTTCGAGCAGCGACCTGCCGAGGCGCTTGGCAACAGCGATACCCACCTTCTCGCCCATGTTGCACGAGCCGGTGGCCGAGACGAGCGGGACACGACGATCGTTGATGAGCAACTCGCCGACGTCGCGGCCGCGGCCGACGACGAGATTGAACACCCCTTCAAATCCGCTGCCGTCCATGACCTGATGACAGATGCGGGTGACGGCGATGGCGCTCAGCGGCGTCTGCGACGACGGCTTCCACAGCACTGCGTCACCGCACACCGCGGCGATCATCGCGTTCCACGCCCACACCGCGACGGGGAAGTTGAAGGCGGAGATGACCCCGATGGTGCCCAACGGGTGCCACTGCTCGAACATCCTGTGTCGCGGCCGCTCCGACGCCATCGTCAAGCCGTACAACTGGCGCGACAGGCCGACGGAGAAATCGGCGATGTCGATCATCTCCTGAACCTCGCCCTCGCCCTCGGCGACGATCTTGCCCATTTCGAGCGCAACGAGGGCGGCGAGCGCCTCCTTGTGGTCGCGGAGCGCGTCGCCGATCAGGCGCACGTACTCACCCCGCTTGGGCGCCGGAACCATCCGCCACCTGCCGAACGCCTCCTGGGAGGAGGCCACCACCTGCTCATAATCGGCGGCCGATGCCTGGGCCACCGTTGCGATCGTGGTCGCCGTCGTCGGGTTCTCCACCTCGAGCGGGCCGCCGGACGTGGAGAGCCACCCGCCGGCATAGGCACCGGGGTTCTCATCACTCAGGCCGAGCGCGGCGAAGATCTCGTCTCTGGTCATGGTTCTCCTCTCAACGGGCCGCCACGACCTCGATCTCCACGAGATAGCCCTTGGGGAGACCTGCCGCCTGGAACGTGGAGCGAGCGGGCGGTTGCTCGCCAAAGTGCCGACCGTACACCTCGTTCACCTCCGCGAAGTCGCCGATGTCGGCGAGGAAGATGCTGGTCTTCACGATGTCGTCGAATCCGAGTCCGACGTCACCGAGGATCGCTCCGATGTTCTTCATCACCTGAGTCGCCTGGGTGATCACGTCGTCGCCGATGCTCGCATTCGTCGTCGGATCGATGCCCACCTGACCCGACACGAATACGAACCCGTTCGCCTCGGTGGCCACCGAATAGGGACCGACCGGGTTGGGGCCACTGGTCACCGGCGGGATGGACTTGGGCATGTGCTCTCTCGATTCCTAGCTCGCAGAGAGGGTACCGGGGTCCGACGGCGTGGGATCCTCCCGGTCCCCCGCCCCGGAACGACGGCGCCTAGGAAAAGGAGTTCCCGCAGCCGCAGCTGCGGGTGACGTTCGGGTTGTTGACCTGGAACCCGGCTCCCTGCAGTCCGTCTCGGTAGTCGATCTCAGCCCCGGAGAGCATCTCGGCGCTCTTGACGTCTACGACGAGCCGAACCCCGTCGGTCTCCGAAACGACGTCGGTGTCGTCGATCGCCGAGTCGAAGTACATCTCGTAGGAAAACCCCGAACACCCACCGGGACGAACGCCGAGACGCAGGGCCAGAGTGCCGTCGCCTTCCTTGGCGATCAACTCGGCCACTTTGGCGGCGGCCGCCGAAGTGAGAGCGACCTTCGGGGGCGCGGTGCGGGGGGTGATCGAGATGGACTGCATCGAGGCTCCTGATCGGACGGAGGCCGTCACTATACCGATCGGGGGGTGGTACCCACAGAGGATTTCCCGTACTCCGCGGGCGGTAACTACCTTGCCCTCGTGACCCCGACCGCCACCCGCGAGGACGTCGAGGCTGCGCTACGCGGAGTCGTCGACCCCGAGCTCGGCAGCGACGTCGTCGAACTGGGGATGGTGCGCGGCATCGAGGTCGCCGACGGCGTGGCAACTGTGCACATCGCGCTCACGATCGCCGCCTGTCCGATGCGCGATCAGATCGAGTCCGACGTGAAGCGCAAGGTGACCGCGCTCCCCGGCATCGCAGAGACCCGGGTCGAGGTTGCGGCAATGACCGCCGAGCAACGCTCCGAGCTCATGGCCGTCGCCCGCCGGCGGGCCCGGGATCACGCCGACCCGACCACCGTCAGCCCACTCACCCGCGTCATCGCCGTCGGGTCCGGAAAGGGTGGGGTTGGCAAGTCTTCCGTGAGCGTGAACCTTGCCGTCGCCTTGCGCACCGCAGGATTCAAGGTGGGTCTCCTCGACGCCGACATCTGGGGATTCTCGGTCCCGAGGATGCTCGGCACCTCCGCCCGGCTCGAGGCGAACGATGATCGCAAGATCGTCCCCATCGACGCGGGCGGCATCCAGCTGGTGTCGACTGGTCTCCTCGTCGACGACGAGGAGACCGCCTTGATGTGGCGGGGATTGATGCTCGGCAAAGCACTCGAGCAGTTCCTCCGGGACGTCGCCTGGGACCCTGGCCTCGACTACCTCGTGCTGGACATGCCTCCCGGCACCGGTGACATCCAGATGGCGCTCGCCCGACTCCTCCCCCAGGCCGAGATGGTGGTGGTGACCACCCCGCAGAAGGCGGCCCAGAAGGTGGCCGCACGGGTGGCCGACATGGCACGCCGTTCCTACATGCCGGTGGTCGGCATCGTCGAGAACATGTCCGGGTTCACCGCCCCCGACGGAACCCACTACGACCTGTTCGGCGTCGGGGGAGGTCAAGAACTCGCCGACGACCTCGGGGTGCCCCTCATCGCCCGGATCCCGCTCGATCCGATGATCGTCGAAGGGGGTGACGCCGGCGCCCCGGTGGTCGACACCCACCCACAGGCGCCTTCGGCGCAGGCATTCATCGCGGCTGCGGCACGCATCGTGGAACTCGTGCCACCTGCCGCCGACGAGACCTGCACGGCGCGCATCGCGGTGCTGCTGGAGGCGCTGGGCGAAGAGTCGGCTCCCACCGGAGGGAAGGTCGACGGCACGGGCGCCGACATGGGATGAGGGTCTTCGCACGGATTCGGCAGATGACCACCGACGCGTGGGAGATGCTCTTTCGAGACCGACCTCAGCGACAGAGCTTGACCATGAGCTGGTACGGGTTGACCAACGGACCGCCTCCGGGTTGAAAGCCGATGTGAAGGTGCGACACGCTGGCGGCGCCGGTGTGCCCGACATACCCCACCACCTGCCCGACCCCGAGCCTGGTACCGGCGGACATCCCCGAGGCGTAACCCTGCATGTGGGCGTAGTAGTAGATGTCGCCGCTGTCTCCCTTTATGTAGAGCCCATTGCCCCCGGCCCAGTGGTAGCCGATGCTCCAGACGGAGCCGCTCTCTACTGCAACCAGCGGAGTGCCTTCGGCGGCGACGAGATCGGTGCCGTGGTGCAGGCCACCGCGATAGTCGCGGGGCTCGAGCCATGAGTCGCGAAACGAGTTGGCACCGGAGACGGGACAGGTGCGGCCGCTGGCGCTGACGAACGCACTGCTCGTGTAGTTGGTCGCGGCACCTGCAGCAGCTGCGGCCGCGGCGGACCGGCGCGCCGCCTCTTCGCGAGCCTTGCGCTGGCGCTCTGCCTCTTCCTTCTGCCACTGCGAATAGACAGCCTGGTATTCGTCGTTGGCTGCAGAGAGGAGTTGTTGCATCTCGTCACTCAGGGCCGAGGCCTGATTGGCAAGGTCCTCCTGTTGAGCGACCAGCCCTCTGAGCTGCTCCTGAAGAGCCGACTGGTCCTCCTGAAGAAAGGACAACCGATTGACGGCATCGGTATCGGAATCGACCACTACTCCGAGGTAGGCGTTCTTGGTACCCAGCCGAGTGATGCTCTCAGGACTCGCCGCAGCCTGTGCGGCGGACGACCCGGCACTGACGTACATCGCCCGTGCCTGTTCCTTGGCGGCCAATGCGGAGAGGGCGATCTCGCGATCGCGGGCGGTGATCTGATCCTGCAGGTTGGCGATCCGCGTCTCGTAGCCGGCCTGCACGAGCAGGATCTGGTCGAGTTCTTCGAGTTGGGCGTCGAGCTCCGCCGCCTTGGCGTTCATCGTGGCCCTGGCGTCCGTCAACTGCTGCTGGCTGACCTCGGCGCCGGCGTCGGTGACCGGCATGACCAGCAGCATCGCGAGGACAAGGGTGATGAACTTCCGCACGGCACCTCCGGGTCGGAGCCTACCGCGGCCTCTGCGGTGTGAGTCCACGCGCACGCGAAACCCTCCATCACCATGCGGCCCACGGGACCTGGAGATCGCTCACCCACACAACGAGAGGGCAACCGGATAGGGATTGGCAATCGGGTGGCCGTAGCCGCCCGGGTACCAACCGAGGTGGAGGTGCGAGACCGAAGCGTTGCCCGTGTGTCCGACGTACCCGATGCGTTGGCCGACCTCCAACCGCAGCCCATCGACCAGCCCGGGCACATACGAACTCAGGTGGGCGTAGTACCAGAGGTCCCCATCGTCCCCCTTGAGGTACAGGCCGAGCCCACCCTCCGCATCCCAGTTGGGACTCCACACCTGGCCACCCTCGATGGCCACCAACGGCGTGCCCTCGGACGCCAGCAGGTCGGTGCCGTGGTGGGCGCGCCCTCCCGGCCGAGGAGCACCCCACGTATCGCTGAAGGAGGTCGCGCCGTCGACCGGGCAGGTCTTTCCTCCGGATGGCTGCGGCGGCAGTGTCGTGGTGGTTGTCGACGCGGTGGTCGTCGTCGTGTCGGGAGTCGTCGTGGTCGTGCCGGAAGTCGTCGTGCTCGTGGTGGTGATACCAGCGGTGGTCGAGGTTCCCGACGCAGTCGTCGTCGTGGTCGCACTCGTGGTGGTCGTCGTGCTGGTGGGACGGGTCGTCGTGGTGGTCGTGGAGGTGGCGAGGAAGGCCAGACGGGCCGCCTCCTCCTGCTCGCGCCGAATGCGCTCCGCCTCTTGGGCGTCCCACTGAGCCTTCACCGACCGGTATTCGGCGTTGGCGGCGTCGAGCTCCGAAAAGATGGTGGACACGAGCGATTCCATCTCGATACGAAGGCTCTGCTGTTCGACGATCGCCTGATCGACGAGGGCCTTCTGCTGCTCGTAGTCACGACGAGACACCTCGAGTCGGTTGACCAGTTCCCGGTCGGTTTGGGACACCGCCGCCAAGTAGACGAACCGGGCGGGAAGTCGAGCGACGTCATCTGTTGCCGTGATCGATGGAGAAGACGCCCCCGCCGTCATGTACATCTCGGCGGCCCTGTCGCGGGCGGCGGACCTGGCGAGGACCAGCGCCCGCTCCCGCCCGGCGAGGTCGACGACGAGGCCATCCAGTCGATCCTGGAGCAGTGCCTCGTCGGCGATGGCCTGGTCGTAGCGAGCGGTCTCGTCATGAAGGCGCTCGTTCACCTGCCGCAGACGGTCACGGGCGAGATCCAGGTCTGCTGAGGACACGTCGGCCGCGGCGGGGAACACGATCAAGAGAGTGCTGCCCACCGCGGTGAGGAACACGATCGCGACTGCCGCCGCCTTCCTCATGGCGTAGCCCCCACCGCACCGCCCCAGCCGCCCCCCGGGAACCACACGAGGCCGTCTGCCTCGAGCTTGCGGAGGTGAGCCTCCACCGAGAGCGCCGCCGCGGGGTGGAGCACCGGATCCACCCCGCGGTACACCTGCTCGACGATGGTTCCGACCGTGCCGGCACCGGCCCGCACGGCGCCGAGAATCTGTGCCTCGCGCTCGAGACGATGGGCGATGTAGTCGCCGATGACCGCGTCTGGATCGGACATGACCGAGCCATGCCCCGGATAGAGCGTCCCCAGCCCGGTTTCCCGCAGCTTGCGCAGTGAGTTCAAGTACTCCGTCATGTCCTCCACGATCACCGTCGAGCCACCCATGATGTGGTCTCCCGTGAACAACGCGTCGCCTGCCCGGTAACAGGTCGAGTCGGAGGTGTGGCCGGGGGTCGCCACGGCGACGACGTCGACTGATCCGCATGTCACGACATCTCCATCGGAAATCAGCCGGTCCGGGCTGAAGTCCACACCTGCCGACGGGCCGACTGCAGGCACACCGAGATGGCCGGCCAACCCGTTCGCCGCCGGTGCATGGTCCGGGTGATGGTGGGTCACCAGCACGGCAACCACATTGAATGAGGAAAGGGCATGAAGCGTGGTCTCACGGTGCTCGGGAATCTCCGGGCCCGGGTCGACGACGACGGCGCAGTCATCCGACGACAGGATCCACGTGTTGGTCCCCGGGCCGGTGAACGGTCCCGGATTCGGCGCGAGCACCACCTGGACCCTCATGAGGCAGCACCTTCGAACCCGAGATCACCAGGCAACAGCACCCGCCACGACCCGTCCGGCTCCACGACCAGCCTGGGCTCGATCCGCACCGGGGTTGCCGCCCTGGCGTGTGCCAGCACGGCAGCGGCGGTGTCGAAGCGGCCGAGCAACTCGAGATGGCGGCGGGTCGGGAACTCGACGTACCACCTGCCTTCATCGGCGTGGCTCAGGGCTTCCACCGCCGACACCCACACCGCGTCGAAGACCTCCACCCCATCGGGGGTTGCCTCGGTGTCATCCGACAGGATGGTCACGAAGAAGCGGGTGTCGTAGCGCCGGGGTGGACCCACCGGGGTGACCCAGTTGCTCAGGTACTCCAAACGATCGGCGAGCAAGACCGCTCCGGCGCCGACCACGGCATCGAAGACCGCCGTACCGCGGAGACCTGCGACAGAGACCGGGCGATCGGTGAGCACGATCCCTGCCTCCTCTGCCAATTCGCGAAGGGCTGCGGCGCGCCATGGAAGCTCTGCGGGATCCCCGCTCCAATCCACCGCTCGCCCGGCCCGATCCGACGCATCGGCATCATCGACTCCGCCGCCGGGGAACACATGGGCACCGCCGAGGAAGTCCGCACCGGAGCCGCGCCGCACCATGAGCACCTCGGGAGTCCCCGAACCTGTTCGAACGGCGATCACGGTGGATGCGGGACGTACCACGACGCCGGAGAGATCCACAGAGCGAATATAGGGCACGGCCCCGGGTTCTACGAGGGTGTCGGATACGAACACCCCAGCCCCCCTCGGTCACGCGGGCAATGGGTTCTAGACCGCAGCCGCCCGACGGGACGCCGCTTGGCGCCGTTCGGCCTCGGTGAGCCCTCCCCAGATTCCGAATGGCTCGCGGATGTCGAGTGCGAAGTCGAGGCATTCGGGCTTCACGGGGCACACCATGCAGATGGCCTTCGCCTTGTATTCGCGCCGCTCGCGCTCATCCTTGCGCTCGACATTGCTCGGGGGAAAGAACAGATGGGAATGGTTTCCCCGGCAAAGCCCCTTCACCTGCCATGAGCGATCGGCGGATGCCATGTCGAACACGATTCGAACTCCTCCCGAGGTCGCCGGCGCGGGCGGACGCTACCAGCCGATCGACCATCCCGCCAGGGATTAATTGTCAATTCTGGAGGTCGACTCCGCCGATGACGGGGGTGTCGACTCGATCGACCTGGAGGGTGATCCCATCCACGGCGGCGACCACGACGGGATCTCCGGCCCCAATGCCCGAAACCCGTGTGGACCTTGCTCGCCACTCGGCACCGTCGACGACGACGAACCCGTCGGGCGCGATCGCGCCGACTGCAGTGCCGGTACGACCAACGAGGCGCTCGCGGCCGATCGTCTGCGTGGAGAATCGCGACCGCACCAACGTGGTCATCCCAAACACGAAGAACCCCGCGGTGCCGAACACAACCAGCAGGACGATCCACCACACCGGCACCATCTGCGGTGCTGCATCGACGAAGCGGAGCCCGCCGAAGCCGACCAGCAGCGTCCCGAGGATGCTCATCCAACCGAGATCGTTTCGCTGGAACTCCACGACATAGAGGCCGAGCCCAGCGATCACACAGGCGAAACCCGGCCACCACATCGGGAGCACGGCCATCCCGTACCCGGCTATTGCCAGGCAGACGACCCCAAGGCCCGCAGCGATGCCGGGACCCGCCGAGTAGAACTCCAAGGCGGCAAGGGTCAGCCCGATCATCAGGAAGAAGAACGCGGTCTCCGGCCTGACACCGAGCCGAAGGACTCGATCGATCAACCCCTGCTCGACGAACCGGACACTCCGCGACGGTGACACCCTGTCGACACCGTCGACCGATTCATGAGTCGCCGTCGACAGGGTCACGAGGCCACCGCCGAACGGGACAATCATTCCGTCGAGTGCGACGATGAACTGGCCGATCGAGGGCTGAACCACGTCGAGCAGACCCGGCACTGGTTCGCTCACCACGAGCGTGCCGTCGATCTCAGCCTCGGGGAAGTCGGGAACGATTCCCCTGATCCTGTCGGCATCGTCTCCGCCGCCCGCGACGAGCGGAGACGCCCAGCCGATTTCGGCACCGGGAGCACCTCCTCCGACGGATGCGACCGAAGGAAGAAGGGCGGCGAGTCCGTGAGCGACTCCCGGCGCCGGCCCCACCCACACGACGACCGGCACCGGGGGGTCGGCGACAAGGGTGAGCAGATCGGTGGCGTCGCCGGTGAGCACGGCCGACACGTCCACCACAAGCACGACGAGCGAGGCGTCGGACTCTCGAATCGACCGCATCGCGAAGTCGAGAAGCCGGCCGTCCATCGGGCCATTCATCACGACGACGTCGATCCCGCCGTCATCGGCACCGGCGGCCTGCAGGGGCCACAGGGTGAGGACGAAGAGGGCGAGGGCGAGGGTCCGGCGACGCACGATGAGCAATGGTAGGAACGGCGGGAGCAGACACCGACATGCCTCAGGCCGCAGATGCCGAGCGAAGCCCGGCCCCGCGCCCACTAACCTCTCATCACATGGCCGACATCATCGTCGTGGCCGACACGACCTGGGTGATCAACGACGTTCGGGCCGCACTCGGTGAAGACCGGTTCACGATCCACGAAATCACCGACCCCCGCGCCGTCGTCGAGGCCGTACGCGAAGGGACACCCACGGCCGTCATCGTCGACTTCCAGGTCGGCTCGATGGGCGGGATGGCCCTCACCAGGGCGGTGCGAGATGCATTCTCCGCAGGCACCGAGGCAGCCCCTCCGGTGATCCTCCTCCTCGATCGAGATGCCGATGCCTTCCTTGCCGGGCGCTCGGGAGCGGCGACCTGGGTGCGCAAACCCTTCTCTTCGGCCGATCTCCGCTCCGCGATCGACCGGCTCGTCCCCGCGCCGTGAGCGCGGCGGAACCTCCCCGTACCCGACCCCGACCCCGGGGAATGTCGTGACCGGGATCGAGTGGCTCTACCTCGCGATCCTCGGGGTGTGCGTCACCGCCTCTGGATTCTTCTCCGGGTCGGAGACCGCCCTTGTCTCGGTTCCGAGGGAACGCGTCGAGCAACTTGCCGACAATGAACGACGCGTCCGCCGCCTCAAGGCCCTGCTCGAGGAGCCGGAGGCGATGCTCAGCACCCTCCTCGTCGCCAACAACTTCGTCAACATCCTCGCCGCGTCGGTGGCCACGATCCTCTTCGTCGATCTGATCGGCTCGCAGTGGGGTCCGTGGATCGCAACCGTCGCCACGACTGCGGTCGTCTTGGTCGTCGGAGAGATCACCCCCAAGAGCCTGGCCACCCGCTTCCCCGAACGGTTCTCGTTGCTCGTGGCGCCGACCATCTGGCGGCTGGAACGAGTCCTCCGGCCGATAGCCCACGTGTTCGTGTCGATTGCCCAGGGCCTGTTCCGCCTCTTCGGCATCGGGGCGGGAGGGCGCAGCGGAGTGACCAACGAGGACATCAGAGCCATGGCCAACCTCGGGGAACGGACCGGGGACATCGAATCCGCCGAACGCGAGATCATCCACTCCCTGTTCGAACTCGCCGAATTGAGTGTCCGCGACGTGATGACTCCACGAGTGGACATCCACTCCCTCGAGTCCCCGGTAAGCCTCGACGACGTGCGACGCGCGGTTCGGGAGACCGCGCACAGCCGGTATCCGGTGATCAAGGAGGACATGGACCACCTGATCGGGATCCTCTTCGTGAAGGACCTCCTCGCCATGCCCGATGAGCCGACCACGAGCGACATACACCGAGTCCTTCGCGACCCGGTGTATGTCCCCGAATCGAAGCCGGTACTCGACCTCCTCCTCGAGATGCGGGCCGATCGGATCGCCTTCGCCGTCGTCACCGACGAGCACGGGGGCATCGAAGGCGTCGTGACCATCACCGACCTCCTCTCCGAGCTGGTCGGAGAGCTCCAGGACGAGTACGACGTCGACGAGCCACCGATCGTGGCCATGGGCACCGACCACTGGATCGTGGACGGCCGGCTCTCGGTCGAAGAGCTGTCCGAGGTCATTGGCGCCGACCTCCCTGAAGGGGAGTACACCACGGTGGGCGGGCTCATCCTCGACCTGGCGGGACGCATCCCCGCCGCCGGCGATGCCGTGACGGTGGGGGCGGTGACCTTGCACGTCGTCCGGATGGCACGCAATCGAGTGGATCGGGTGGCGGTGAGGCGAGCGATGAGCGATGAGCCATGAGCCATGACGCCGCCCCGAACGCGAGCAGGCCCCCAGTCTCCTGGGGGCCTGTGGTCGGGACGGCCGGATTTGAACCGGCGACCTCATCGTCCCGAACGATGCGCGCTGCCAAACTGCGCCACGTCCCGATTCGGGAACCGGAGTGTAGTGGTGGGTGGAGCGCACCACTCACCGGATCAAGCGCCCTGAAGGGACCGGCCTCCCTGGTCGGAATGGCCGCTCTCCACGAGTTCGGCGATCTGTACCGCGTTGAGTGCAGCACCCTTGCGGAGGTTGTCGCCCACCGCCCACAGCGAGATTCCGCCGGGACGCCCCACCGTCGACCTGATGCGCCCGACGAGCACGTCGTCGAGACCCGCGGCGTCGAGCGGGGTCGGCACTTTGTCGGTCCACACCTCGACACCGGGCGCGGCGCCGATGAGATCGTTTGCTTCGTCGACGCCCAGCGCACGATCGAACCAAGCAGTGACCGCGATGCCGTGACCGGCGATCACCGGCACTCGGACGCAGGTCGGTTCGACCAGGATCGCCGGCGCATCGAGGATCTTGCGGGTCTCGTTGACCAGTTTCCACTCCTCGTCGGTGTACCCCGCGTCGGCGGCGGTGCCGGCGAAGGGGATGACGTTCCAGCCGATCGGTCGGGAGTAGAAGCCGGGAGGCGGCTCGGTCCATGTTCCGGTGCGGAGTGCTTCCGCATCGGCGGCGAAATGGGCCGCCTCGTCCACCAGCGTGGCGATGCCCCTGTGTCCCGAGCCGGAGACGGCCTGATACGACATGGCGATCAACTCGCGCAAACCTGCGGCCCGGTGGAGCGGAGCGATGGCCATCAGCATCACCATGGTCGTGCAGTTCGGGTTGGAGATGATCCCGTGATGCATCGCCGCCGCCGCGTCGTTGACGCCGACCACGACCAGAGGAACCTCGGGATCCATCCGCCATGCCGACGAGTTGTCGACCACGACCGCGCCTACCTCGGCGAACCGGGGAGCGTGGTCCTTCGATCGTGATCCGCCGGCGGAGAACAGGGCGATGTCTATCCCAGACGGATCGGCATCGGCAAGGTCCTCGACCTCCACCTCTCCCCACGGGGTCGAGACCCGGGAGCCTGCCGATCTCTCTGATGCCATGAGGCGCAGCGACCGGATCGGAAAGCCGCGTCGCTCGAGGGTGTCGAGCATCTCCCGGCCCACCACCCCGGTGGCGCCGACGACGGCGACAGATTTCCCCGACATCTAGGTGGCTTCCATTTCGGGGGTGATGAAAGCGTCGTGGAGACGGCGGACGGCCTCATCGACCTGGGAGGCAGCGATCACGCATGACACCCGGATCGACGACGTGGAGATCATGGCGATGTTGATCCCGGCGTCGGCGAGCACGGTGAACATGGTGGCGGCCACTCCGGGGTGGGCACGCATACCGGACCCGACGATCGAGACCCGTCCCACTTGCTCATCCACCTCGACACTGGTGGCGCCGATCCTGAGAGCGGCCGCCTCGGTGATCGGGCGGGTGGCGTCGAGGTGTTCGAGGGGCACCGTGAACGAGATGTCGGTGGCCCCATCGCTCGACACGTTCTGGACGATCATGTCGACCATCACCCCCTCATCGGCGAGAGGACGAAACAGCGAGGCGGCCACACCGGGGTTGTCGGGGACGCCGCGGACGGTCACCTTCGCCGTCGACGTGTCGTGCGCCACTCCGCTGATGATCGCCTGTTCCATCGTGGTCTCCTTCACCCATGTCCCCGGGCGGTCGTGAAACGACGAGCGCACGTGGATGGGCACATTGAATCGCATCCCGAACTCTACGGACCTGCCCATGAGAACCTTGGCCCCCGCAGATGCCAACTCCAGCATCGCCTCGTAGGAGATCTCGTCGAGTTTCCGTGCGTGCGGGACCACGCGGGGATCGGCGGTGAAGACGCCATCGACGTCGGTGTAGATCTCACAGCAGTCGGCGTGAAGTGCTGCGGCCATCGCCACCGCGCTGGCATCCGATCCCCCCCTGCCCAGCGTGGTGATCTCGTGCGTGTCGGGCGACACCCCCTGGAATCCGGCCACGATCACCACCTTCCCCGCCGCCAGCCCCTCCTCGACGCGAAACGCCTTGATGTCGCGGATCTTCGCCTGGCCGTGGGAGGTGTCGGTGAGGATGCCGGCCTGCGAGCCGGTGAGGCTCATCGCCTCGACCCCCTCGTCACGGATGGCCATGGCGAGCAGCGCCATGGAGATCCGCTCACCGGCGGTGAGCAGCATGTCCATCTCCCGCGGATGAAGGTGCTCGCTCACCTCACGGGACAGCCGGATCAGCTCGTCGGTGGTGTGGCCCATGGCGGAGACGATGACGACGACACCGTCGCCGGACCGCCTCCGCGCGGCGACCCGTTGCGCGACGGCACGGATACGGGACGCATCACCGACCGAGGTGCCGCCGTACTTCTGCACGACGAGAGGCATCGCGGGAGTGTAGGAGACAAATCGGGGTTCTCCCGAGACAGGACTCCAGCCACTGTTCGCTGCCCGAAATGCGCGATGCGCAATGCGCAATGCGCAATTCGTCTTCTCCCCTCAGGGGAGGTGGCGCCAGAAGGGCAACGGACCTTCCCGCATCTCCGGTACCGTCGTCCCCATGCCGAAGCGACTTCTCCTCACCGCACTTTCCGCCCTGGTCCTCGTCACCTCCTGTGGAAGTGGTACGACCGACGTCGCCGATCCGGCGTACGCGGCGTTCCGGGCACAGCCCACCGCATGCAATGCGGTGCAGCCACCGGCGGCCAAGGAAATGACCTTCACCAAGCCCGACGACCTGGGAATCACCGACACCATCACCGCCGTCATCCACACGTCGTGCGGGGACATCACGATCAGCCTCTATCCGCAGATCGCGCCGGTGACCGTCGACAGCTTCGTGTTCCTGGCCGAGCACGGGTACTTCGATGGGACGGTCTCGCATCGGATCATCCCCGGGTACATCGCCCAATTCGGGGACCCCACCGCATCGGGACGGGGGAATCCCGGCTACGCGCTTCCCGACGAGTTGCCCCCCGACGGCTTCCCCTACTCGGCCGGGGTGGTGGCGATGGCCAACGCCGGCGCCAACACCGGAGGAAGCCAATTCTTCATCGTGCTCGGAGATACCGGCCTGCCCACCGACTACACGGTGTTCGGATCGGTCGAGGACGGGACGGCCGCTCTCCAGGCGATCCAATCGGTGTCACTGGGGATGCAACCGACTGGCTTCGAACAGAGCAAGCCCCTCGAGACCGTGTACATCGAGTCGATCGACGTTCAGCGGTGAGCAGCGGACTGCTCCGTCGATGCTCGATCTCCGATCGACGGGCGAGCGAAAGGCGAAGAGCGATGAGCGAAATGCCCTCGGCGTGGGTCTTGCCGGCTACAGGTGGCGGGTAGCAGCCATGTCCGTCGACCTTCACACCCACTCGACCTACTCGGACGGCACCGACGACCCTGCGGCGGTGGTCGGGCATGCGATCGCCGCAGGGCTCAGCGTGATGTCGCTGGCAGACCACGACACCTTCGAGGGCATCGCCGAAGCCGAGGGCGCCGCTCGAGGCAAGATCGGCTTCATACCCGGCATCGAACTCTCCGTGGAGTGGGAGGGCCGGGCGATGCACCTGCTCGCCTACTGGGCGGGCCCGGAGCCATCGCCGCTTGCGGACGCGCTCCAGGAGGTACGCGACAGCAGGGCCACCCGCAATGTCGAAATCGTCGGGGTCCTCCGGGGCATGGGCATCGACATAACCCTCGACGAGGTGCTCACCGAGGCGGGGCACGGCGTGGTCGGACGACCCCACATCGCCGCGGTCCTCATGGGAAAAGGCGCGGTGTACTCCGTAGCCGAGGCGTTCGACCGGTATCTCGCCAACGGCCGGCCGGCCTACCGCTCGCGTACCCGCCTGATGGTCGCCGATGCGGTCCGCCTCATCCGGGCCTCGGGCGGCGTATCGGTGGTCGCACACCCCCACACGGTCGCCGACGATGCCGACGACTTCCGCGACACGTTCCAGGCGATCGCTGCCCTCGGCGTCGATGGAGTCGAGTGCCACTACCCGGAGTATCCGCCGGAGATGCGGACCGACCTCGCTGCCTGGGCCAACCGGCTCGGTCTGGTGCCTTCAGGCGGAAGTGACTACCACGGCGCATACAAGCCGGGCTTGATGGTCGGTGCCGGCCGAGGTGACCTCATGGTCCCCGACGAGACGGTGGCCCGCCTCGAGGAGCGACGCGTCCGCTGAGCTAGTTCACAAAACCCCGCGGGTACCGGTTGCCACCGGGCCGCGGGGCGAAGGCCGCCTGCAACACGCCAGAGTCGAACGCCCCGCCGACGGTTTCCATGCCGGCGGCGTAGCGGTACAAGGCCGTCTGGAAGATCCCGTTCAGTGCCGACAGCACCATCGTGACGGTGAGCACCCACACCACCGCGAGGGCGATCCCGAGCACCGCGAAGAGGCCACCGGCGGCGACGGCCGCACCTCCGACCAGAAACGCAGGAAGAATCGCCAGGAACCCGATGAGTCCGAAACCGACCTGGGCGGCGACGTTCTCACCCCACGTCTTGCGGAAGAGCTCTCCGGAGCGCTTGACCGCATCGCCGACACCGACACCCTCGATCACCAGCACCGGAATCACCAGGAACGTCACAAGTGACCAGGCCACCCCGGCGAGCCCGGTAACGATTCGCCCGACCACCCCGGCACGTTCCTCGATGGCCCTGAGCACAATGGAAACGGTGGCCGAGACGAGGGCCCAGGGCAGGATGCGCCCGACCCGCATGAGCGCCCCACGGAGCGCGGAAGCGACCGTGGGATCCCCACCCGAGAGCCGTTCGTTGGCGGCGTGGACCAACGCGGCATTGAAGAAGGTGGTGATGAATGCCAAGACCACGTAGGCGGCGAAGAGCAGGACGTACCCGGTGGTGCCGGGGTCGTGAACTCCGCCCCCGTTGTTGGTGAGCAGGACCGGAGCGAGGAAGCTCACGGCTACGGCGATTGTCGCCACGAGCGACATGACGGGCAGAGCCACCAGTTCCTTGTCGGCCCTGAGTACCTGCCACGATGCCTTGGCCAATTCCCATGTGCGGGCCATGCGTCCCATGGCGGGCGAGTGTACCGCCCATCGGTCGATGAGAGCCCGGTCGGAATGCGGCTAAGGCACTAGTCACCCCTTACCGATACAGGAATTCGTGACCACCAAAGGCGTCGTATTCCGGCGCTACGACGCACCCGCCGACTACGGGGCGCTTCGCCCTTGGCTGCAACGCGCCAGGGCAGTCCTCGGCCTGGTGCTGGTGGCCGTGTCGGTCCGAGCCCTGTTCCAGGGCATGCCGCTCGCATGGTTCCCGCTTCTACTCACCTCGATCGTCGTAATCGACGCCGTGATCCGTTCGCGGGTCGCCTCGGGGATCATCGGCTCGCTCGCGGTCGATGCCGTAGCGGTGGCGCTGGTACTCGGGGGTGTCGGCGGAGCGGAACCCGCACTCGTCGCTGCCGCGGCCTACCTCATCGCCGCCTCGATCGCCTTCTCGGGAACCAAAGGCCTGATCACGACCATGAGCGCCTTCGTTGGGGCGATGGTCCTTCACGCCCTCTTGCCGCTCCCTCACATCGAAACCATTCCCCAAGGCGGCAGACTCGGCGTCTGGCTTGCGGTCGCCATCTTCCTGGGTGCGGTGATGATCAGCCTGGTGGCGGCAACTGCCGCCGTCCACGAGGCCCGTGAGTTCCAGCAGACCGCCCACGAGACCGAGCGACGAGCCGCGGCGATGCGCAACGAGTTCGTGTCCATGGTCACCCACGAATTGCGGACGCCGCTCACCAACATCGCCGGATTCGCGTTGACGATCCACGACAACTGGGCGGATCTCGACCCTGGCGAAGTGGCGGAGTTCCTGCAGATCATCGTCGGCGAGGCCGAGCACCTCGGCAACCTCGTCGAGGACGTGCTCGCCATCCCCCGCCTGGAAGCCGGCCGTCTCCTGCTCGACATCACCGACTTCCCGCTGCGACCGGCCGCCTACAAGATCGCCGACCTGATCTTTCCCGTCGGAGGGCCCAAGTCGGCTTCGGTATCGATCGGTGGCAACGTCCATGTGACTGCGGACCCCAATCGAGTCGAGCAGGTGTTGCGCAACCTGTTGGAAAACGCCCGGAAGTACGGGGGAGACCAGGTGACGGTGGAGGCGACCCTCGACGGCGACCACTATCTCGTGATCATCGCCGACAACGGACCCGGGGTGCCGCCGAGTCATCGAGAACGGATCTTCCAGGCCTTCGAACAGGTCGGTGCCGGCAACACTCGAACCGAGTCGGGCTTCGGGCTCGGACTGGCGGTCACCAAGCATCTCGTCGAGGCCATGGGCGGGCGCATCTGGTACGAGCCCGGCTTCCCGGTGGGCGCCCGATTCTGCTTCAGCCTGCCCGCCTCGAGCGCCCAGGCGCTGCCGGCGACAGCGGCGGTCGCCTAGCCCTCCTCGGGCTCCGGCTTGCGCTGCAGTCTCCACCCGTTCGACGTCGGCATCGGCCGAGCCGTGTAGGGCGAGTGCACCGGGTGCGGCCTCCCCGAGGCCACCCAGCGACCCTGCGTCAGCGGCGCCGGTGGGATCGCCTCGAGGATCGACAACTCCTCCCAGAACCGCGCCAGCGCGGCGAGCACGGCTGCCGTCTCCAACGGGCCGATCCCCTCGCCGAACTCGATGGTCATGCCACCTCCACCAGCTCGACGAGGGTGGCGCCAAAGGCACGGGGATGTACAAAAGCGATCCGGTGCCCACCGCCGCCGGCACGGGGGACCGCATCGATCAACTCGGCCCCTTCGGCGGCGAGATGGGCAAGGGCGGCATCGATGTCGGCCACCTGAATCGCAAGGTGATGGAGGCCCTCGCCGCGTTTGGCGATGAATCGGCCCACCGGCGAGTCCTCCGCGAGCGGCATGAGCACCTGGAGGTATGAGCCTCCCAGCGGCACCATCGCCTCCTCCACCCCTTGCGACTCGACCCTCTGGCGAGTCAACGGCTCCACCCCGTACTGCCGTTTCAGGTCGGCAAGCGCCGCATCGAGGTCGCGTACCGCGATTGCGGTGTGGTGGAGGTTGAGGGGAAGCACGGGGAAAGGCTACCCGTGCGAGTTCTGAGTGATGAGTTGTACGTCATGAGTGATGAGT
>DATECY010000131.1:0-5958 GCA_035286665.1 Acidimicrobiia bacterium
CGGGGTGTCGCACCGGGTCCGCTATCTCCCCGGGTGGGTGGTGTCGGCGTCCGCCGGGGTCATGGGTGGGTTGGGGAGGCTCGCCCGACGGGACGTGACGCTCTGCCGCGAGGTCGCCCGGACCCTGAGCCACGGACACGCTTTCGACGGCTCACGCGCCGAGAGAGAACTCGGCCTCCGCTACACGCCGCCCGAGGTGTGGCTGGCAGAGACGGTGGAGTGGTACCGGAGCCAGGGGCTCGTCTGAGCTGTGAGCTTTGAGCTGTGAGCACGAAGACGGATCATCGCTTCCGGCTCATAGCCCACAGCTCATAGCTTCTGCTGGTGACGGGTGACGCTCTTCGCCTACCCTCGTTCCTGTGACGGCCCCGCTTGCTGCGTTGGTCGCCCGTTGGCGCGTGCGGCCGACGACGCCGGTGCCGGGCCTGCTCGTCGTGCCGGCGCCTCTGCGCGCCTTCTTCCTGGCGGGGATGGCGCTCCACGTCCCCGGCCCGGTCCTGGCGATCGTCCCCGGTGAGCGCGATGCCGAGGAGCTCACCGACGACGTGGAGTTGTTCACCGACGACGTCCATCTACTCCCGGCGTGGGAGACCCTTCCCTTCGAGCACGTCTCGCCCAACCTCGCAACCATGGCGGCTCGTGCCGTTGCCCGCCACGTTCTGAGCGAGGGGTCTGTGGGCAGCATCGTGGTGGCTTCGGTTCGGGCGGCCGTGCAGCGGGTGTCCCCGTCACCAGTGGATCCGCAGGTCGTGCGGCTCGGCGAAGACGTGGACTTCTCGTCGTTCGTGGCCGCCCTGGGCCGCGCCGGGTATGACCGGACCGACCGAGTCGAGGCCAAGGGGGAGTACGCGGTGCGCGGGGGCATCGTCGACCTGTACCCGGCTCAGGCCCATGAGGCGGTGCGCATCGACTTCTGGGGAGATCGCGTCGAGGAGATCACCGCGATCGACATCGGGACCCAACGGTCGAGCGGCCCGCGTCCGTCCGTCGTGGCCTATCCGGCGCGAGAGGTGCGCCCCGACTCGGCGCTGGCGGCGGCGGCCCGGGAACTCATGGAGTCTGAGCCATGGGCGGCCTCGACGTGGGACCGCATCGCCCAGGGCCTGTCGTTTCCCGGCATCGAGTCGTGGCTGCCGTGGCTGGCCGATGAGCGCGACGCCATCGACGAGGCCGCCGCGCAGGCCACGTTCGTGGTGTTCGAGCCGAACCGAGCGCGTGACCGCGCCGGCGACCTGGTACGGGAGGAGGCGGAGATGGCCGCCGCGCTCGCCTCGACGTGGGGGGCAGGGGCGCCGGCCGCCGGCGAGCACCCTGCGCTGTTCCTCTCGATGGATGGGTCGCTCCCTGAGGGCAGGGTGCTGGAGGCTCCTGTCGTGGCGGCCGGTCCCGGTGACGATGCGATCCCGGTGCGGGGGTTGGACGCCGCCCCGGGAGACGCCGCCTCGGTGGCGGGTGCCGTCGGGCGCCTCATCGAGGCCGGCGTGCAGGTGGTGGTTGCCATGGATGGGGCGGTGGCGGCCGACCGGGTGGCGAGGGCGCTGGCCGAAGAGGGGATCGGGTTGTCGCGGGCCGACGAGGCGGGGACGGCGTCGGCGGTGATCCCCTCCGGCATCCATCGCGGGTTCGTGGTTGCCGATCTGGGCGTGGCGGTGCTCGGGGAGCAGGAGATCGCAGGAAGGCGCCGGGCGCACCGCCGGGTCAGACCGGGGACGGCTCGAGCAGCGCCCGGATACGGCGACCTTCGGCCCGGTGACTACGTCGTGCACCATCGCCACGGGATCGGTCGGTTCGAAGGCCTGACCACTCAGGCGCTTGGGGGGATCGAGCGGGACTACATCCTCGTCGCCTACGCAGGCCAGGATCGGCTCTACGTGCCCACCGACCAACTTGCGGCGGTGCGTACCTACACCGGCGGCGAGGCCCCCCGCCTCAGCCGCATGGGGGGCGCGGACTGGGAGCGGACGAGAACCAAGGTCCGTAAGGCGGTGGCCGTCGTGGCCCAGGAGGTGGTTGCCCTCCACCGCGAGCGCGCCCGCGCCACCGGCCACGCCTACGCGGCGGACACGCCCTGGCAGAGGGAGATGGAGGCGTCGTTTCCGTATGAGGAGACTGCGGACCAGGTCACCGCCATCGCCGACGTCAAGGCGGACATGGAGGCCGATGCTCCCATGGACCGGCTCATCTTCGGTGACGTCGGCTTCGGCAAGACCGAGGTGGCGATCCGGGGTGTGTTCAAGGCCGTCCAGGACGGCAGGCAGGCAGCCGTGCTGGTCCCGACCACTCTGCTCGCCCAACAGCACTTCCAGACCTTCTCTGAGCGTTTCGGCCCCTATCCGATCCGTGTCGAGATGCTCAGTCGCTTCCTGACCGCCCGTCAGCAGAAGGGAGTGGTCGCCGGTATCGCCGCCGGCTCGGTGGACGTCGTGATCGGCACCCATCGGATGCTCAGCGAGGACGTGGCATTCCGCAACCTCGGTTTCCTCGTCGTCGACGAGGAGCAGCGATTCGGTGTCGGCGCCAAGGACAAGATCAAGGCACTGCGCAGCTCGGTCGACGTGCTCACGCTCACTGCCACACCGATCCCGCGTACGCTCGAGATGGCACTCACCGGCATTCGCAGCGTGAGCCGCATCGCCACGCCGCCCGAGGACCGTCATCCGATCATCACCTTCGTGGGCCCGTACGACGATCGGACCGTGTCCGCGGCCATTCGACGCGAGATGCTGCGTGAGGGCCAGGTGTTCTACGTGCACAACCGTGTCCAGTCGATCGATCACGCGGTGACCCGGCTTCGGGCCCTGATCCCCGAGGCGCGTTACGCGATCGCCCACGGCCAGATGAGCGAGGGTCAGCTGGAGCAGGTGATGCTCGAGTTCTGGAACGGCGAGTACGACGTCCTCGTTGCCACCACGATCATCGAGTCCGGTCTCGACCTGCCTCAGGTGAACACGCTCATCGTGGAGCGTGCCGACCTCCTCGGCCTCGCCCAGCTGTACCAGCTGCGGGGGCGGGTGGGGCGTTCCACCCAGCGCGCCTATGCCTACTTGTTCCATCCCGAGCAGGAACGGCTCAGCGAAGAGGCGTATCGCCGGCTGGAGGCGATCGGCGAGTTCGCCGACCTGGGGTCGGGATTCCAGCTGGCGCTGCGCGACCTGGAGATCAGGGGCGCCGGCAGCGTTCTCGGGAACGTGCAGTCGGGTCACATCAGCGCGGTGGGCTTCGATCTCTACGTGGAGCTGGTCGCCGAGGCGGTCGCCGAGTTGGAGACCGGGACGACCCGGGAGGAGCCTCGAACCGAGGTGCGGATCGAGCTGCCGGTCGAAGCACACCTCCCCGAAGGGTACGTCCACGACCAGGACGCTCGTCTCGAGGCGTACCGGCGTCTGGCGGCGGCGACGACGGAGGCAGCGGTGGACGACGTCGTGTCCGAGTGGATCGATCGTTACGGAGCGCTGCCTCCCAAGGCGATCACCCTCATCGATGTGGCCCGTCTCCGGGTCGAGGCCCTACGGGTTGGTCTCACGGAGATCGTCGCCATGCGCCGGGAGGTCCGTCTCGCCCCGGTTGCCTTCGTCCCCTCCCAGGAGGTTCGGCTGCAGCGCATTTCTCCCCGGGCGGTGGTTCGGGACCGATCGTTGTTCATCCCGCTGCCTGCCGGGCCCAAGGCGGTCGGCTTGGTCGAGTTCCTTCGTACAATGTGGCCCCCCGAGCCGGAGTGACCGTTCTGCGCAGATTCATCGCCCTTGCCGCCGCTCTCTTGGTACTCGTGTCCGCCTGCTCGTCCACCTCACGGGAGGTGGCAAGAGTGGGAGACACCGTGATAACGGAGAAGGATCTCGCCGCCCTCTACGCGGTGGACAGCCTGCCGGTCGACGAGCCGCTCCGCGCCACGATCTTCGCCCTGATCGCCAAGGCGGTGCTGCTCGACGCGATGCAGGTCGAATTCGGTGCCAACCTCGACGACGCCCAGGTTCAGACCGTCTACGACCGGCTCGTTTCCCAAATGGAGTCGGCGAACCTCACACCCGCGGACTTCCTGAACCTTCCCGGGGCAGGCCTCGGCATGATCCGATTCAACGCCGAGATAGCGGTGGTCCGCAGCTCGGTGATGGAGTCACTCGTCGCCCAGCCCGGCTACCTCGATTCCCTGTTCGCGGACCCGACGATCCTGACCACCGTCTGCGCCAAGCACATCCTGGTCGCCACCGAGGAGGAAGCTCAGGCGGTACGTACCCGCCTCGAAGCCGGGGAGGACTTTGCGACGGTCGCCGGCGAGGTGTCACTCGACACGTCCTCGGCCGGCGGGGACCTGGGCTGCAATCTCGCCGCCAGCTACGTCGAGCCGTTTGGCTCCACCACGGTGTCGGCTCCGTTGAATGAGCCGACCGGCCCGCTCCAGACGGAATTCGGCTGGCATGTGTTGGTGGTGTCCGAGCGCAGTTCACCAACCCGTGAGGAGATCGCCGCAGACCCGCTCGGCACCATGCCGAGTGCGGAACTGAACGCCATCTGGCAGACCTGGTTCAACGACAAGCTGCAGGAAGCCACGGTCGAGCTTGCGTCGAGGTACGGCACGTGGTCGGCGGTCGGAATCGTCCCACCCGATACCTCGACGACGGCGCCGTAGAGGTGAGCCCCGGCCCGGTGCGGGTCGTCGGGCTGGGCCCGGCCGGGCTCGATCGGGTGACGCCCGCCGCGCTCATGATCCTCCTCGATCCATCGGCTCCGGTCGTAGTGCGCACGATGCAACACCCTGCCGCCTCCGAACTCGCCTCCCGGCGTGCCGTCGTCGGCTGCGACGACCTCTATGAACGCGCCGCCGATTTCGACGAGGTCTACGAAGGCATCGTGGAGCGGGTGTTGGGTCTGGCCGCCACCGGTCCCGTCACCTATGCGGTCCCCGGGAGCCCGCTCGTCGGAGAGCGGGCCGTGGCCCTGCTTCGCGACCGCTTCCGCTCTCTCGAGATCGTCCCCGGAGAGTCGTTCCTCGAACTGGTGATGACGCGGAGCGGTCTCGACCCGCTGGCGCGTGGTCTTCAGGTGATCGACGCCCACGACCTGCCCTTTCCCTTGCTGCTCGGCCTGCCCACGGTCGTTGCCCAGGTCGATGCGGTCGGTTCGCTCCATGCCGTGCGCGATGCGCTGCTGAGCCTGCTCCCACCGGACACGCCGATCACCCGCCTCGCCGATCTGGGCGGCGGCGATGAAGTCGTCGAGGTGATCGCCTTGGAGGATCTGCGGCCGACTCACGCCGGACTCAGGGTTTCACTGGTCGTCGACGCACCCGCGCCGGGATGGCCGGGGTTGGTCCGCACGAATGCCCGGCTGCGGGAGGAGTGCCCCTGGGACCGCGAACAGACCCACCACTCCCTCGCCCGACACCTGCTCGAGGAGGCGTACGAGACGCTCGAGGCGATCGAGGCGCTCCCCGCTGCCGCCCCCGCCGGCGAGCCGGACGTGGCCGGGTACGTGGATCTCGAAGAGGAGTTGGGTGATCTCCTGCTCCAGGTGGTCTTTCATGCCACCCTCGCCGGCGAGGCCGGCATGTTCGGTGTCGAAGAGGTCGCCGAGACGATCCGGCGGAAACTGGTCGCCCGTCACCCCCACGTGTTCGGCGACGTCGAGGCGGATACCGCCGCCCACGTGCTGGCCAATTGGGAGCGGCTCAAGAAGGACGAGAAGGGCCGAGAGTCGCTGCTCGACGGCGTCCCCAAGTCGCTGCCCTCCCTGGCTCGGGCACACCAGTTGCAGCAGCGTGCCTCCGGCGTCGGGTTCGACTGGCCCACGATCGACGGCGTGGTGGCCAAGGTGCGCGAGGAACTGGACGAGACCCTCGCCGATGACGCCGACCGGGTGCACGAGATCGGCGACCTGCTCTTCTCCGTCGTCAACCTCGCCCGGCACTTCGCCGTCGACCCGGAGCAGGCGCTGCGGGCCGCCGCCGACCGCTTCGACCGG
>DATECY010000132.1:0-24475 GCA_035286665.1 Acidimicrobiia bacterium
CCCCGATCCTCATGCTCACCGCCCGCCATGAGCTCACCGACCGCGTGGCCGGGCTCGATGCGGGTGCCGACGACTATCTCGTCAAGCCGTTCGCTCTCGAAGAGCTCCTTGCCCGGGTCCGGGCCTTGCTGCGGCGGACCCCGGGTGCAGCGGACGCCGCGGTGCTCCGTGTCGGCGACATGGTGCTCGACCCAGCAGCGCGTACGGTGCGCAGGGAGAAGCGGGAGGTCTCGCTGACCAAGACGGAGTTCGACCTCCTCGAGCTCCTCATGCTCAACGCCGGCATCGTGCTGAGCCGTGACCGCATCTACGAACGCATCTGGGGCTTCGACTTCGAGACGAGCTCCAACTCGCTCGACGTCTACGTCGGGTACCTCCGCCGCAAGACCGAGGAGGGTGGCGAGCCGCGCCTCATCCACACGGTTCGCGGTGTCGGATACGTTGCCCGCGAGCAATGACGCTGCGCACCCGGTTGGCCCTGTTCGTAGCGGTCGCGGTGGCCATCGCCATCGCGGGCGTCTCGTATTTCTCGTACACGGTCGCCCGCGCCCAGGTGCTCGGCGAAGTGGACGAGGCTCTACGGACACGAGGTGTCGGCCTCGGGCTGGGACCGTACCTCGACCTCCAGGGGGAGCCCGGCCGCGGCCAGGGGCAGGGGTCGGCCGGCACGGCAGACGGCGAGCTGGTTCGTGACGATGCCGTCGTCCAATTCCTCACCCCCGATGGAATCCTCCAGCTGGGCAGGGCCGAGGTGATCCTTCCTGTGGAGGACTCCGACCTTGCAGTCCTCGCCGGCGCGGTTCCCAGCGTGATGCGCGACGTCACGATCGACGACACCCACTACCGCATGATCACCAGGCCGGTGGGTCCCGGGGTTGCCATCCAGGTGGCGCGTGACCTATCCGAGGCGGACACGGTGCTCGCCGGCATGCGCCTCAGGCTTCTGCTGTTCGGTGCCGCCGGCGTGGCACTCTCCGCTGCTGCCGGATGGTGGATCGCCCGTCGCTCGCTGCGCCCCGTCGCCGTCTTGACGCTGGCCGCCGAACACGTCGCGGAGACCCACCAACTCGATGCCGCCATTCCCGTGGAGCGCAATGACGAGATGGGAAGGCTGGCTGGGGCATTCAACGACATGCTCGGGGCGTTGGAGGAGTCGCGGGCCAGCCAACGCCGCCTGGTCGCCGACGCCTCACACGAGCTGCGAACCCCGCTGACCAGCCTTCGCACCAACATCGAGTTGCTCTCGCGCAAAGGCGGGGTTCCCGAAGCGGAACGACCTGCCCTTCTCGCCGACCTCACGACCGAACTGGGTGAGCTGACCCACATCGTCGAGGAGCTCGTCGACCTCTCCACCCTCGGACGGGAACAGGAAGCGCCGGTGCCGTTGGATCTCGCCGACGTCGTCGGGCGCATTGCCGATCGTGCGTCGCGCCGCGGTGATCTGGAGATCGTGCAGAGGCTCGAAACGACGCCGTTGGATGCTCCCCCCACCGCCATCGCCAGAGCCGTATCCAACCTCATCGACAATGCTGCGAAGTGGGGAGGGGGTAAGGGGCCGATCGAAGTGACGCTCGAAGGCCGTACCCTCACCGTGCGAGACCACGGCCCTGGGATCGATCCGGATGACGCCGCCCGCGTGTTCGACCGTTTCTACCGCTCGCCGAACGCCCGCTCGATGCCGGGCAGTGGACTCGGGCTCTCGATCGTCTCCGCCGTCGTGGCCGACCTCGGCGGAACCGTGTTCGCCGGAGGCGCAGACGGCGGGGGAGCCGCAGTCGGATTCTCCCTGCCATCGGCGTGACGAGGAACCCCTTCGCCACGGTCGGGCTCTTCGCGAGCACACGACTGGCCACGTGGTCGCTGGTGCTGATGGCGCTGGTGGCCACCACCGCCGTGGCGCCGCGCGTCGACGCCCGACAGCCCCCGGCGGTCGTCGGACCCGTTGTCCGTTGGACGGCCGATGACCGATTCGGGATGGATGCCGACGGGGACGGCCGCATGGATCTCCCCAATACCTCCGAATACGTGCACAACCGTCGCTCGTCGTGCTCGGGGGCTTGTCCCTCGACGCTGTTTGCACTCCACTTCGATGCGGGGCTGTCGGGCATCGCCGTACCCGCCATGTCCGGCCTCCCGATCCTCACCTACCAGTGGATCGTCTCCGGCGCCTCCTTGGACTCATCTCTGCACTACGTCCGAACGGCCCCGCATCTGGACCTGTCTCTTGCGGAGGGGGAGTACTCCGTGGAGATGCGGATGCTCATCCGGCTCCCGTG
Source organism: Acidimicrobiia bacterium (assembly GCA_035286665.1). Classification (GTDB taxonomy): domain Bacteria; phylum Actinomycetota; class Acidimicrobiia; order Spongiisociales; family UBA11373; genus RBG-16-68-21. The sequence goes on from DATECY010000132.1 coordinate 2,277, forward strand.
GGCGAGGCTGACGACCCGTACGGTCGAAGCGGTCACGGTCGAGGATCTCCTCATCGTCGCCATCGGCGACTCCTATGCCTCCGGGGAGGGGAATCCTGAGGTGCGACGGACGGAGGTCGTTCCCGCCTTGTGGGCGGAAGGTGGCTCGCAGGAGGCAGACGCCGCCAACTCGGCCGCTCACCGCTCGACCGTCGCCTGGCCGGCACGCGTTGCCCTCGCCATGGAGCGGGCCGACCGGCACAGCTCGGTGACGTTCGTGTCCATGGCGGCGACGAACGCACGGATCGACGCCGGCATCGTCGCCGCGCAGGGGGCCGGGCTTGCGGTGTCCCAACTCGACGCACTCCAGGCCGTGGTGGGGGAGCGGCGGATCGATCTGCTCCTGATCCAGGAGGGCGGCAACGACATCGGCTTCTCTCGCGTCGTACGGGGCCTCGTCGAGGCAGATCCGCTCTTCGACCCGGTCTGCTACGACCAGAAGCTCAGCAATGTCTTCGACAGCGTTCGCGACGGAGATTGGACCCGGGGTGCAGGCGTGACCTTCGATCTCCCGTTCCGGCTCGGCTGTCGGGTCGAGACCCGCGACGGCCCCCACTACCCCGGGCTCGTCGGCCTTGCCGAGGCGTTCGACCGTGTGGCCGCCGGGCTGGACGCCTTCGACATCCGCAGAGTCCTCCTCGTCGGGTACCCCGACCCGACCGGTTCCGATGCCGAAGGGACCACCTGTGATGAGATCGTCGGCGACACGACACCGCCGTTGCGGTTCCATGAAATCGATGAGACGGAGCAGGCACGGGCCGTCGCCGAGGTGCTGAATCCCCTCAACGCTGCCCTCGCTTCGATCGCCGCTGCGGAGGGGTGGCACTTCGTCGGTGGGGTGGCGGAGCCGTTCGCCAGGGGCCACGGGTATTGCGCCCCATGGCCCGACTACGGCTATCCGACCGATGCCGCCGGCCGACGGCTGCTGGGCGGACCGCTCGCCTTTCCCGACGCCTGGTACCGCAATCCGGGGAAGTTCTCCTCCGGTGCCCTCGTGGGAGGTGGAGCCGTGACGTGGTACCGCACCGCGGCTCAGTCATCGGAGTTGCAGGGGCCGGACTCCCGGTACGCGACCACCGGGACGCTCCACCCCAACGAGATCGGGCATGAGGCCATCGCCCGGCTCGTCCTGGCGGCGCTTGCTGCCGCAGGTGGCTAGTCACTCGTCACGGTGCGCAATGAGCACGGCGAGGGGGTGTCGTTTTCCGGTTGCATCACTTACAGTGATTCACAACTACTGAGAGTGGTCCGTCTCCCGTGATACAGCTACCCGACGGCATCGGGCGCACCCTGTTCATCGCCGCCCTCGCCGGCAGCATCTTCGCCGCGTTCCTGCTGGTGACGCCCAGGCTCGCCGCCATCGGGGGCGAAGTCGCCGCAGGGTCGGTCGGCGCCATCCCTGGAACCACGACCACCGCGCCGAGCACGACCACGGCCGCGGCAGTGACCTCCACCACCACGAGTGCGGTCACGACGACCACAGCCGGCACGGGGGGGCTCCCTTCGAGTGAGGAGCCGCTGGTCCTGCACTATGACGGGACCATTCGCCTCTCGGTGATCGCCGAAGGGCCGTTGGGTGGCAAGGAGTGGTCGCTCATCGCCGACGGTGATGAGATCACGTGGCGGCTCCACATCGAGAACACCTCCGACGAACGGCTGTGGGGTGTGTTCGCCTGGTTGGAACTCGGTGGGAGAGCGGAATGCGACTCCCACCGGCTCGCCCCGAAGGCCGAGATGGACTGCCTGGTCACCACCACTGCGTATGCAGGCGACTGGGTTGCGGAAGCCTGGGTCGACGCGTGGACGTCGACCCGGCAGGTGCGGGACAAGGTCTTCTACGAACTCCACGTCTCAGCGCTCGGAGGGCGTGACGGAATGGACCCGCCCGGTGATGGGCCGGCGACCGATTGGCGCCACCCCTGATCGGCGGTCGGACGACGGGCAGTACGCTCCTCGTACGATGAGCGCTTTCGATCCGTCTGCGGCCCGCCACCGCTTCCCCTCCCTCGGCCGGATGACGGGCGTGTATCCGACGGCGTACCTCGATGGACCCGGCGGAACACAGACGCCGGCCGAGGTCATCGGAGCGATGTCGCGCTATCTCGAAGCAGGCAACAGCAATCTCGGGGGAGCGTTCGACCTGAGCCGAGAGGCCGACGCCGTGGAGGCGGCAGCCCGCCGAGCCGCCGCCGACCTGTTCGGGGCCGACCCATCCGAGATCGTCTTCGGACAGAACATGACCTCCCTCACGTTCTCGATGAGCCGTGCGCTCTCGCGAGACTGGGGATCCCGAGACGATGTCGTCGTCACGTCCCTCGACCACGACGCCAATGTCTCCCCGTGGCGGATGGCCGCCGCCGATCGGGGGGCGACGCTGCGCGTGGTCGACATCGATCCGGGCGACGCCACGCTGGATCTCTCATCGCTGGAGCGGGCCTTGTCCGGCACCCCCAGGCTGCTTGCGGTGACCGCAGCGTCCAACGCCGTCGGGACGGTGACTCCGCTCGAGAAGATCGTGGCGCTGGCCCACGACGCCGGTGCGCTCGTCTATGTCGATGGGGTGCACTACTCGGCCCATCGCCTCTCGGACGTCCACGCCCTCGGCGCCGACTTCCTCGCGGCGAGCGCCTACAAGTTCTTCGGTCCCCATACCGGTCTTCTGTTCGGCAAAGCTGAGCATCTCGAGCGGCTCACCGCGTACAAGGTGCTGCCGGCACCATCCACCGGCCCCGGCAAGTGGGAGACCGGCACGCAATCGTTCGAGTCGCTCGCCGGGGTCACCGCCGCCATCGACTATCTCGCCTCGCTCGGCGACGGCGGCGATCGTCGTACCCGTCTCGTCGACGCCTTCGACCGGATCCGGGCCCACGAGGAGCAGCTGTCGCTGCGGTTCCTCCGGGGACTCGGCGAGCTCCCCCGAGTCCGGGCCTACGGGATCAGTTCACCCGAGCGCATCGCCGAGCGGGTGTCGACCTTTGCCGTTTCCGTGGACGGTCTCACCCCTCGAGAGGTCGCCACACGCTTGGGTGACCACGGGCTGCTGGTGTGGGACGGGCACTACTACGCGATCGCGGTGATGGAGGCCTTGGGCGTCCTGGATCTCGGAGGACTGGTTCGGATCGGCTTCGTCCACTACACGACCGGTTCGGAAGTCGATCGCGTGCTCGCGGCCCTCGCCGGTCTCCCCGGCTGAAGCGCTCACACCCCTCTTCGCTCGACAGACCCTGTCGTCCACAGCGGCCCCAGTGCGAGTAGTGCTGCCACCGCGGCAATGGTGATGCCCCCGCCAACGAAGAGCGGGCGCAACCCGACCGCCTCGCCGATCCATCCGCCGAGAGCCGCTCCGGCCGGAATCCCTCCCCAGGCGATGGTCCGCGATGCCGAGACGACCCGACCGAGCCGCTCGGCAGGGGTGAGGCGCTGCCGCAGCGTGACGAAGGCGACCTGATTCACCGAGACACCGGCCATGGCGACGCCGAAGGGGAACACCGCAACCCAGCTCGGTGTGAGTCCGGCGCCGATGGCGCCCACGCCGAACAACATCCCTCCGGCGATCACGCTGCGTCCGAGCCCGACCGAGCGGATCAACCGGGGGGCCAGGGCGACGCCGGCGGCCCCGATGGCGGAGAACCCGGCGAAGAAGTACCCCAAGGAGGCATCGCTGCTGATTCCGAGTTCCTGGGAGGCGAAGAGGGTCATCACGGCGGCGAGCGGGGCGAAAGCGAAGTTGGTGACAGAGGCTGCAAGCGTCCCCCAGCGCAGGGCGGGAATCGACCACAGCGTGGACAGCCCGGCCCGAAGTGCCGGCCAGACTCGCTCAGGAGCTGAGCGCCGGTGCGGCCGAAACTCCCGTATCAGCAGCAGCGTCACCACCGACACGAGGTAGGTGGCGGCATCGAACGCGAACGCCCCGGCAATGCCGCCGCCCCACGCCAGCACGAACCCGCCGACTACGAACCCCATCGTCTGGGCGAGGTTGCGACCGACCGACAGCCGGCTGTTGGCGGTGACGAGGAGCTCATCGGTCAGCACCGCCGGCGCATAACTCTCGAGGCCCGAATCGAACACCGTGCCCATGGACCCCACCAGGAAGGCGACGGCGAAGGCCATCCATGCCCGCCCGGCGTCCGCTACCACGGCGAGAGCGAGCAGGCCCAGCGCCGTAGCCCGCACGAGTTCGGCCGCCACCAGCGCCCTGCGGATCCTGACCCGGTCGATGAGGACGCCGGCGACGAAGCCGAAGAGCAACACCGCCAGTGTCTCGGACACCGCCAGCAGGCCGAGCTGGGCAGCGGAGCCGGTGATGTCCCTCACGAAGACGGGGAGCGCGAAGAAGAACGCCAGGTAGTCCCCGAGCAGCGACAGGCTCTGGCCACCCACGAGCGGCCAGAGGTTGCGTCGCGGATCGATCGGCGGTGCCGTCATGAGGGGCGAGGATACCGCCGGGTCCCGCCCCATTTCGGAGAGCCGGCTTCCAAGCCGCGGTGGACACCTTGGCGAAACCCCCCAGAGCGCGGTCGCAGGGGGACGCCCTCGATACCCGGAGTACTCCGGTTGCGGACCTCCATGGGGGCGATGACAGCGGCAGGGGAGGGCCGGGACGTCGCCGTCGGGATCGGCGAGGATCCGATGGCCGCCTCGCATGAGGTAGCCTCCATCCGAGGATCTCGTGGCCGGAGATCCAGCACATCTGGAAGCAGGCGACGCATCGGCCCGCCTCAGGCTCGAGATGAAGGTACTCGACCGTGAGACGGCTCTCCTGCGAGCAGCGGACTGCACGACGATGGACCAGGCGCCGGGAAGGACCCAACATGGCTTCGATACGCCAACTGCCCGAACTGGTCGGTGAGTTCATCGACCTCGCCAAGCAGTACCTCAAAGACGCGATCCTCCAACCGGCGCGACGGTTGGGCAGGCTCGCCGGCTTCGGTTTCGCCGCGGCGCTGGCCTTCATCCTCGCCGCGCTCTTTCTGTCGGTGTCGGCCCTTCGCCTCATCGTCCACGTGATGCCCGACGGGGCGATCTGGAGCGGTCTCGGCTACCTGGCGGCGTCGCTGTCCTTGCTCGCACTGACCGGACTCGTGATGTGGAGGGCAACCAGATGAGCGTGGAACGCGCCGACCTCGAGGCGAAACTCCGCGAGATCCAGCAGGTGGTCTCCGAGACCTCGGAGGGGGCAAAGAAGCCAGGGGTGGTGGCCGCGGTGGGCGCGGTCGGCCTCGTCGTCATCGCCTATCTGCTCGGCCGGCGCCGCGGCAAGAAGGGTGCCGCCAGGGTGGAGGTCTACCGGGTGCGCTGAGCCTCGGGCGCAGCCACGGCGATCTCGACCCGCTGACCCCGCCGCACGGTGGCGGAGTACACCAGCTCTTCGCGTGGCCCCTCCAGGCGGCGAATCAAGCCGTAGGCCGCGATCGCCGCGCCGAGGAGCGCCAGTGTGGCGTCACCTTCCCTCACGGCTGCAAGGAGACGTCGGGTGCCCGACGAGATGGCGTCCATCCCCGAACTGTACCGCTCCCGCCCGAGGAGTCGCTCGAACGGGCTTGCCGGGTGATGGGACCACCGACCTGTCGGCGCACGTTCTAGAGTCGGCCCCATGTTCCGTCATCGCGAGACGTTCCTCAAGGCCCTCGTCGTGTTCATCGCGATCATGATGCTGTTGTCCCTCGCCCTCCCCTTCCTGATCCGGTGATCGAGACCTTCACCGACGGCGATCTCTGCCTCCTCATCGACGCCAGGGGACGCCACTACCTCGTGGACCTCCATGAGAGCGGCTCGTTCCAGTACCACGCCGGCGTTCTCGGACACGACGAGATCATCGGCACGCCGCCCGGCACCGTGTACCGCGCCTCGGGAGGGTCGCGCCTGGTCGCAGTCCGGCCGCGACTCGTCGACTACATCCTCAAGATGCCCCGGGGTGCTCAGGTGGTCTACCCGAAAGATCTCGGGGCGCTGATCCATTGGGCCGACATAGCTCCCGGGCACGTCGTGGCGGAAGCCGGGACCGGCTCAGGCGCCCTCACGATGGCCCTCCTCCGAGCAGTCGGCCCCACCGGCTCGGTGCTCTCGGTCGAGCGGCGCCCCGATCACCTCGCTCACGCGCGAAAGGTGATCTCGCGGTTTCTTGGGGGCATTCCCGACAACCTTCGCATGGTCGAGGGGGAGATCGAGTCCGTCTTGGGAGAACTCGAAGTCGATCGGGTGATCCTCGACCTCCCAGAACCGTGGGCCGCCGTCGGCGCCGTGGTGCGTTCACTCGCCCCCGACGGCATCCTCGCGGCGTACCTTCCGACGGTGCCCCAGGTCATGCACCTCCAAGACGAACTCAGGCGAGTGCGGCGGTTCGTCGGCGTGGAGACGATCGAGTTGCTGATACGGGAATGGCGCTTCGAGGGACGGTCGGTTCGCCCGGCGAGCCAGATGGTCGGCCACACCGGATTCCTCACGTTCGCCAGGATCACCGCCGAGGAGCTCAGCCTCGACGCCGACGACCCCGCCGATGAGGCGGGGCCATCACTTGCGTGATCTCGTTCTCGGTCACGGCTCGATGAAGATGCACTCTCCGGGGCACTCCTCGGCCGCCTCGATCGTGATGTCCTCCTGCCCGTCGGGCACCAGCGCGAGGCCTTGGGCGCCCTGCGCGTTGCCCTTCGCAGTCGCGAAGACCGTGTCGCCCTGGCGAACATAGGCAAGTCCGTCATCGAGGAGTACGAAGACGTCGGGGGCGATCTCTTCACACAGGCCGTCACCCGTGCAGAGATCCTGGTCGATCCAAACCTTCATGATGCTGTGCTCCGGTATCTCGAGCGTCCGGGGAGAGTGTAACGGGAGGGTGTCCGCGCTCAAGCTCATCGGTCTTCGACCCATCCGCGAGCTGGTCGTATACTCGCCGCAGGACCGGGGAAGCCCGGTCCTGGTTCGTTGAAGTGTCCGGACCAAGTGCCCGGACCAGGTGCAACCGAGGATGGGGCCATGATCGAACCGACGCTCGATGAACTCCGCAGCACCATCAAGATGCTCGAGGAGGAGATCGCCATCCTCCGCAGGCGCCTCCAAGATGCCCCCCGTCGCGTCCGGGTGCTCGAGGAGCGGCTCTTGGAGGCCAAGGGGCGCATCACCCAGGCCGTGTCCCAGAACGAGAAGCTTTCGGTGGCGCTCGAAGAGACTCGCGATCAACTCGCCATCCTCCGCGAAGAGGTCGAGAAGCTCACCGCGCCACCGAACCAGTTCGGGGTCGTGCACGGGCTCAACGTCGACGGAACGATCGACGTGATCATCGGTGGCCGCAAGCTCAGGGTGAACGTGGAGCCCACGATCGAGGTGAAGGCGCTCGAGCTCGGCCAAGAGGTCCTGCTCAACGAGGCCATGAACGTCATCGACGTCCGGTCGTTCGAGCCCACCGGGGAGGTCGTCACCGTCAAGGAGTTGCTCGACGACCACCGACTGATCGTGCTCGGTCGGGCCGATGAAGAGCGGGTCGTGGAGCTCGCCGGCCCGATGAGCGACGCCTTCCTTCGGGTGGGTGACCATGTGCGCCTCGATTCCCGCACCGGGCTGGTCCACGAGCGCCTCGTCCGGCCCGAAGTCGAGGAGCTCGTCCTCGAAGAGGTCCCCGACGTGTCCTACGAGGACATCGGGGGCCTCACCGAACAGATCGCCTCGATTCGCGATGCCGTCGAACTCCCGTACCTGCACAAGGACCTCTTCGAGCATTACGGGCTCGCCGCACCCAAGGGGATCCTCCTCTACGGCCCTCCGGGATGCGGCAAGACGCTGATCGCCAAAGCGGTGGCGAACTCCCTCGCCGGCGCGGTGGCGGCGAAGACGGGACAGACCGATGCTCGTTCGTACTTCCTGAACATCAAGGGGCCCGAGCTGCTCAACAAGTACGTCGGCGAGACCGAACGCCAGATCCGGCTCATCTTCGCCCGTGCCAAGGAGAAGTCGGACGAGGGCGTGCCGGTGATCGTGTTCTTCGACGAAATGGACTCCCTCTTCCGTACCAGAGGGAGCGGCATCTCATCCGACGTCGAGTCGACCATCGTGCCCCAGCTGCTCTCTGAGCTCGACGGCGTCGAGGGGCTCAAGAACGTCATCGTGATAGGCGCGTCCAACCGGGAAGACCTCATCGATCCGGCCATCCTGCGCCCGGGGCGGCTCGACGTGAAGATCAAGATCGAGCGCCCCTCCGACCAGGCAGCCCGCCAGATCTTCGGCATCTACCTCGGAGACGGCCTGCCTCTCGACCCGGAGGAGCTTGCCCGATTCGGGGACCGTCAAACCATGATCACCCGGATGATCGACCAGGTCGTGGCCGACATGTACTCGACCGGCGACGCCAACAGATTCCTCGAGGTGACGTACGCCAACGGGGACAAGGAGGTCCTCTACTTCAAGGATTTCTCCTCCGGTGCCATGATCGAGAACGTCGTGCGGAGGGCCAAGAAGGAAGCCATCAAGCGGGAAATCGCCTCGGGAGTGCGCGGTGTTCGGGTCCAGGACCTCCTCGACGCGACCAAGCAGGAGTTCCGCGAGCACGAGGACTTGCCGAACACGACCAATCCCGACGACTGGGCCCGGATCTCCGGGAAGAAGGGTGAGCGCATCGTCTACGTGAGGACGCTCATCGATGGTGACGGCGACGGCCGCAGCATCGAGGCGATCACCACCGGCCAATACCTGTGACCGAAGTCCACAAGGTCGTCGGCACCGAGACGGAATTCGGCGTCACGATCCGCAACCAGCCGGACTTCAATCCGGTGCTCGCCTCGAGCCTCGTCATCAACTCGTACGCCGGGATGTCGACGCGTATCCAATGGTCATTCGACGAGGAGTCGCCCGGTCGCGACGCCCGGGGGCTCGGGTACGACCCGGCACCGACGGGGGAGTTCGAGAGCGGCCTCGTCAACGTCGTCTTGACCAACGGCGCTCGTCTCTATGTGGACCATGCCCACCCCGAGTACTCGTCGCCGGAGTGTTTCGACGCCCTCGAAGCCGCGCTCTACGACAAAGCCGGTGAGGTGATCTTGGAGCGTGCGGCCGCGTCGGCAAACCGGACGCTCCCCGAGGGACAGCGGCTCTTCATCCACAAGAACAACAGCGACGGCAAGGGCAACTCGTACGGGGCACACGAGAACTACCTGGTGTCGAGGAGTGTCCCGTTCGGCGACCTGGTGCGCCACCTCACCGCCTTCTTCGCTTCCCGCCAGATCTTCACCGGATCGGGGAAGATCGGCTCCGAGAACGGCCGGCCCGACGTCGGCTACCAGATCACCCAGCGCGCAGATTTCTTCGAAGAAGAGGTGGGCCTCGAGACGACGCTGAAGCGCCCCATCATCAACACCCGTGACGAGCCCCACGCCGATCCCGGCCTGTACCGCCGGCTCCACGTGATCATCGGCGACGCCAACCTCAGCGAGGTGCAGACCTTTCTCAAGGTGGGCACGACCGCCCTACTCCTCGCAGCACTCGAGGCCGGCAACCTCGGGGACCCCATCACCCTCTCCAGACCGGTGGAAGCCGTCTGGAAGATCAGTCACGATCCGACCCTGCGCCACGCCGTCGAACTCGTCGATGGAACGACCGCCACGGCCCTCGATCTGCAATGGCAGTACCTCGACTGGGTGTCCAAGCATGCTGCGGTGCACGGCGTCTCCACCGTCGAGAGCAGCGTCATCGAGAGCTGGGAGGAGATCCTCACCGATCTGGAGCGGTCCCCGGCGAGCACCGCCGACCGCCTCGACTGGACCGCGAAACTGTCGCTGCTCGACGGGTATCGGGATCGTGACCAGCTCGGATGGGCTGCGCCGAAGCTCCGTCTCGCCGGGCTGCAGTACCACGACGTCGACCGGACGAGGAGCCTCTATCGCCGGCTTGTCGATGCTGGTCGGATGCGCACACTGTTCACGGAGGAGCAGGTGATCCGGGCAACGACGGCGCCGCCCGAGCGGACCAGAGCATGGTTTCGGGGGGCGTGCATCGAGCGCTACGGGGCGGCCATCGTGGCCGCCAACTGGGACTCACTCATCTTCGACGTCGGCGAAGACGCTCTCAAGCGGGTGCCTATGATGGAACCTCTTCGCGGTGGCAAGGATCGCGTCGCCGCCTTGCTCGAGCGGTCGCCGACACCCGCCGATCTCATCCGAGCACTCGCAGGTGAAGAGGGAGGTGAGCATGGCCGAACAGGAACGCAAGCAGACCCGTCGTGACGACTCTGGACGCAAGGTCGAGGCCGACCAGCCCGTCTCCAGTGAGGTGGGCGAAGAGCTGACCGAGAAGATCGACGATCTCCTCGACGAGATCGACACCGTCTTGGAGGAGAACGCCGAGGAGTTCGTCAAGAACTACGTCCAAAAGGGCGGGCAGTGACGCCGACGCCACGAGACGGGCTTCCTCTCGAGGCCGGCACCCCGGCCGCGTCGTTCACCGAGCTGCTCCGGTCACGGGGCATCGGGCCAAGCTGGGACATGACGCGCGCCGCGGGAGATGCTCTCGAGCCGCCCGAGGGCACCACGGTCCTGGCGCTCCGCTACGCCCATGGCGTGGTGATGGCGGGCGATCGGCGGGCGGTCACCGGCAACATCATCGCCCACCGCAACGTCCAAAAGGTGTACCCGGCGGATGCGTTCTCCGCCGTCGCCATTTCGGGAACGGCGGGGGTCGCCATCGAACTCGTCAAGCTCTTCCAGACCGAGCTCGAGCACTACGAGAAGATCGAAGGCCGTCGCCTCAGCCTTGCCGGCAAGGCCAACCACCTCGCCGCGATGGTGCGCCGCCAGTTGCCGATGGCATTCCAGGGGCTTGTCGTGATTCCCCTGTTCTGCGGCTTCGACGGGGTCGCCGGGGAGGGTCGTCTCTACTCATACGACGTCGTCGGAGGGTCGTACGAGGAGACCGACTACGCGACCACCGGTTCGGGCGGCCGCGATGCCCGCCTTTACATCCGCACCCAGTACTCACCCGACATGAACGAAGACGCCGCAGTCGACCTCGCGGTGGCGGCCCTCGTCGCTGCCGCCGAAGAGGACACCGCCACCGGAGGCCCCGATCTCAAGAGAGAGATCTACCCGAACGTCGTCACGGTGTCGTCGATGGGGTTCAGGGAGATCGATGACGACCGCATCGCCGTTGCCGCTCGCACTGCGATGGGAGGCGATGCATGACCCTCCCGTTCTACGTCCCGCCCGAGCAGCTCATGAAGGACCGGGCCGAATATGCCCGCAAAGGCATCGCCCGCGGAAAGTCGCTGGTCGCCGTCGAGTACGCCGACGGGGTGCTGATCCTGGGTGAGAACCCCAGCGGCGCCCTGCAGAAGATCTCCGAGGTCTACGACCGGATCGCCTTTGCCGGCGTCGGCAAGTACACCGAGTTCGAGCAACTTCGGGTCGGGGGGATTCGGCGAGCCGACCTCACCGGGTATGCCTATTCGCGTTCGGACGTGACGGCGAGAAGCCTGGCCAACGCCTACGCACAGACCCTCGGCCACGTGTTCACCCAGGACGTGAAGCCGTTCGAGGTGGAGGTCATGGTGGTGGAGGTGGGTGATACCACCGAGGGAAACCACATCTTCCGGATCACCTACGACGGGGTGCTCTACCACGACAGCCGGATCTCGGCCATCGGCGGTTCGGCCGAAGACCTGGTGTCTCATCTCACGGCGGCATTCAGCCCCGACGCCCCTTTGGCCACGGCCATCGGATGGGCGAAGGCGGCGTGCTTGTCCGTGACCGACGGCAACGGTCAGGCCGGTTGGGAGGGGGCGGTGGTCGATCGAACACTGGGCAGGCGGTCATTCCGAAGGCTCGCCGTCCACGAGTTGGCCGGCGAAGGCCCTGCCACCCAGAGCGCACGCTCGTAGGTCGCCGGTCTCCCCACGTGCCGGCGAGTGTCGACGCGTGAGCCCGGGGTGAGCCGAGGAGCGCTCTCAGACGACCATCATCAGCCAGCGGACCACGGACCACGCCAGCACGAGGATCGTGAGCGCGGCCAGCAGACGCATGGGCAGGGCACCCGGGTCGGCGAGCGCCCCGATGTGGGTCGGAGCAGGAGGCACGTGCTCCAGGTCGGATCCGCCGAGCACCTCCCTGGCGTCCTCGAGATCGGGCTCGGGAACCCACACCTCGGTGACCGCCATCTCACCGACCGTCATGCGATAGGGACCGAGTCCCTCGCCGTGCATACGCGCCGGAATGCCTGCCGACCGGAGAAGGGCGACGGCGAGTCCTGCGGCCGCGGGATCGCCGAGTTTGGCGAGACTGACGTACGGTGCCCCTTGGTGATCCACGAGACCCGATGCTACCGATCACCGTGCACAACCCCCGGTGTCGCCGGGGGACCGGTACGCTCGCCGGGTGGAACGACGCATCTTTGGCATGGAGAACGAATACGGGGTGACCTGCACCCTGCGCGGCCAGCGCCGCCTCTCGCCCGACGAGGTCGCCCGCTACCTCTTTCGGCGCGTCGTGTCCTGGGGCCGATCCTCGAACGTGTTCCTCGAGAACGGTGCCCGCCTCTACCTCGATGTCGGCAGCCACCCCGAGTACGCCACCCCGGAATGCGACGCCCTCTACGACCTCGTGGCCCACGACAAGGCGGGAGAGCGCGTCCTCGAAGGCCTCCTCCATTCGGCAGAGCAGCGCCTCGAAGAGGAGGGAATTCGAGGCCAGGTGTTTCTCTTCAAGAACAACACCGATTCCGCAGGCAACTCTTACGGGTGCCACGAGAACTACCTGGTGAGCCGGCAGACCGATTTCCAGCGGATGATCGACACCCTGATCCCGTTCTTGGTGACTCGCCAGATATTCGCCGGGGCGGGGAAGCTCCTCCAGACGGCACGGGGCACCGTGTTCTCGATCGCCCAACGGGCCGAGCACATTTGGGAGGGCGTGTCGTCGGCCACGACCCGAAGCCGCCCCATCATCAACACCCGCGACGAGCCACACGCCGACGCCGAGCGCTATCGCCGGCTCCACGTCATCGCCGGCGATTCCAACATGTCCGAATACATCAGTTACGTCAAGGTGGGGACCACCGTCGCATTGCTGCAGATGCTCGAGGACGACGTGACCTTCCGGGACATGTCGCTGGAGAATCCGATCCGCGCGATCCGCGAGATCAGCCACGACATCACGTGTCGGCGCAAGGTACGGCTCGCCAACGGCCGCGAACTGTCGGCGCTCGACATGCAGTGGGAGTACCTCGATCGGGTGCTCCGTTACGCACGCTCACCAGGGTTTCCACCGTCGGTCCAAAGTGCCATCGAGATGTGGGAGCACCTCTTGACCGGGCTGGAGAAGGATCCCATGAACCTGCGCCGCGAGTGCGACTGGGTCGCCAAGTACCACCTCATCGAGGAGTACTCCTCACGGCGGGGGGTTCCTCTCAGCGACCCGAAGCTGGCCATGCTCGACCTGGCCTATCACGACGTCACCAAGGACCGCGGGCTGTATTACCTCCTCGAGCGCCGGGGCCTCATGGAACGTGTGGTCACCGACGAGGACATCACCAGAGCTCTCACCCAACCCCCGCAGACGACACGGGCGCGTCTCCGCGGCGACTTCATCAAGGCCGCGAAGGCCAAGAACCGCGACTTCACCGTCGACTGGGTGCACCTGAAGCTCAACGACCAGGCCCAACGGACGGTGCTCTGCAAGGACCCCTTCCGCGCCGTGGACGAGCGGGTGGACAAACTGATCGCTTCTCTCTGAGGCCACAAGCGTTGGAAGGATCGGGCATGGGGTGCGCGTCGGTGGGTCGCAGGTCCCATCCCGGGGCGAGCCCATCGATGCGGGCTCTGCGGGCCACAGACCGAGTTCTTTCTCATGCCCAACGCCCGGCTGCCCTCTCCCGTTGGCAGGTCCCGGCCGATACGCTGGCCCTCCAATGCAGCGTGTCATCGAGCGCGTCCTCAATCTGCTGGCATTTCTGCTGACCGTCGGGCGGCCGGTGACCGCGGACCAGATCCGCAACACGGTCGCCGGGTACGACCAGGACAGCGATGCCGCCTTCCGCAGGACGTTCGAACGCGACAAGGACCTCCTCAAGTCGCTCGGCGTGCCCATCCACCTCGAGCCCACCGACGGGTGGGAGGTGGAACACGGCTACGTGATCTCGCCCGAGGAGTACGCCCTGGAGGATCCCGGGCTCACCGATGAGGAGCGGGCTGCCCTGTACCTGGCCAGCCGCATGGTCCACCTCGGCGGCCAGGCTCCGGGCGAAGGGGCGTTCTTGAAGCTCGGAGGTGCACCGATGGCGGGCCTGGGCGATCCGATGGCCGCCGACCTCGCCGCCGACCCGGCCGTGATCGCCGACTCATTCACCGCGGTCATCGACCGGAGAAGGCTCGCCTTCGAGTACCGCGGATCCAAGCGACGCCTGGATCCGTACGGATTGGTGCATCGAATGGGGCATTGGTATCTCGTGGGATCGGTCGGTGGGGAGCGACGCACCTTCCGTGTCGACCGGATGGTTGGTGTATCGCTGGGAACCAAGGCGGGCGCCTTCGACCGCCCGACCGACTTCGATGTGCGAGCCGGATTCCCCGGCGCCCCCTGGGAGGCCGGAGACGCCCGCACTTCGGCGTCCGTGCGCTTCGACCCCGGCGTCGCCTGGTGGGCGCGACGCCAACTTGCTCCGGGTACGGCTGTCACCGAGTCGATGGATGGCGGGATCACCGTGGTGCTCGAGGTCGGCTCGCCCGACGCGCTGATCGGCTGGCTGATCGGTTTCGAGGATGCGGCTGAGATCGTCGGCCCTGCGGAGTTGCGTGCTCGTTTCGTCGAGCACGTCAGGAGCGGTGCATGAGCAGCGCACGGACCGCAGAGCGGCTCAACCGAATCCTCGCGATGCTCCCGTGGGTCATCGCCAACCCCGGGGCCACGGTCGACGAGGTGTGCACCCGTTTCGGCTACCAACGGTCCGACCTGGTGCGAGACCTCGACATCGTCTTCGTCTGTGGACTCCCCGGATACGGTCCCGGGGATCTCATGGACGCCTACATCGACGAGGACGAGGTCGTGGTCGACGCCGCCGAGTATTTCTCGCGGCCCCTCCGCCTCACCGCAGCCGAGGCTCTGATGCTGTTGGCCTCGGGGCTGGCAGTCGAGGCCTCTGAAGCCGCCACGCCGGCCCTGGCGTCGGCGGTGGCCAAGCTGCGGGGTGCCCTCATCCCGGACCCAGGTTCCATCGACGTGGACCTGGCCCCCGAACCGGAGGCGCTCTCCATCCTTCGGAATGCAGCACGCGACGGACGGGTCGTCGAGATCACCCACACGGCCATGGCGTCGGGACGCACGACGGTGCGGAGGATCGAGCCGTGGGTCGTGTTCACCGCGCTCGGCAATTGGTACGTGTCGGGCCACTGCCGACGTGCGGGCGCCGAGCGTGTCTTTCGCGTCGATCGCGTCAGATCCATCGAAGAGACCGACGAGCACTTCGAACCGCCCGCCGCGCCGCCCACCCCTCGGGTTCGGTACACACCGGGTCCCGACGACGTCACCGCACGCATCCGGCTCGGCCCACGCGCAGCGTGGGTGGCCGACTACTACCCGGTGTCAGAGGTCGATGACGCCGCCGAAGGGCGAACGATCGACTTCTCGGCAGCGGATCCCGCGGTTGCCGCTCGACTCCTGGTCCGCCTCGGAGGCGACGCGGAGCTGGTTTCGGGCAGCGATGTCTCCGATGCCGTCGACGACCTCCGCAGACGCATTCTGAGTCGGTACGGTGACTAGCCGAAGAATGGTCATTCAGGGGTGCGGACAGCTCTCCGATATCCGGTGAGACGACACAGTCCACACCGCCTGGAGACCCCACCGATGACCATGATTCGGACGACCTGCACCCTCTGCGGAGAGGTCGAATTGATCCCCGGCGAGCTTCGGCTCGAGTTGACGGCGCTCAACGGAACCGGTTCGTACCTGTTCGCCTGCCCGGGGTGCGGAGATCGACAGCGCCGTCCCGCCAACCATCGAGTGGTGAGCATCCTCCTTGCCACCGGCGTCGCCTACGAGGTCGTGGACGATTCCAACCCGATCACCGAGTCCGAGATCGCCCGCTTCACCTCAGCTCTCGACACCGGTGAGTGGGCGGATCAGCTCACATAGGCTCGCGTCGCTCGCCCCAAGAGGGCGACCACGAACAAGCGACCAGCCGGCGGAACTCCGCTCGTCCGTCGTCTCCGATCCCTTCCCGTAGACCCGTTTGCACCGCGCAGGCTGCAGGCCTGCAACCTCCTCACCGCACGCCGCCGGCCCGCGGACGCGATGACCCTCCCACCCCGCGCTTGTACCATTCCCGCCGTGTTCAGCGTCAGCCCCGCCGAGATACTCACGATCGCGCTCGTCGCCCTCATCGTGTTCGGTCCGAAGCGCCTTCCCGAGATCTCTCGCCAAGCGGGCAAGGTGCTTCGGGAGCTCAAGCAGACCGCCGGGGAGCTGAAGGCAGGGCTCGAAGCCGAATACGACGATTCGGTGGGTGGTCTCGACGAGATCAAAGGGGCCCTCGGAGACGTCCGCCGGGAGATGCGCTCGACGCTCGATGCGGTCGGCGGCCTGGTTCAGCCGGACGGGCCGCGCACGCCGCGTAACCGCCCGGCGCTCTCCAAGGAGACACCGCCAGAGCCCGCGGCCGAAGACCCGTCGGCGACCGGCGAATGAGGGGCCGCCAGCCGCAGCCGTTGATGGCGCACCTCGAGGAGCTGCGCAACCGCCTCATCAAGGCGGCCCTCGCCATCGTCCTCGGCGCCGTGGTGGCCTTCGTGTTTCGCAACTGGATCTTCGACGTCCTGGTCAGGCCGTACGAGCGCGTGGCGGCGGGACACGACTTGGCCTTCTTCCGTCCTACGGAAGCCTTCACGGTCTTCATGCGGCTCTCGCTGTTCGGGGGTTTCGTGCTTGCCAGCCCCGTCGTCATCTGGCAGCTCTGGGCGTTCATAGCGCCGGCGCTGACCGTCCGCGAACGACGGGTCGTCATACCGATCGTCGCCACCCTGGTCATCCTGTTCCTGGGGGGCATCGCATTCGGGTACTGGTCCCTCGATCGGGGGTTGTCGTTCCTGCTCGGGTTCGGGGGTGACAAGCTCGACCCGGTGATCGGCGGGAACGACTATCTGTCGTTCGCGATTCGCTTCCTCCTCGTATTCGGTCTGAGTTTCGAGTTTCCGGTATTCGTCTACGCCGCCGCAGCAATGGGCCTCGTTGGTTGGCGCAAACTGGCGTCGGGCCGGCGGTGGGCGGTGCTGGCGATCGTGACGATCGGGGCCGTGATCACGCCGAGTGGTGACCCCTTGACGCTCCTGTTGCTGTCGGTGCCGCTGTACCTTCTCTACGAGGCGACGATCTGGCTCGTCCGCTTCACCCTGCATCGGTGACCGCCACCGGCTACCTGGCCCGCCTCCCGTTTTCGGCCGACCGTTTTCAGGTGGAGGCCGCTGCCGCCATCGATCGGGGAGCCTCCGTGGTGGTGACGGCTCCGACGGGAGCCGGCAAGACGGTCGTGGCGGAGTCGGCGATCGCTCGGGCGCTCGAGATGGGACGACGCGCCGTCTACACCACACCGTTGAAGGCGCTCTCCAACCAGAAGTTCGGCGACTTCCGGGCGTCACACGGCGACGATCGGGTGGGCCTCCTCACCGGCGACAACTCGATCAACGCAGCGGCGCCCATCGTCGTGATGACCACCGAGGTGCTCCGCAACATGATGTATGCAGGCAGTTCCGACCTCGACGAGATCGGTGTGGTGATCCTCGACGAAGTCCACTATCTGCAGGACAGGGCGCGTGGGGGTGTCTGGGAGGAGATCATCGTCCACCTCGATCGCCGGATACCGCTCGTGGCGTTGTCGGCGACCATCGCCAACCCCGAGGAGTTCGCCGGTTGGCTCCGGGATCGGCGGGGCGACACCGAGCTGATCGTCGAGCGAGAGCGCCCGGTGCCGCTCGAATCGGAGTACTTGATGCGGGACCGGTGGGAGGGCGGGGGCTTGCGCATGCTTCCGGTGTTCAACGGGCACCGCCCCAATGAGAGGATCGTCAGGATGCTGCGGGGAACCGCGGGGACTCGCCGCTATGCCGCCCCCCGCCGCCACGAGACGTGCGAGCTCCTCCGATCGCAGCGCCTCCTGCCTGCCATCTACTTCATCTTCTCCCGCAGGGGGTGTGACGCGGCTGCGACCACCGTCGTCGACCGGGGCCTCCGGCTCACCACTCCGGCCGCGGCCGACGAGATCACCCGCATCGCCGAAGCGGCCACCGCCCACCTTCGACCCGACGACCTCGCCGTCCTCGGTTACGGGCGATGGATCCACGCGTTGCGGGCCGGCGTCGCCTCGCACCACGCCGGACTCGTCCCTGCCATGAAGGAGACCGTCGAGCACCTCTTCGCCAACGGGCTGGTGACCCTCGTGTTCGCCACCGAGACGCTGGCACTCGGGATCAACATGCCGGCGAGAACGGTCGTGATCGAGAGCCTGTCCAAGTTCACCGGCGAGGGTCACGAACTGATGCAGGCAGGGGACTACACGCAGCTCACCGGACGCGCCGGCCGGCGGGGGATCGACACCGATGGAACCGCGGTCATCATGCACTCTCCGTACGTGCCGTTCGAGCGGGTTGCCGGCATCGCCGCTCGCGGCAGCCACCCGCTTCGGTCGAGCTTCCGCCCCACCTACAACATGGCGGTGAATCTCGTCGCCCGCTACGACCGCGAACGAGCAGAGGCGCTGCTGTCATCGTCGTTCGCCACCTACGCGGAGACGAGGCGCCGCAGCGACATCGCCGACGAGCTCGCCGCGGATGAGGCGCAACTCGCGGAGTTGAAGAACCAGGCGTTTCACCCCGACGTCGACGTCTGGGCTCTGGCGACCGCGATGCCCGCTTCGCGCGACAAGGCGCTTGCCGCGTTCGCCGCCCAGACGTCGCCCGGTGACGTCCTCGAGTGGGAGGAGCACGGTGCCCTCGTCCGCCATGCGGTGATCGCCAGGGGGACGGGAAAGCGCCCTCGTCTCCTCACCGTGTCCGAAGCCGCCGAGGTGCGGCGCATCGCTCCCGAACGCATGTCCGACACCGTGGCGAGGACCGGCCGGGTACAGCTTCCCCGTCCGTTCCGCCCCCGGGAACTGCCCTACCGTCGCACGGTCGCGCATCTCCTCGGCACGTTCACACCCGGCTCGCGGGAAGTGGTCTCCTTCGGCGACGCATTGCCGGACGTTCCCGGCATCGCCGCCCACATCGAGGCGGCGCGAGCGGCCAATCGTCTCGCCGACCGTATCGAGGCTCGGCGACGCCATGCTGCCGCCCTCGGACCCGGGGTCGTCCCCGGCTTTCGTGCGCTGCTCGCCTTGCTCGAGCGGCGCGGATACGTCGCGGGCTGGGCGCTCACTCCAAAGGGAGAGCGTCTCCGGCGCCTCTACAACGAGATGGATCTCGTCCTCGGGGAGACCCTGGCCGAGGGTCTCCTCGACGGGCTCGATGGCCCCGACACTGCGGCGCTCGTCACGGCCTTCACGTTCGAGCCCCGTCGCGAGCCCGCCGAGGCGGAGTGGCCCGATGCGATTGCGGCACGCGCCGCGCGCATCGAGGAGTTGTGGACCGCCATCGCCGCCGAGGAGGGGCGTGCCGGACTTCCTCCGACCCGCGCCCCGGACCCCGGGTTCGCCTCCACCGCCGCGCGATGGGTGCGCGGCGACGAGCTCTCCGACCTCTTCGGAGACGAGGAAGAGGTGGGCGACTTCGTCCGCAATTGCCGCCAGCTGGTCGACTTGCTGCGCCAGATAGCCGACGTCGAACGGCCGGAGCCGTCCGGGGTGCGGGCGGCGATCAGGGGCCTCGATCGGGGCGTCGTCGCTGCCGCCGGTGCATTGTGACCTGGCGCGTTTTCCTCGGACGCGGAGCAGATCGGAGTCGCATCGCCAGTGAGCTGATCGACCAACAGGTGTCGTACCGCTTCGGCGGCGAGCCGGGCGACGACCTGGCGGCCGCAGTCGGTCGCGAGATCTCCGACGGCTTCACCCGGTTCGCCGTCGCCGGCCAAGACGCCGACGTGGCGATGGTCGTCGACAGCGCCCTCAGCGCCGGCATGGCCGGTCGGGTCGATCTCGCCTTGCTCCCCGGTGGCTCCCGATCGGACCTGGCCCGCACCTTTGCTCTCGACCAGAGCCTCCCTGCCGCCGTCGCCCGCATGGCCCACGGGACGCCGTACCTGATCGACATCGGTGTCGTCAGCGGAGGGTTCGGGCGCGCTGCCTTCCTCAACTCCGTCGCCACGGGACTGCTCGCCGGCGGGCCCGCGTGGTTTCCCATGTGGCCGCGCCCCCTGCGGGTTGCCGGTCCGGTGATCGTGCGTGCAGGCGCCAACCCGGTCGAGACGATGGCCTCAGGAGTTCTCGTCCTCAACGGACAGTTCTGGGGTGAATGGGTCGGTGCTCCACGCTCGACACTCGTCGATGGCGTGGTCGACCTCCAGCTGTTCACCGGTCGCCGACGGGTGCTCGCCCGCCTCCGACCTGCCCTGCGTACCGGCATGCATGTGAGATCGAACATGGTGCGGCGCCTCCCGGTGGCTCACGCCGAAGTGGATCAGCCACCTTCGTGGATGGTGTCGGTGGATGGAGTACGGATCGGTCGTGGGCCGTTCACGTTGGCCGTCGTGGCCGGCGCAGTTCGCTTGGCCATATGAGCCGGTCGACCGGGGATATACTCCGGCCGCTTCCAGACCGCGAGGGACCCATGCCGCCCAAAGCCGACGATCTTGACGAGCCCGACGAGGACTGGGTCGACGACGACACCGAGGACGTCGAAGACATCGCCGACGTCGAGGAGGTCGAAGATCTCGAAGATCTCGAAGAAGCCGAGGTCGCCGTCGCCGACATCGACGGCGACCTCGAAGTGGAGGTCGACGACGACGAAGAAGAAGACGAGGCTCTCGACGAACTGGAGGCGGAGGAGCTCGACATGCTCACCGCCGACGAGGAGGCCGAGACCCTCCCGGTCGACGAGGCCGAGGAGATCCGCAAGCTGCGCCGGGAGGCGATCGAACTCGACGTCACCGCCGAGACTGCGGGCGAGGGCGAATTCGTCTGCCAGTCGTGTTTTCTCGTGAAGCGCGTCAGCCAACTCGCCGACAAGCGCAGGAAGCTCTGCAGAGACTGCGCCTGAGCGTCCCATGGTCTCGTACCCTGGGACCGTGCTGACAGACGCCCGACCCGCCTCCCCGGCCGACTCCGCCGTGATCACCGGGCTGTACCGCTCGCTCTCACATGAGATGGATGCCCTCCGCCCGTTGTGGTCCGACGCCGAGGGACTCGCCGAGCCCCTCGAGGCGACGCTCGCAGAGGCCCTGTCCGGCCCCCCATGGTTCGGCTACGTCGGAACGCTCGACGGGGTGCCGCTCGGGTTTCTGCTGGGCCGCGACGAGCCGCTGCTTCCGCAGGGCCAGGGACGTGTCGTGGCGGCGATCCGGTTCATCTACACGGCCGCCGACGCCCGCCAGGTTGGAGTCGGGGAGGCGATGATGGGGCTCTTCATGAGCGACGCGCGGTCGCGGGGCATCGCCCTCTTCGACGCCCATGTGTCCCCAGGCCACCGCGATGCGAAGAACTTCTTCGAGTCGAACGGCTTCTCGGCGCGGTCGATCACCATGCACCGGAGCGATGCCTGATGGCCCTCGACCATGAGCCGCCGTTCGTCAAAGGCGAGTGCCACACGACGAATTCCTCCGACGGCTCCGGGCGCGCCCGCTTGCGGACCCCGGAAGAAGCCCTGCTCGCAGATCGGAGGGTTTCATGACGATTCCTGGAGCCGAGGTCGGCGAACTGCTCGTTGCACTGATCCGCAACGTCTGCGTGAACGACGGCACGCCCGAGTCGGGCCACGAGCATCGATCGGTGGCCACCATCGCCGCCTACCTGGGAGCAGACGGGCAGGCGTTCGAACCGCTTCCGGGCCGGAGGAGCGCCGTCTACCGCGTTCCCGGAACGACCCCGGGGTCGCCGACGCTCATGTTGATGGCCCACGTCGACGTGGTTCCGGCGAACCCGGAGGGATGGTCGGTCGACCCGTTCGCAGGTGAGCGCTCCGACGGCTTCATCTGGGGGCGTGGCGCCGTCGACATGCTGAACCAGACCGCGGCGATGGCCGCGGTGTTCCGACGCCATCTCACCGGCGACGCCCC
>DATECY010000133.1:0-12764 GCA_035286665.1 Acidimicrobiia bacterium
CTGACGATGACCCCGGCCGAGGTGGTCGCAGAGGTGAAGGCGTCCAACATCCGGGGCCGCGGCGGCGCCGGGTTCCCCACCGGCGTGAAGTGGGGGTTCCTGCCGCCCGACATCCGGCCGCGGTATCTGGTGGTCAACGCCGACGAGTCGGAGCCGGGGACGTTCAAGGATCGTCAACTCCTCGAACGCGACCCCCATCAACTCGTCGAGGGCATCATCATCTCCGCGTACGCGCTCGGGGTGAACCAGGCGTTCGTCTACGTGAGGGGCGAGTACCCCCGCCCGGCCCGTCGCCTCCAGCGCGCCGTCGACGAGGCGCGCGCCGCTGGGTTCCTCGGCGTGAACGTCCTCGGCAGCGGCCTCGACGTCGAGATCACCGTGCACCTCGGCGCCGGGGCGTACATCTGCGGCGAAGAGACTGCCCTGCTCAACAGCCTCGAGGGCAAGCGAGGCGAGCCCCGGATCAAGCCACCGTTCCCCGCCATCGCCGGCCTGTACGCCAAGCCGACGATCGTCAACAACGTCGAGACGCTCTCCAACGTCCCGTGGATGATCGTCAACGGCGGGGCCGCCTACGACGCCATCGGGCCGGAAGGCTCTCGCGGCACGCGGTTGTTCTCGCTCTCCGGCCATGTCCGCCGCCCCGGCAACTACGAGATCGTGATGGGCATGACGTGGCGCGACCTCATCTACGGCCTCGGCGGCGGGATCAGGGGCGACAAGGCCCTCAAGTGCTGGATCCCCGGCGGGGCGTCGGCCACCTGGTTCGTGCCCTCGCTCCACCTCGACGAGCCGGTCACCATCGACGACGCCGGACGGCTCGGCTCGATGTTGGGATCCGGGGCGGTGGTGGTGATGGACGAGACCACCAACGTCGTGGCGGCCGCGCTCAGCGTGGTGCGGTTCTTCGCCCACGAGTCGTGCGGGCAGTGCACGCCGTGTCGTGAGGGCGCGTCCTGGCTGGAGCGGATCCTCGATCGCATCCTGCGCGGCGACGGCCGGCCCGCCGACATGGATCTTCTCCTCGACGTGTGCGACAACATCTCCCCGGGACTCCGCTGGCCTCCGGCGATGACCACGATCTGCCCGCTCGGCCCGTCGACGGTGTCTCCGATCACATCGATCATGCGCCATTTTCGTGACGAGGTGGCGGCGATGATCCCGGGGGCGGTGACCGCCGATGTCTGATCGCGTCACGATCACGATCGACGGCAAGGCAGTCGAGGTCCCCGCCGGGCAACTGCTCATCAAGGCGGCCGAGGAGGCCGGCACCTACATTCCCCGTTTCTGCTGGCACCCGCACATGAAGCCGGTGGGCATGTGCCGGATGTGCCTCATCGAGGTCGAGGGGCCGCGCGGCAGGCTGCTCACCACCTCGTGCACGATGCCCGTCGCCGAGGGCATGGTGATCCACACCCGCTCCGACGTCGTGAAGAAGGCCCAGGAGGGCGTCCTCGAATTTCTCCTCATCAATCATCCGCTCGACTGTCCGGTGTGCGACCGGGGCGGGGAATGCCCGCTCCAGGACCAGACGCTGTCGCACGGACCGGGCGAGAGCCGGTTCGTCGAGGAGAAGCGTCACTTCACCAAGCCGATTCCGATCAACGACCTGGTGTTCCTCGACCGGGAGCGCTGCATCCTGTGTGCCCGCTGCACCCGCTTCAGCGACGAGATCTCCGGCGACCCCCTCATCGAGTTCATCGATCGGGGCAATCACACCCAGGTGAACACCTTCCCCGACGAGCCGTTCGCCTCCTACTTCTCCGGCAACACCGTGCAGATCTGCCCGGTCGGCGCTCTCACCGCCCGGCCCTATCGGTTCCGCGCCCGGCCGTGGGACCTCGAAGCGGTGGAGAGCACGTGCGGCGGGTGTTCGGTCGGCTGCCGCGTGTCGATCCAGGCGAGCCAGAACGAGGTGGTGCGCCTGCTCGGCGTCGACGTCGCCACGACGAACCAGGGTTGGCTGTGCGACAAGGGTCGGTTCGGGTTCGAATATCTACGCGCCCCCGGCCGCCTCACCACCCCGCTGGTGCGCGGCGAGGACGGCGAGTTGCGCGAGGCGACCTGGAATGAGGCACTGGATCGCGCCGCCGCGGGTCTGCAGCAGGTGATCGCGGACAAGGGTCCCGACGGCGTGGCCGGTATCGGGGGAGCCCGGGGCACGAACGAAGAGGCCTACGCCTTTGGCAAGTTCCTGCGGTCGGTGGTCGGCACCGGCAACGTCGACGCCAGAGTCGGTGACGCAGTCGATGCCGCCCTCCTCGTCGGCGGGACCGGAAAGATCGACGATCTCGAGCGGGCCAAGACGATCCTGGTGTGGGCGCCCGACCTCAAGGAGGAGTTGCCGGTCCTCCACCTGCGGGTGCGCCGTGCCGCCACCGCCCTCGGGTCCACCCTCATCGTCATCCATCCCCGCGCCACCGGCCTCGACCCCGATGCCGACCACGTCGTCCACTATCGGCCCGGGGAAGGATTCGAACTCCTCGATCGCCTTCGCGCCGGGACCGGTGACCTCGCCGCGGTGGCGGGGGCGCTGCAGTCCGGTCCGGTCGTGGCGATCGTGGGACGCACCGGTCTCGCCGAGTCCGCCGATCTCGCCACCGCGGTCGCCGCGTTCGCCGCGTCGCTGCCCGACGCCACCGTGATGCCGGTGTCTCGTCGCGGCAATCTGTACGGGGCGCTCGACATGGGCCTCGCCCCCACCCTGCTTCCGGGGAGGGCTTCGGTGTCCGACGCGACGGCACGGTCCGCACTCGCCGACGCGTGGGGCACCGCCGTCCCCGACCACGGTCGTGACACCGACGGGATCCTCGCCGGCCTGTCCGACGGATCGATCGGCGCCCTCGTCCTGGTCGGGGCCGATCCCGCCGCCGATCATCCCGACCGTGACCTTGCCACCCGAGCGTTTCTCCCCCCTCAGGGGGGAGTCCCCCGAAGGGGGGAGGGGGGTGGAGCCACCGAGCCCGGACCCTTCGTGGTCTCGTTCGATCTCTTCCTCAACGACTCGAACCGCCGTGCCGACGTCGTCCTTGCCGTCGACGGGTTCTCCGAGGTGGAGGGGACGACGACCAACCTCGAGGGCCGGGTGCAGAAGGCCAACCGAATCGTCCCCGGGCCCGGGCTGAGCCGGTCGTTGGTCGAAGCCCTCGGCGACCTGGCCGACAGGCTGGGCCGTTCCCTTGGGGGCGGAACCGATGCCATGGCGAAGGAGATCGCCGCAGTGGCGCCGGCGTACGCGGGGATCACGTGGGACGCACTCGACTGGGGCCGGGGTCGCGACGGAATGCTCGCCGCCCTGCCGGCAGGCGCCGCCAGACCGTTGCCTGCTGCACCGGTACCCACCACGCCGCCCGCCGACGGGATGGCGCTCCACCTGGCGCGGGTGCTCTACGACGAGGGGACCATGACGATCGCCGGCCCGGCGTTCGCTCCGCTGGTGAAGGCGCCGATCCTCCACGTGCATCCTGCAGATGCGGCGCGTATCGGACTGGCTGAAGGGGCGACTGCTGCCGTGGCCGGTCCGGCATCCACAGCCGACCTGCCCTGGATCGCCGACGACTCGCTCGCGCCGGGCACCGTGTACCTGCCGTTCAACCTCGGGGTGTCGGTGGGTGCGCCCTCGTCGGTGACGGTCACGCCGGGGACGGGAGGAGTGTCGAAGTGACCCACCTCCTCGAGACCCTGTTCGGCTCGGTGTTCTGGTCGGCGGTGATCAAGGTCGTCCTCGCCTTCGCGTTCCTCATGCTCACCGCACTCGTCCTCGTGTGGTACGAGCGGCGGGTGGTCGCCTTCATGCAGAACCGGGTCGGCCCCAACCGGGCAGGCCCCTTCGGCATCCTCCAGACCCTCGCCGACGGGCTGAAGCTGCTCTTCAAAGAGGGGATCCGTCCCCGCAGGGTCGAGGTGGGGATGTATCTCGCGGCGCCGATCGTGGCGATGATCCCGGCGTTCCTCATCTTTCTCGTGGTGCCGATCGGGGCGCCGATCCACATCGGCACCGCCACCGTCACCCTCCAGGGTGCCGACCTCAACATCGCCCTGCTGTTCATCCTGGCGATGTCGTCGGTCGCCGTCTATGCCGTGGTGCTGGCGGGGTGGGCGTCGGGTTCCAAGTACCCGTTGCTCGGCGGCGTGCGAGCTACGGCGCAGATGATCTCCTACGAGGCGGCGATGGGCATCGCCTTGGTGCCGGTGGTGATCCAGGCGTCGGCGAGGTTGGGCGGAGACGTTGGGATCGGCACGCTGTCGATGACGACCCTGGTGCACGCACAGGAGGGCGTCATCGGTCACGTCAGTCTTCCCGGGGTGTTCCATGTCCTCAATCCGGTGTTCGACGTGGTCACGACCTGGTTCCCGGCCTGGTTCTTCTTCCCGCTCATCATCTCGTTCGGGGTCTTCTTCACCGCGGCGATCGCCGAGACCAATCGGGCGCCGTTCGACCTGGTCGAGGCCGAGTCGGAGATCGTCGGCGGCTATCACACCGAGTACTCCGGGTTCCGCTTCGCCATGTTCTTCCTGGCCGAGTACATCAACATGTTCAACGTCTCGGCGATCGCGGTGACGCTCTTCTTCGGCGGATGGCTCGGCCCGGGCGCCGACCTCCCCTACGTCGGCTGGCTGGTGCCGATCTTCTGGTTCCTGCTCAAGACCTACGCCCTGCTGTTCGTCTTCGTGTGGATCAGGGCGACGATGCCCCGGCTTCGCTACGACCAGTTGATGAACCTCGGGTGGAAGCGGCTCATCCCGATCAGCCTCGGCTGGCTCGTGGTGTTCACTGTGGCCAAGGCGTTCGCGACCTTCGGGACGCCATGGTCATGAAAGGGGTGACGTCATGAGTGGACCGTTTGCCGGCTTCTGGGTGACGCTCAAGCAGATGTTCCCCGGCCACCGCGTCACGACGCAGTACCCGGAGGACAAGCGGGTCAAGCCGCAGCGTTTCCACGGGCGTCACGTCCTCAACCGGTACCCGGACGGGATGGAGAAGTGCATCGGGTGTGAGTTGTGCGCCGGGGTGTGCCCGGCGCGGTGCATCTATGTGCGCGGCAAGGAGAACTCCGCAGACGCCCCGGTCAGCCCCGGTGAGCGGTTCGGGTTCGTCTACGAGATCAACATGCTGCGTTGCATCTTCTGCGGACTGTGCGTGGAGGCTTGCCCGACCGAGGCGATCACGATGACCCACCTCTTCGAGATGTCGGTGACCGACCGCCAGGACGCCATCTACACGCGGTCCGAGCTGCTCATGAACCCCGACGGGTCGGTACCGCATCCGCAGCCCGACAGCGTCCTCATCGACAAGGGCGAGTTGCTCCAGGCCGACGGGTGGATGCGGGCCACCTCGCCGTCGGGCCGCGCCGCCTACGAGGGGATCCCGGCATGGACCCCGACCCTGGGCGCAGGCCTGCGGCCGGCGGAGCAGGGGCAATCCGTGGGCCGATTGGCCGGCAGTTGGGTACGAGAGGACGACACGGCGAGCGGTGATCGTGAGGCGGTGCCCTCCCCCCAGCCCCCTCCCATCGGAATGGGCGGGGGAGCAGACGCGGGCAAGGGGCAACGGGAAACGGGAAGCGGCGACCCCGAGGGGGGCGCACGTGGTTGAGCTCACCCTCTTCGTGATCTTCGGAATCTGTGCGCTGTTCGGGGCGCTCACCATGGTCTGGGCACGCAACCCGGTCTACTCGGCGATGGGGCTGATGCTGACGATGTTTTCGATGGCGGTGTTCTACGTGTCCAACGGGGCGCAGTTCGTCGCCGTCGTGCAGGTGATCATCTACGCGGGCGCGGTGATGACGCTGTTCCTGTTCGTCATCATGCTGATCGGGGTCGACAAGGCCGAGGACCGCGCGGAAAAGATCTTCCTGCAGCGTCCGCTCGCCCTCGGCCTGCTCGTGCTCTTCGGCGTCGGGGTGTTGCTGGCCGGCCGCCATGTGTGGGTGACGGGGCCGGCGCAGGGTGTCGACGCGATCGACGGGACGATCGAGGCGATCGGCGACCAGTTGTTCCGGCGCTGGGTGCTGCCGTTCGAGATCACCGCCCTGCTTCTCATCATCGCCGCCACCGGTGCGATCGCACTCGCCCTGTTCAAGAACGATGGAGGGGACGAATGACCGTCACTCCCGGCTGGTACATGGCACTCGCGGCACTGCTGTTCGTGATCGGCCTGGGCGGCATCCTGCTGAGACGGAATGCGCTCGTCATGTTCATGTCCGTAGAGCTGATGCTCAACGCCGTGAACCTCACCTTCATCGCCGCAGGCCGCCAGTTGGCGACCATCGAAGGCCAGGTGGCGGTGCTGTTCGTGATGGTGGTCGCCGCCGCCGAAGTCGTGGTGGGGCTGGCGATCATCGTCGCAGTATTCCGCAGACGGAAGACCGCGTCGGTCGACGAGTTGTCGGAGTTGCGCGGATGACCGCCGCCCTCGTCTCGCTGGCGATATTGCTCCCACTCGGCGGCAGCGTGATCTTGTTGTTCGTCGGCAAGCGTCTTCCCGAACCGCTCGCCGGCATCTTGGGCACCCTCACCGTTGCCGGTGGGTTCGCCTGCGCCGCCGTCGCCGCAGCCGACTTCTTCACCGGCACCGGCCAGGCGGTCACCGTGCGCTGGTTCACCTGGATGCCGGCGTTCGGAGTGAATGCCGAACTGGGATGGGATCGCCTCTCCGCACTGATGACCCTGGTGGTCACCGGCGTCGGCGCCCTCATCCATCTCTACTCGATCGGGTACATGAAGGGCGACGCCCGGTTCGGCCAGTTCTTCACCTACCTGAACCTGTTCATCACCTCGATGCTCATCCTGGTGCTCGCCGACAACTTCGCCATGATGTTCGTCGGGTGGGAGCTCGTTGGCCTCTGCTCCTACTTGCTCATCTCGTTCTGGTTCGAGAAGGAGACCGCGGCGGCCGCCGGGAAGAAGGCGTTCGTGGTCAACCGGGTCGGCGACGTGGGGTTCATCATCGCCCTCATGCTGGTGTTCTCCCACTTCGGGACCTTCCGGTTCGAGACCGTGTTCGAGAACGCCCCGGGGGTGCTCACCACGGGTGCGGCCACCGCGATCGGTCTCATGCTCCTCGTGGGCGCCGCCGGCAAGTCGGCCCAGCTTCCGTTGTACGTCTGGCTCCCCGACGCCATGGAGGGCCCGACGCCGGTGTCGGCCCTCATCCACGCGGCGACCATGGTCACTGCCGGCGTCTACATGGTCGCCCGTACCGGGGCGATCTTCCAGATCGCCCCGGTCGCGGCCGGGACCGTTGCCGTGGTCGGTGCCGCCACCGCCCTGTTCGCCGCCACGGTCGCCGTGGCGCAGACCGACATCAAGCGGGTGCTGGCCTACTCGACCATCAGCCAGCTCGGCTACATGTTCATGGGCGTCGGCGCCGCCGCCTACGTCGCCGGCGTGTTTCACCTCATGACCCACGCCTTCTTCAAGGCGCTGCTCTTCCTCGGTGCCGGTTCGGTGATCCATGGGATGGGGGGCGAGCAGGACATGACGAAGATGGGCGGCCTGCGTCGCAAGATGCCCGCCACGTTCGCCACGGTGGCGATCGCCTGGCTGGCCATTTCCGGGATCCCGCCCCTCGCCGGGTTCTGGTCCAAGGACGAGATCCTCGGCACCGTCTTCAACCGCGGGGGCGCGTGGACCGTGTTGTGGGGCGTCGGCGTGGTCACCGCCCTCCTCACTGCCTTCTACATGACACGGATGATGTGGCTCACTTTCTTCGGCGCGCCTCGGTGGGACGAGGGTGTCCATCCCCATGAGTCACCCGCGGTGATGACCGTTCCGCTCATGGCGCTCGCCGGCCTCTCGGTGGTCGGCGGCCTGGTGAACACACCGTTCCGGACCTCGCTCGAGCACTTCCTCGACCCGGCGTTCGAGGCGGTCCGGCTCTCCGCGGCGCCGACCGGCACGACCGCGCTCACCCTGGCGATGGTGTCGGTGGCCGCGGCGCTCGTCGGCATCGGCCTCGCCGCCGCGCGGTATCGGGATCGGGTTCCCGATGAGACCGGCTTTGCCTGGCGGCTCATCGGTCGCGGCTACTACGTGGACGACGTCTACGGCCAGGTGTTCGCCCGCACCGGCAAGCTCGCCGCCGCCTGGCTGGCCTTCCGGTTCGACGCCCGCGGCATCGACGGGGCGGTCGAAGGCGTCGGCGCGCTCACCCGCAAGACCGGGGGATGGCTGCGGCCGATCCAGACCGGGTTCGTCCGCTCGGCTGCGGCCGCCGTCGTGGTGGGTGCCGTAGCGCTGCTGGCGTGGTTCCTGAGCCGAGGGGGGCTGTGATGGCTCGCTTCGGTCGCGGCTATTGGCAATTGGCAATTGGCAATTCGCCGGAGCGATCCAACACGTCTGTCGAATTGCGAATTGCGAATTGCGAATCGCGGGTGCATGGAGTGCGCCCATGAGCTTCCCCATCCTCTCGGTGATCATCGGCCTGCCGGTGGCCGGCGCGCTCGTCGTGCTCACTCTCCGCCGCACGGAGTTGGTGCTGCCGGTGGCGGTGGCATCCGCCTTGGTCACGTTCGGCGCAACCGTGTGGCTCCTCGTCGAGTTCGAGGTCGGCGAGGCCGGCTTCCAGTTCGTCGAGCAGGCCACCTGGTACAAGCCGTGGGGTGTCGGCTGGCACCTCGGGGTGGACGGCATCTCGCTGCTGCTCGTCGTTCTCACCGGCCTGCTGTTCCCGATCGCGCTCGCCGCCTCGACGTCGGTGACCCATCGTCCGCGTGAGTACGCGGCGGCGATGCTCCTGCTCGAGGCGGGAATCCTCGGCGTCTTCCTCAGCCTCGACCTGCTGGTCTTCTTCGTGTTCTGGGAGGTGATGCTCGTCCCGATGTACTTCATCATCGGCATCTGGGGGGGCGAGCGGCGGGTGCACGCCGCGGTCAAGTTCTTCCTGTACACGGCGCTCGGTTCGGCCTTGATGTTCGCCGGGATCCTGGCGCTCGGGTTTCTCGGCGGCGGCGACGCCGGTCCCACCTTCGACTTCGTGAAATTGCTCGACGCGAACCTGTCGCACACGGCGCAGCTGTGGCTGTTCGGGGCATTCGGGCTGTCGTTCGCCATCAAGGTGCCCTTGTTCCCGTTCCACACGTGGCTGCCCGACGCCCACGTCGAGGCTCCGACGGCAGGGTCGGTGATCCTGGCCGGCATCCTGCTCAAGTTGGGGGCCTACGGCCTCATCCGGTTCTGTCTGTCGCTGTTCCCGGAGGCATCGGTGCAGTTGGTGCCGCTGCTGGCGGTGCTGGCCGTGATCGGGATCATCTACGGGGCGATCGTGGCGATCGTGCAGACCGACGTGAAGCGCCTCGTGGCGTACTCGTCGGTCAGCCACCTTGGGTTCGTCGTACTCGGCATCTTCGCCCTCACCACCCAGGGCCTCCAGGGTGGCGTGCTGCAAATGGTGAACCACGGCCTCACCACGGGCGCGCTGTTCCTCCTCGTCGGGATGATCTACGAACGGCGCCACACCCGCGAGATCGGCCAGTTCGGAGGGCTGGCGACGGTGATGCCGCGCTACGCCGGGATCTTCCTGTTCGTGGCGTTCGCCTCGATCGGATTGCCCGGCCTCAACGGGTTCATCGGCGAGTTCTTCGTGCTCGTCGGGTCGTTCCTGTCGCTGCCCGCCTACGCGATCGTTGCCGCCTTCGGCGTCGTGCTCGCCGCCGTCTACCTGCTGTGGGCATACCAGCGGATGTTCACCGGCCCGATCACGGTCGAGGAGAACCGCGGCCTGCGCGATCTCGGCGTGCGCGAGACCCTGATCCTCGCCCCCCTGATCGTCCTGATTCTCTTCCTTGGGATCTACCCGAAGCCGGCGCTCGACCGCATTCAGCCGTCGGTCGATCAGATCCTCCAGCGGATCGAGCAGACGACGACGTACGTGGTTCCGGATCTGGGGACCACGGGATTCGAGGTGCCGGGCCCATGACCATCCTGTCCGTCGCACCCGAGGTCGTCATCGTCGTGGCGATCGTGATGCTGCTCATGGTCGACGTGCAATGGCACCCCGGCCATCGCTGGTGGGGGGTCGCTGCGGCCATGGGGTTGACGGGAGCCACGGTTGCGGTGGCGCTGCAGTGGTCCCAATACCGCGGCGATGCCGGTGCCTCGTTCTTCAGCGGCATGATCGCCGTCGACGGGTTCGGCGCCTTTGCCGGGATGGTGATCTTCCCGTTGGCCGGGTTGGGGCTCATGGCGGCGTGGCCGCTGGTGCGCTCCCAGGGTGGCCGCGGCGCCGAGTTCGTCGTGCTCACCCTCATCGCCGCTTCGGGCGCGCATCTCATGGCCGCATCGGCGAACCTGGTCATGCTCTTCATCGCCCTCGAGGTGTTCTCGCTCAGTCTCTACGTGCTGGCCGGGTTCACTCGTGAGCGAGCGGACGCCGACGAGGCGGCCCTCAAGTACTTCCTCCTCGGAGCAGTGGCGTCGGCGATCTTCCTCTATGGCATCGCCCTCGTCTTCGCCGCCACTGGCACCACCTCGATCAGCGGCGTCGGCGCCTATCTCACCGGGAACGTGCTGTTGCTGCCGCAAGGCGTTCTGATGGCGGGGACCGCCATGCTCATGGTGGGACTGGCCTTCAAGGTGTCGGCGGCACCGTTCCACATGTGGGCACCCGACGTGTACCAGGGGGCACCGGGCGGCATCACCGGCTTCCTCGCCTCGGGGGCCAAGGTCGCCGGGTTCGCCGCGCTGGCCAGGGTGCTCACCGTCGCGCTCGGCGATCGGATCACCGACTGGGCGCCGGCGGTGGCGGTGCTCGCGGCGACATCGATCGTCGTCGGCACCCTGCTCGCCCTCGCCCAGACGGACCTCAAACGGATGCTGGCGTACTCCTCGGTGGCACACGCCGGGTTCATTCTCACCGCCCTCGTCGCCGGTTCGAGCGGGATCCCCGACATGTGGTTCTACGTCGCCACCTACTCGGTCCAGGTGCTCGCCGCCTTCGCCGTCGCCGCGGTGGTGTCGGGGCCGACCGAGGGACGCGCCCCGCTGAGTGACTACGCGGGTCTCTCCACCAGATCACCGTGGCTGGCCGCGGTACTCGGCCTGCTCATGCTGGCGATGGGCGGCATCCCACTCACCGCGGGATTCGTCGGCAAGGTCGCGGTGTTCCGCTCGGCCATCGACGCCGACTACCTGTGGCTGGTGATCGTTGGCGTGATCGCCTCGGTCGCCGGATTGTTCTTCTACCTGCGGGTGATCGTCCTCATGTACATGCAGCCCGCCGGCGAGGGCGCCGGCCGCATCGGGGTGCCTGCCGGTGCGCGAGTGGTGCTGGCGGTGGCCGCCACGGTGACGGTGATCGTCGGCGTCGTGCCGTGGCCGTTGCTCGAGTGGCTGCGCAATGCGATCCCGCTCTGATCGGGTCTTCGGCCTCGCCGCCGTCGGCGTGATCGCCGCGCTTCCACTCCTGGTCGGATCGGTGGCGGTGTCCAATCAGGTGATCGTCACCGACGTCGCCCCCGAAGACCTCTACGCGGTTGCCGACTCGGTGATCGTCGAAGGGACCGTGCAGGGGGATCTCTTCGTCATCACCGGGAGCCTCTCGATCATCGGCACCGTCGAAGGTGACGTACTCGGCCTTGTGGGCGGCACGGTGCGCGTGTCGGGCCGGGTCGACGGTTCGGTGCGTGTCGCCGCAGTGAGTCTCGAGATCACCGGATCGGTCGGGGACGACGTGGCCGCGGTGGTCGGGCAGGCATCGATCCCCGGGGACATCGGACGCGACGCCGTGCTCTTCGGCGCCGAAGTCAACCTCGATGGAACCGTCGGCCGCGACGTGCGCGCCCAGACGTATCGGATGGGCATCGGGGGAACCGTGGGGCGCGACATCCAGGCCAGGGTCGACCGCCTCGCCATCGGAGCGGCGGCACGCGTCGGCGGCGACGTCATCTACCGGGCCTCGACCGATGCCAACGTGGATCCCGCCGCCGTCCTCGGCGGCCGCCTCGTGCGCACCCCGGTGCTGGCGCCGGTGTGGGCGATGGCGGTCACCCGGGTGTTCGCCATCCTCAGCGTGCTCGGCCTGATCGCGGCCGGGATCATCGGGCAGTGGCTCTTCCGATCCACGTCGCAGCGGGCGTTCGTCGTCGCCGGCGAGCGCCCCGGGCGCGCCGCGCTGGTCGGGCTCGGCATGCTGCTCGTTCCACCGATGCTGGTGCTGCCGCTGTTCCTCACTCTGGTCGGCATACCGGTGGCCCTGGTGATCCTCCTCGCCTGGCTGATCGCGCTGTTCCTCGGGCCACTCCCCACGGTCACCCGGCTCGGTTCGCTGCTGCTCCGCGGGAAGGGCGGTCCTGCTCTGGGACTCGTCATGGGCGTGGTGGTGTGGCGCGGGGTGCTCTGGTTGCTCCCGGTGATCGCCGCCGTCGTCTACTTGAGCGCGCTGATCGTCGGCCTCGGCTCCTATGGGATCGCGGCGTGGAGCCTGCGGGGGGAGCACGCGGCGGGCTGACGCCCGGGCCTGCAGCCTGCAGCTTGCAGCCTGCAGTCGCGCGTCGGGTGCCCGTACGCGTCAGCCCCGGCGGGCTCGAAGCGCACGATGGGTGCCGACGCGCCTGCCTGCTGCCTGCTGCCTGCTGCAAGCGGCTCAGCTGCCTGCTGGGTCCGAGCTGACAGCTCGGACCCACCGAATACCATCACCTGGGGACGTTTCGACCGGCGCCTCCTGAGGCCGAGAAACTGGCTCGTCAGCCCGCCGCGGCGTCAGAGCCGGGGGTAGCATCCCGCCTCGTTCGTTCAAGAGGCGGCCGGGCGCCGCCTCCAGAGTG
>DATECY010000134.1:0-7534 GCA_035286665.1 Acidimicrobiia bacterium
GAGCCCCGACGAGCCGGTCGGGGAGGGGTGGGTCGAGGTCCTCGTAGATCGCCCCGTGGGCAGGGACGGTCTCGACATGGACGATCCGCTCGTCGGTCTTGGGGTCGGCCCGCCAGGATTCGATGACCGCGCGCACTGGCGGCGGAGGCTAGGCCTTCGCCGCCAGTGTCACGTCGCTCGGACCCGAGCCCTCCAGCGTCCGAACCGTGTGAGTCACGAGTCCGATCGGATCACGGGCGACACGCTGCCGAGCAAGAACCCAGCGATTCCGAGCGCGGCGTAGAGGATGCCCATCGTCCGGTTCACGCCGAGCGCCTCGCGGAACACGTGCGGGTCTACGAGCACGATCGCCCCGAACACCGCCATGATCACGCCGATCCCGGTGAGGGTTCTCTTCGCGGAGATGGCGTCTGCGGCGGCGGTCAGGATGAGCAATCCGAGGGCCAGCTCGATGACGCCCATCAGCGGTGTGTGGGTGAAGCCCCACACGGTGGTGTGTGGTGCGGTCCACGCCAAGATCCCGCCGCGGGCGAGCACCACAACGGCGAGCACGGTGAGGAAGCCACCCAGGCCGGCGACCAGCAGCTGCGCAGGGCTCCACGGCCGCCAGGTCGCTCGGTGCGTTCGGGTGTCGGTGTGTGTCGACATAGCGCCCCTCCTTTGATGTCCTCGCGATGGTCATCGGCGGATGGGTCGAATCGTTTCATTCCGCCGACGGCGCATCGGGGGAACGGCGGCACCGCTCCCGGTCTGTGCCAATCTCTCTCCATGCATTCATGGCACGCCATGACCGTGGACGAGGTCGCCGCTGCGCTCGGTACCGACTTGCATCGGGGCCTGACGGCCGATGAGGCCGCGCAGCGGCTGATCGACCAGGGTCCCAACACCATCGAGGCCGCGCACGGCCCGGGGACCATCCGTCTCCTCCTCGAACAGATGAGCAGCGCCCTCGTGTGGCTCCTGGTGGTGGCGGCAGCGGTGAGCGGTTTTCTGCTCGATGAGTGGCTCGATGCCGGGGTGATCGGGGCGATCGTGGTCCTCAACACCCTCCTCGGGTTCTTCCAAGAGGCGAGGGCAGAACGCGCGCTCGGCCGGCTCCGCGACCTGGCGGCTCCCGAGGCGGTGGTGGTTCGGAACGGCCGTCGGGCACGGGTGCAGGCGAACGGCCTTGTCCCCGGAGATGTGATCGTTCTCGAGGCCGGCGTGAAGATCGCGGCCGACGCCAGGGTGTTCGACGTCGCCCACCTCGAGGTGGAGGAGTCGTCGCTCACCGGCGAATCGCTTGCGACGATGAAACAGACGGACTCCGTCGCCGCCGAGGGCTCGCTGGGTGATCGCCGGTCGATGGTGTTCTCGGGGACCACGGTCGCCGCCGGCCGGGGAACGGGGATCGTGGTCGAGACCGGACCACGCACCGAGTTCGGACGCATCGCCGGGGCACTGTCCATCGAGGAGCCTCCGACGCCGCTCCAGGTCGAACTCGACCGAGTGGGCAAGCGTCTCGCGGTTCTCGCCCTCGGCACCGCGGCGGTGGTGTTCCTGGCAGGGTGGGGAAGGGGCTATTCGGCGCAGACGATGTTCCTGACCGCCGTCGCGCTGGCCGTCGCCGCAATCCCCGAAGGGCTTCCGGCGGTGGTCACGATCACCCTTGCCGGAGGAGTCCAGCGGATGGCGCGCCGCAACGCCATCGTCAGGCGGCTACCGGCGGTGGAGGCCCTTGGTGCGGCCACGGTGATCTGTACCGACAAGACCGGGACGCTCACCCACAACGAATTGAGCGTCGTGGAGGTGATCGTCGCCGGCGACAGATGGGCACTCACCGGCGTCGACCCCACTGATCGGCGCGGGCGGCGATTCGTGGAGGTTGCGGCGTGGTGCAACGACGCCCGCGCCGCCGAGGGTGGGTGGATCGGCGACGCCACCGAGGTGGCGTTGTTGATGGCGGTGGCCGCCGCCGGTGAAGATCCCGATGCGCTGCGAGCCGGGGCACCCCGGGTCGACGAGTTCGCTTTCGATTCTCGGCGCAAGCGGATGTCGACCGTCCATCGGGTCGGTGACGGTCTGATCGTGGCGGTCAAGGGAGCTCCCGAGGTGGTGGTGGCGGCGTCGTCTTCGATCGAGGAGGGATCGGCGGTCGGGTCGCTCGATGACACCCGCAAGGAGATGATCCTCCGCCACGCCGCCGACCTCGCCGAGCGGGGGCTGCGGACGCTCGCCCTCGCCTACCGGACCACCGATGAGCCGCCCGACGGCGCCGACGCGGCCGAGCAGGACCTGGTGCTCGTGGCGATCGTCGGAATGAGCGACACCCTCAGGCCAGAGGCTGCACCGGGCGTTCGCGAGGCGCGTCGGGCGGGGATCGATGTGGTGATGGTGACCGGGGACCACGCCGTCACCGCCGCGGCAATCGCCCAGGAGGTCGGGATCCTCGACGGCGGAGAGGTGATGTCGGGTGACCGGCTGCGGGAGATCGACGTCGACGCTCTCGCCGTCGAGATCGATCGTTATCGAGTGTTCAGCCGGATCGACCCGCTCGACAAGGTGAAGATCGTCGAGGCGTGGCGGCGCAGAGGGGCGATCGTCGCCATGACCGGTGATGGCGTCAACGACGCTCCTGCCCTCCGAGCCGCCGACATCGGCGTCGCCATGGGGAGCGGCACCGACGTCGCCAAGGAGGCGGCCTCGATCGTCCTCGCCGATGACAACTTCGCCACGATCGTCGCCGCGGTGCGCGAAGGCAGGACGATCTTCGCCAACCTCAGACGGGTCGTCTGGTACCTGCTGGCCTGCAACGCGTCGGAGGTGATGGTCATGCTCATCGGCTTCCTCGTGTTCGGCGGCCTCGGCGACCCGTTGCTCGCCACCCAACTGCTGTGGATCAACCTGGTGACCGACGGGCTGCCCGCGCTGGCCCTGGGTGTCGACCCGGCCGCCGTCGACGTCATGACCCGTCCACCGGAGACGGCGCGCGACGTGCTTGGAGATTGGGGTCGGTTGCTGCGGAGATCGCTGGTGCTCGGTTCAGCCACCATCGGCGCGCTCGTCGTCGGGCACTTCTGGTTCGGCTACGAATGGCCCGTGGTGCGAACGATGGTGTTCTCCACCCTGGTTCTCGTCCAATTGGCCCACGCCTACGAGGTGAGGGCCCGGGTCGAGGGCAGAGGCAACCGGTTGCTGGCTTGGTCGCTCCTCGCGTCGGCGGTGCTCCAGGCGCTGGTGATCTACAGCCCCGTAGGGCACAGCCTGTTCGAGTCGGCGTCACTTCCTCTCGCCGGGATGGTCACCGTCATCGGGTTGTCTGCCGCGTCGTTCGTCGTCGGCTCGGCTCTCGACCGGTTGCTCATCCCCCGGGGGTGAGCACGCCATCGGAGAGATCGGCGAACACGGCGGCGGTGCTCTCCTCGTCGAGCAGCACCACCGAGGCGCCCTTGACGGTCTTCACCGTCCCTTCGAGCACGATGTTCTCCACGGTGTCGGGGTCGATCTCAAAAGCCGTCGCCGCGACCGTGAGGAGGTCGCCGAGGGGGAGGTTCGTCCAGGTGCGGGCGCTGAGGATCCCCAGAAGGGTCGGGAGGTCGGCGATGCTCTCGTCGGTTGCCCCCCGCAGCGCGGCGAGGATCACCAGGCCCTGGTGGAACGAACGGGTGAAGTCTCCGCCGGTGAGATGGCGGTTGCGGGTGAAGGCAAGCGCATTCGCCCCCCACAACCGCTGCAATCCTGCGGAGAGGTAGGCCTGTGAGTGCGACTCCGCCATGGCGAACGGGACGTTTACCAGTACGCCCCCGAAATCGTTCACCAGTTGTTCGAAGCCCAGGAACCCGGTGATCAGATAACCCTCGATGGGCAGGCCGCTCAGGTTCTGCGCGACCTCCACCATCTCCTCGGCGTGCCGGTCGGACCGGGCGTTGACGCTGCTGTACTTGTCGGTGCCTCCGGAGTAGTCGACGTATGAGTCGCGAGGGAAACCGACCACGGCACCCGAGTGGAGGGCGATGTTCGACGAGGTGATGTGGATGCTGTCGGCCCGGTAGAGCTGCTGGCCCTGTCCGGGCCGGGCGTCCGTGCCGATGATGAGGACGTACCGGAGAGGGTCCCCGTACCAGGGGTCCGACCCGAACCGAGTGAGCTTGGCCCCGACGACCTTCCATCCGGATCCGTCGTCGGCGAGGAGGACGACGTCGTCATCGGCGGTGACCACCCCTACCCGTCCCCCGAATGCCTCTCCGCTCGACAGGGTTGCTTGGATGGTCGCCGCATCGGTCGGAGCTATCGGGGTGAGGTGATCGAGCAAGGCTGCGGGCACGTCCGGTTCCGGCAAGGTGCGATCTCCGAGCCACTCGTAGAGAGCCGCCACTGCTGCTTCTGCCTCGGGGTCGCCTTCGAGGTGGACCTCGAAGGCGGTGTAGGCGATCGTCTCGGTGGGCCGTACCGGCTCCGTCGTGCTCGTCGTCGTCGTGATGGCTGTGATCGTCGTCGGAGCGGCCGCGGTGGTCGTCGATTCGGCGCCGTCCGACGAGCAGGCACCGGCGACGAGTCCCATCGTCATCATGATCCATCCGATGCGGCGTATCGGCTTCATGCGTCACCCTCATCCCGTGGGAGCGGTTTCATCACTCGCAACGCCACGAAGCCGACGATTCCGGCGACCGCGGAGCCGATGAAGATCCCGGTCTTGGCCCGGTCGGCGAATTCGATGGTATCGAAGGCCAGACCGGTGACGAACAGGGACACGGTGAATCCGATGCCGGCCACGGCTGCGAGGCCGACGATGTGCCGCCACGAAGTGTGGCGGGGGAGCACGCCGACGCCGAGACGGACGGCCAGCCATGTGAAGAGGGTGATACCGATCGTCTTGCCGGCGATGAGTCCGAGTCCCACCCCGAGGGCGATGGGATGCGTGGCGGTGGCGATGAAATCGACTCCGGTGAACCGGACCCCGGCGTTGGCGAGGGCGAAGATCGGGACGATCACGAATGACGACCACGGGTGCAACGCGTTCTCGATCCGATCGAGCGGCGCCACCGACTCTTTGGCGACCGCGGACACCTCGAGGGCGTCGAAGTCGATCCGCTCCACGGCGTCCGGGCGTTTCGCATCGAAGTCGTATCGCCCGAGGATGCGGGTGGCGCGATCATGGAACTCCCGGTCTGGATACATCGCGGTCGCCGGCGTGATCAGGGCGATGGCCACCCCGGCGAGGGTGGCGTGGACCCCAGACTCGAACAGCATGAACCACACGATGACCCCGAGCGGGACATAGAAGGCCAGAGATCGGACACGAACCCGGCGGGCCAGGTACATGAGTGCCAGGCCGACGAGCGCCGCCCCCAGGTACCCCAGCGCGAGCTTGTCGGTGTAGAAGATGGCGATCACGGTGATCGCCCCGATGTCGTCGGCGATGGCGAGGGCGAGCAGGAAGAGCTTGCCACCGACGGGGACCCGGTTCCCGAGCAGCGCGACCACGCCGACGGCGAAGGCGATGTCCGTCGCCATCGGGATCCCCCACCCGTGCACCCCCTCGCCACCCTGGATGGTGAAGGCCACGTAGATGAGCGCCGGGAAGATCATGCCGCCGAGCGCGGCGATCGCCGGCAGGGCGGCCGCCCTGGGATCTCTCAGTTCGCCCGAGACCAGCTCTCGCTTGATCTCGAGGCCGACCACGAAGAAGAAGATGACCATGAGGGCGTCGTTGACGACAAGTCGGATCGACTCGTCGAGATGGAAGCCACCGACGCTGAACGCGACGTGGGTGTTCCAGAATCGCTCGTACGTCTCGCCGAATGGTGCATTCGCCCAGACCAACGCCGCCGCCGCGGCAAGGAGCAGGACGATTCCGCCGGACGATTCGACCCGGGTGAATCGCAGCACCGGGCGCACGAACCGCGATGGGATCGCCCGGTCGGACGAGATCCAGGTGACGTGGGCACGAGACTGCCGCCCGGGGGGGATCACGGAGGGGGAGGCTAGCCAGCCTCCAGCCACCAGCCACCAGCCGATCCGCGTTCCGCCGCCCGCCTTCCGCTCTCAGCAAGAGCGTCGACCAGGTGTCTGTCGCATTGCGCATTGCGCATTGCGGGCTTGTCTGTCCAAGGTCCAACGTCTCGCACGGCGGGTCCCGCCGAGGCGGCTACTAGCCTCTTGCACGCTTCCCCCACCCCTCTGAGGCCGCATGAGGATCGTCATCGTGGGAGCCGGCGCCGTCGGCTCCTACCTCGCAGAGCGGCTCACGTCGGACGGCCAGGACGTCGTGGTCATCGAAGCGAACGAGCACCGGGCCGATGAGCTCAGGGACCTGGTCGACTGCAAGGTGATCTCCGGCAACGGCGCCAGCATCGGCGTCCTCGAAGCCGCCGGCGTCGCCGACGCCGATCTCCTCATCGCGGTGACGTCGTCCGACGCGGTCAACGTGTTGGCCTCCCAAGCCGCCGCCCGTCTCGGGGGTCCCCGCCGGGTGGCACGCGTCCAGGATCCGACGCTCCGAGAGGATCTCCAGGCGCATGGCGTCGACGTCGTCATCGACCCTGTGGAAGCGCTCGCCAGGGAACTGCTGCTGTTGGTGCGGCGGGGCGGAGTCTCCGAGGTGGTCGAATTCGCCGACGGGACCATCAGCCTGTTCGGCGGACGGGTGCAGGAAGATGCCCCTCTCGACGGCATCACCCTTCGGGCGCTGCGGCAACGGGTGACGGGATGGGACTGGATCGTCGGTGCCCTGGTGCGCGAGGGCGTGACGACGATCGCACGCGGGGACTCGATGGTGAACGCCGGCGATCACGTGCTCGTTGTCGCCAGTGGGCGGTCCTCGGCTGAGGCGCTCAAGCTCATGGGACTCGAGCAGCATCGTGCCCATAAGGCCTTCATCCTCGGGTCGACGAGGCTTGCTCTGCTCACCGCCGAACTGCTGGTGGATGCCGGCATCAGCACCGTGCTCGTCGACCCCGATGCCGATCGGTGCGATGACCTCGCCGCTCGGCACGATCGTCTCGTGGTCGTCAAGGGCGATCCCACCGACCCCGCGGTGCTGCGGGCCGAGGGCGTCGAAAGCGCCGACGTCGTACTCGGGCTGTCGGGTTGGGACGAGGTGAACATCCTCGGATGCCTGGTCGCCAAGGCTCTCGGTGTGCCGATCGCGGTGTCGCGATTCCAGCGCCTCGCCTATGTGTCGCTCCTCAGCGGGCATGGGATCGACGCCGGGGTCTCCACCCGTCTCGCGGCAGCCAACGAGATTCTGCGCCTCGTGCGACGCGGGCTCATTCACTCCGTGGCCACGTTCCAAGACACCGCCGCCGAGGCGATCGAGCTCCAGGTGCCCGCCGAGAGCGGCGCAGTCGGCAAGACCCTCACCGAAATCGGGCTGCCCAGGTCGGCGATCGTCGGTGGGATCGTTCGAGGTCGTAAAGGTCTCATCCCCCACGGGAACACGGTCATCGCCGGCGGTGACCGGCTCATCGCCATCGCCCTTCCCGAAGCGATCCCGACCCTGGAGCAGCTGTTCTCGTGAGCGGTCGGCGCCTCGCTCCGCTCGGCCGCAATTCGC
>DATECY010000135.1:0-7244 GCA_035286665.1 Acidimicrobiia bacterium
CCCCGGTTGCGAACCGGTAGGGTCGTCAGAATGGACCGACTCGACCATGACGATTTTCCCCTTCGTCGTTTCCTCGGCATGGACATGGAGGTCGTCGAACCGGGGCACGCCGTCACCCGGTTACGCATTGGCGAGACCCACCTGAATCCCAATGGCGTTGTCCACGGAGGGGTGCTCTTCACGATGATCGACACCGGGATGGGACT
Organism: Acidimicrobiia bacterium; assembly: GCA_035286665.1. Lineage (GTDB taxonomy): Bacteria > Actinomycetota > Acidimicrobiia > Spongiisociales > UBA11373 > RBG-16-68-21. The sequence goes on from DATECY010000135.1 coordinate 207, forward strand.
GGCCGCGGTGACGGTGCTCGATGGCGATCGATGCGCTTCCATCGAGGTCCACCTCAGGTTCCTGAGCCCGGTCACTTCGGGCCTGGTGAAAGCCGACTCCACCGTGGTCCGTCGCGGGCGCAGAGTGGTTCACGTCGAATCACGGGTTCATGATGAGGCCGGGACGCTGGTGGCGACCGGGACCGGCACCTTCGCTGTCATCTCAGCCTGATCCGAGGCTGAGGGGGTCGCACTCCCCACCGCCGACGACGCCCTCACGGACCCAGAACGAGCGTCAAGACGACAACGGCACACGGGGGTGACGAGAGCACGCCGAACCTCACCGGTCTGCCAGCCACTCCTCGTAGGAGACACCTTCCATCCACGGTGTGAAATGAACCGCTCGGAACCGCGTCTTCACCTCGTCGAAGGTCATGGGATCGGGCGACGCATCGAGAGCCCACCGCACGAGATCCAGTTGCGGCTCCCAGCCGAACGCACCGAGCGCCTCGTCCACTCCATTGCGCCAGTCGGGCAGCGACGATGCATCGCGCTCCTGCCAGTACCGGGCGAGCTTGCGAGCCAGGCGCACGGCCTTTCTCATCACCGCCGCCGGCTCCTTGGCGACGGGTTGATCGAGCGCGGCCGTCGCCTCGGCGAGCCACTCGGCGAGGGTGGCGTCGTCGATGCTGTCGGGTTCTTCGATCGCGATTCGCCACAGGTCGTCGACGAGCGCGGCAGCGACGGTCCCACTCACACCGCGCCGACGATCTCCGGGCGCAGATCCCGATAACTCTCCAGGTGGGCCTTGCGGTCGGCGTGAAGCAGAGTGACGATGTCGGCATACTCCGCCGCCCGACCCTGCTCCTCGTAGAGGATCCGGGGTCGGAGCAATCCGCCATCCTCGACCCCGGGGACAGAAGTGGCCACCGAGTAGCCGAAGTCGGGATCGAGCTCCCACTCGATGGTCCCGGAGGCAATGGCCGACACGATTGCTCCCGACACCGCGGGCGTCACCTTGCGCGAGCCGTCCTCGCCGGCGATCCCGCCGACGGTCCCGGTGTTGAGGACGAACACCTCGAGGTCACAGGTGTCGAGGATGTCACGGAGGCGATTGGCCTGCCACTCGTGACGGTAGGCGAAGAACGGGTTGGTCCCGGGGATGCGCAGGAACTTCCCCGCCTCGGCCTTGCCGCCCGCGCTGGTTCCCTGGGTCTCGCCCAGCATGAAGTACGCCGCGGCCTGATCGGGTGTCAGTCGGGCGACCGCGGGGATGACATTGCCGTTGCGGTTGAGGATCACCATGAAGTCGGCACGCTCGACGTTGATCGGCGCCACGAACCCGGGGATGTCGGTTCCGGCGATGACGGCCCGGCTGTTCTCGGTGTGGGACTTGTCGAAGAAGTCGAGCGAGCCGTCGGCGGCGATGGCCACGTTCTCCAGATAGGACCCGGGCTGGGTGGCCCCGTGCCACACCGCGGGCTCCGACTCGGGGGTGAGCCCGTAGACCTTGGCGAACGTGCCGTTCTCCGTCCCGTACACCCGGCCGCCCGGGAAGAGGGCGACGTAGTCGTCCTGCACGGGGGCTCCGCCGCCGACCTTGGAGAACGTGGTCGTGGTCTTGCCGGTGCCGGACAGCCCGACGACCAATCCGATGCGGCGGTCGTCGCCCTCGCCCACGATCCGCAACCCGCTGTGCAGCGCCAGACCGCCGCGCCGATACATGAGCGCGTCCCACATCCGCAGCCCGCTCATCTTCGACTCGCCGAAGTAGTCGGCGTTGAGCACCCGGGTGACCCCGGCGTCGAGATCGGCCGCGATCACCCGATCGTCGGGGAAGCCGGGTGCCGTGAGGTTCGGGGTGTAGATCACCGTGAACTCGGGCTTCGCGTCGTCGTCGTCCGTCGGGAAGTAGAGGAGCCGCTGCTTGGCGGCGATGTTGGCATTGGTCTTCTCGATGACGAGGCGGGTGCGCACCCGGGCGTCGGGGTGGTCGCCGATGTACCCATCGAGCACGACGACTTCGCGGTCGCGCAAGAACTCGTCTTGGCGGCGGGCGATGGCGTCGTACTGCTGGCGGGTGATGGTCGGATCGGTGTGACGGTCGGGATCGTCGCTGACGATGAAGGTCGAGCCCTTCGACCGAGCCGTCACGGTGGTGATGACGTCGAGATTCCCGAAACTCGTCAGGTGGCTGCTCGGCTGCGCCTCGGAGAGCGTGCGGAGTTCCGCTGCCGTCGGATTGACCACCTGCGATCGCGTTCGAATCTCCATACACCATCCGGGTCGGGAACCGGGGAGTCTACGGAGTCTGGGGCGGCATGTGGCCCGTCTCGGAGCGGACGACCTCCGCGAACGACCCGGCCAGCGAGCGTGTGATCGGTCCGGTGCCGATCTCGTCGTCTCCGATCCGATCGATCGGCCGAACCTGTTTCACCGTCGACAGGGCGAACACCTCGTCGGCGGCGAGGACGCGATCGAGCGAGTAGCGGCCCTCGGTCACCTCGACGCCCACCATCACGGCACACTCGCGCATCACCTCACGGGTGATCGAGGCGAGGATCCCGAGGTCCAGCGATGGCGTCTCGACACGGCCGTCGGCCACCCAGGCAACCGTGAACGTCGGCCCTTCGAGCACGATCCCCTCCGGAGTGACGAGGAGCGCCTCGGAGTACCCGGCCGCCCGGGCCCGATCCGTCGCCAGGATGTTGGGGGCGTACGACACCCACTTGACCCCCGGGAACCCCGAGGTGTCGGTCGCCGGATGCCATGGGGCGACGGTGGGAAGCACCGACAGCCGCTCGGGGACTTCGGGAAGGGGCTCCCCCATGACGATCGTCCGGGAAGCCGCCGCGACCTCGGGGTCGCGGCCCCCGCCGGTGACGATCACCCGCACCTGGCCGTCCCCCATGGCGGCGGCGATGTCACTCACCCACCCGGCGAGACGGTCCCGGCCGGGCGGGACGATCCCGAGAGCGGTGGCGCTGCGCTCGAGGCGATCGAGATGCGCCCCGAGACGGAAGGTCGCCCCGCCGTACGACCGCACCACCTCGAACACGCCGAACCCGCGGATCACCGTCCAATCGAAGACCGAGATGGTGGCATCGGATTCCGCGGTGGGGATGCCGTCGATGAGGATGCGCATCGGCCGGAGGGTATCAACCCCTCGATCTCCGTCCCCGTCGTCGGCCCGGGTCCCCGCGTTCCTAGCCTCATCCCCATGACCGACGATTCGATCCGCATGCTCCCGGACGAGGCGCGCCGCGCCCTGCGGTCCGGACCGGAGCCCGAGGCGTCCGTCGCCCGCGTCGCGAGCGTGCTCGCCGACCTCCCCGACCTCGCCCACCACGAGACGGCGCTGGCCCTCGTTGCGGTGTGCGGGTCCAGCCGGGCCCTCACCGCGACCATACGCGCGCTCGGCGAGGCGGCGGGACCGCTGCTGAGCGCGGACCGGCTCCGACAACCGGAGATCCGAGCGACGTCCATGCATCGGGCCGTCGCCGGGCACCTGCTCGCCATTGCCGCGCTCGACCTGACCGGCCGCATCGACATGCCCGCGGTCGGCGCGGCGCTCAGCGACCTCGCCGACGCCGCAGTCCGGGCCGCGCTCGACGCGCCGGGCCCCGCCGCGGCGTCCCTGGCAGTCATGGCCCTCGGCAAGTGGGGCGGTCGCGAGTTGAACTACGCCTCGGACATCGATCTCGTGTTCGTCCACGACGGCGACGAGGCGCCCGCGGCCGACGCGGCGTCCGGGCTGATCCGGAGGCTGACCGAGCGCACCGGCATCGGCATCGCATACCGGGTCGACGCCGGGCTCCGGCCCGAGGGGGCATCGGGACCGCTCACCCGGTCGCTCGACTCCTATCGGGCCTACTGGGAGCAGTGGGCACACACCTGGGAACTGCAGGCGATGATGAAGGCACGGTTCGTGGCGGGGGATGCCGCCCTCGGGACCGCATTTCTGACGGCGGTCGAGCCGTTCGTCTTCCCCGACACGCTGGGCGCGGACTCGGTTCGTGAGATCAGGGCGATGAAGACCCGGACCGAGCGTCTCGTCGCCGGTGACGAGGAGCTGAAGCGGGGCGTCGGCGGCATCCGCGACGTCGAGTTCGCCGTCCAGTTGCTGCAACTCGTCCACGGCCGTGCCGACCCGGAGTTGCGCGCCGCGAACACCCTCGATGGCCTGGCGCGTCTCGGTGAGGCGGGCTACGTCGACCGCGGCGACGCCGGGGACTTCGCCGACTCGTACCGATGGCTCCGCCACGTCGAGCACCGGCTCCAGATGTACGACCTGCGCCAGACCCACACCCTGCCGGCCGACGCCCCCTCCCGCGAGCGCGTGGCCAAGGCCGCCGGGTACCGGGACGGCGCCGGCGCTTCCGCCCTGGAGACCTTCGAGGGGGCGCTCCTGGCGAATCGCGCCCGGGTGCGCACCATCCACGAGCAGCTGTTCTACCGGCCGCTGCTCGAGGCGATGGCCGACGTCCCCGGTGCGGCGGTCGAGAGGATCGAGCGCCAACTGTCGGCGTTCGGCTTCACCGAGTCCGCCGCGGCGCGCGCCGCGCTCTCCGAACTCACCGGCGGACTCTCCCGGCGCAGCCGCCTCATGCGCCAACTGCTCCCGCTGATGCTCGGATGGCTGTCGGACACCCCCGACCCCGACCTGGGACTGCAGCAGCTTCGCCTGCTGTTCGGTTCCACTCCCGACGGTATCGCGTCGGTGCTGCGGGACAAGCCGGCGGTCGCCGAGCGCCTGTGCCTGTTGCTGGGGACGTCGCGGCTTGCCGGGAAGCTGATCGACCGCATCCCCCCCGCCCTCCCCGGCCTCGCCGACGACGCCGGACTCGCCGCCGAACCGACGGACCTGGCCGCCGAGTTGATCGCCCGGCTCGCAGTGCGTGGCGATCGCCGAGCACGGACCGAGTCGCTGCATCGGTTCCACGCCGAACGGCTGCTCCACACGACCATGGCCGACCTCGCCGGTTTCGCCGACGAGGAGGCGGTGGGACGCAGGCTGGCCGCCACCGCCGACGCGGTCGTCGAAGCCGCCCTCGCTGAAGCGAGTGCGTCGATCGAAGGCGCTGCCCCGACGATGGCGGTCATCGCCGTCGGAAAGTGGGGCGGGCGCGAGCTCAACTACGCCAGCGACCTCGACGCCCTCATCGTGTACCGCGACGGCGACGACCGATCCGATGCCGCAGCCGCCCGGGTCACCGAGTCGCTGATGGGCATGCTGGCTCGCTCACCGATCGACCTCCCGGGGCCCGTCCTGGATCTCGATCTCCGGCCCGAAGGGAGGAAGGGGGCGATCGCCCGTTCCCTGGGCGCGTATCGGGCGTACTGGGACCGCTGGGCCGGCACGTGGGAGCTCCAGGCTCTCCTTCGGGTCCGAGCCGTGGCCGGCGACCGGGAACTCGCCGCCGAGTTCATCGACGAGGCCGCCCGCCGGGCATGCCCGCCCCGGCTCGGCGACGATCGGACTCGCGAAGTGAGAGCGATGAAGGCCCGGGTGGAGCGGGAGCGCATCCCCATCGGCGAGGACCCCGACTTCCACATGAAGCTGGGCCGGGGCGGGCTGTCCGACGTCGAGTGGGCCGTGCAACTGCTCCAGATGATGCACGGTGACGCCATTCCCGAGATTCGCTCGCCATCCACGATCGAAGGACTGCACCGCCTCGCCGCGGCAGGGCTCATCGAAGGGGAGGACGCCGCCGTGCTCGACGCCGCCTACCGCTTCTGCGCGACGGTGAGGAACCGCCTCTTCCTGCAGGCGGGCCGGGTGAGGGACTCGCTGCCCACCGACCCGGAGGAGGCGGCGCGCCTGGCGCGGTCACTCGGCTACGAGGACAATCCGCGTTCGGCGCTACGGGAGGAGTACCGCAGGGTGACCCGGCGGGCCCGACGCGTCGTCGAGCGGATCTTCTACGGGCGGGAGTAGTGATTGGCGATTGGCGATTGGCGAGCCTGGCTCATCGCCAATCGCGGGCTACCGCCTGCCCAGTGCCTTCGCCACCGCCTCGATCTCCCCCATCAGGGTGGCGAACTCCTTGGGGAGGATCGCCTGGGCGCCGTCCACCTTGGCCGTCTCCGGAGCGGGATGGACGTCGATCATCACCCCGTCGGCACCTGCGGCCACCGCGGCCCGCGCCAGGGGGGCAACGAGCGCCTTGCGCCCACCCGAGTGCGAGGGGTCGACGATGATCGGCAGGTGCGACAGACCCTTCACCACCGGCACCGCTGATATGTCGAGGGTGTTGCGGGTCTGGGTGTCGAACGTGCGGATGCCGCGCTCACAGAGGATCACCTGGTGGTTGCCCTCCTTGTAGATGTACTCCGCCGCGTTGAGCCACTCCTCGATCGTCGCGTTGAGGCCGCGCTTGAGGAGCACCGGCTTGTCCTGCCGGCCGACCTCGGCGAGCAGAGAGAAGTTGGCCATGTTGCGCGTGCCGATGCGAATCAGGTCGGCATAGGAGGAGACGAGGTCGATGTCGCGTGGGTCGAGGACCTCGGCCACGAACGGCAGCCCGAACTCCTCGCGAGCCTCGGCAAGCAACTCGAGGCCCTTCTCACCGAGTCCCTGAAACGCATACGGGGAGGTTCGAGGCTTGAAGGCGTCACCCCGCAGGATCTTCGCCCCCGCGTTGGCCACTGCCTGGGCCGCTGAGAACAATTGGTCTCGGCTCTCGACGGCGCACGGTCCGGCGATGACCGTGACGTCGCCGGAACCAACTGCGACGTCGCCCACCATCACCACCGAGTCGGCGCTCTGGAAGTCGCGGCTGACGATCTTGTAGGGCTTGAGCACCGGGACCGCTCGCTCAACCCCGGGAAAGGCCTCCCACGGGAGCTGTTGGATCGCCGACCGATCACCGACGGCTCCAATGATGGTGCGCAGCTGCCCGACGGACACATGAGCCTCGGCGCCGACGTCGCGCAGTCGTTCCACCACGCCGTCGACCTCGGCAGCCGACGCGCCGGCGCGCATCACGATGATGGTGGAATCGTCCCCGTGGTGACTGGTGGTCATGTTCCTCCGCGGCCCGCAGGACGATAGCGAGG
>DATECY010000136.1:0-9227 GCA_035286665.1 Acidimicrobiia bacterium
GGAGTTCTTCGAGGCCACGGAGTGGCCGAGCGGAGAGGGCAACAACCCGGGACCGAGTCCACGAGACCTCTCGCCCCGGCATTGCCAATTGGTTTGACCGGCTCGCCGCACGATGGGAGAGTTCATCGTTCATCAAAGGGGCGTGCCACGCCCCTCGAGTGGAGTGGCCCTTGACCAAGCAGGACGATGTCGTACGCGTGCAGGGAACGGTCATCGAGACCCTCCCCAACGCCATGTTCAAGGTAGAGATCGAAGGCGGTCTCGAGGTGCTGGCGCGTGCGTCGGGCAAGATGCGCCGCGGCCGCTACATCCGCATCCTCCCCGGCGACAAGGTCGACCTGGACCTCTCCGTGTACGACCCGAGCCGGGGCCGAATCGTCTGGCGCTACCGGTCGTAGCACCGGCCCCGAACCCCTAGACCTCCTGGAACAGGAAGCGGCGCAGCACCTCGAGGCGCTCCCCCACCTCCCCGTGGAGGTACCACAGCGTGGCGGCTATCGACGACAGCAAGGCGTTCCCGTCTTGCGGCGTGAAACAGAATCCCACCAGTTCGTTTCCGCCGCGCACTGCCAGCGTGTCGACCGGCAGCACGGTCTGGCTGAGGATCCGCCCGTAGTAGCCGTGGTCGCGGCCGAACGAGAAGATCTGGTTGGCCGACCGCTTCCGGGTCAGGGCGATCCGCGGGTTGGCGGCAAGGCGCTCGAGGGTGTCGGCCACGGTCGTCGCCTCATCCAGGGTGAGGCTGAAGTGAAGAGCGTGCATGTACTGGGTGTTGAGCTTGACCGACGACGAGAACACCGGCAGGTCGTGGCCCAGGGTCTCGAACAGGTGATGGGCATCCCGGGCGTGGTGCGTGCCGAACCGCTCGTCGTCGTGGCGGCCGACGGTCGGGCTGGGGATGAACGAACCGTCCTGGCTGATGTCGTTGGATCGGCGCATGCACAAGAAGCGGCCGTTCTCGAGGTGCGAGGTCCCGTCGGCATCCATCGCCAGCGTCTTGATCAACACCGAGATGTTGTGGGTGTTGCACGACACGACCTGGATGAACCGGTCGTCGCCGTGCACCAGGGCCTCGTCGTTGATCCCCCGTGCGTACATCTTGCCGAAGCCGAATTCCGAGCCCTGGGCAAGAAAGCCGAGCGGCCCGCGCGCCCGGTCGTAGTGCTCCACCTTGTTGGCATTCCCCGCCGGGGTGCAATCGATCACGACCGAGGCACGTTCGATGGCTTCGAGTGTCTCCAGCTTGGGCGCGTGGCCGATCTCTTCGAACGAGGCACGCCGGTCGGCATCCACGGCGAGCACGGCTCCCCGTCCCACCAGGTCCCGAACCTTCGCCCGCTCCTCGATCATCGGCGTGCGCTTGTGGAAGGTGACCTCGTCGATCCCAAATGCCTCGCGGTAGTCGGCCAGCATTCCGATGAGCGGCTCACCGATGGTGCCGGTGCCGACGACATGGACGATGTGCGCCATGGGACCCCTCTCCGAGATCGGTTGGCGGCATGCTATCGGTTCGATGCATCACCCGGCTCAGGGCATCCCATAGAGATGGGCCTTGTCGCTGGCGTCGAGGCGGGGGCCGTTCGACGACCAGGCACGGGCGATCACGAGGTCGGACCATTGACCGAGGGTGACCGTGACCGTCGCGGTGCAGACCATCGACTGGCCCACGCCCAGGGATGGCCCGCCGGTGCAGTGGAGGCGGTCTGCAGGGACCATCGGATCCAGGATCTCGGCACTCCACACGTTGGTGTTGTTGGAGCGGTTGGTCAGCACGTAGCGGAGCTGGGCGATCGAGCCGACCGGGAGGGTCGGCCCCATCGGTACGTTGGCGTCGGCACCGTTGACGGTCACCACGAACGATAGGTCGTCCTCCCGCCCGTAATCCCGCACGTGGTAGTAGAGCCGCTCGGTGTCTTTGACCCCCCGGTCGGCGGTCACGGTGGCGAGGTTCGTCGTCTCGGTGAGGTGGGCGACCCAGGTGCGCGTGCACACCAAGGTTTCGCCCGGCTCGACGGTGTCGCCGGGGCAGTCGATCTTCCCCACGCCGCCGTCGGTCACGCGAACGTGGGTGAGGGCTTCACCTCCGATGCTCGCGACCACGTAGCTGAACGTCAGCGTCTGCCCCTTGCCGAAGCGGGGCCCCGCCGGCACATCACCATTGAGGCCGTCGACCAAGAACTCGAGGTGCGCAACAGGCCCCTTCTCGACGGCCACGAAGTAGTGGAGCGCCGTCTCGGTGGAGACCCTGGCGCCCGACCCGGCGGACATGGCCACCTGCACCGCCTGCAGGTGCGCACCCGGATCGCCGCCGATCTCGATGACACACTCGACCTCCTCGCCGGGTCCGAGGTGGTGGACGGGGCACGAGGCCTTTCCCACTCCGGGAAGGGCGACCCGCAGATGCCGCAGCGATACGCCGCCGGTGTTGGTCACCCGGATCCGGGCCTCTGCGTTCTTCCCGGACACCACCACCGGCCCCGGTGCCGAGGCCGTGGACCGGCCCTCGACGAGCACCGTCGTCGCGATCGCCGCCCTCGGGTCACCCGAACCGGCCGTCGAGTCAGGGCGACCGATCACCTGCACCTCCGCCAGGGCGAGCACCGCGTCGAGTTGATCCATCTGCACCCGGACATACCGCCCGGTGCGATGAATGGGAATGCTCGCCGACTCTCGAACCGCTCGCTCGCGAAACACGTCGAGAACGCCGTCTTGCGCAGTGGTGTTCTTGACGTCCTTGACGTCGAAGGAGACGTCGGAGACGAACACGTGGAACCGCTTGAGCAGCTTCGAACAACAGTCGGTCCGGTTCCATACGACCACCTCATCGATGTAGCCGACCGATCCCAGGTCCACCTCCCACCATGCGTCGGTCACCCGGTAGGTCATCGCAACCGATCCGTGATCCAGGTCACCGTCGGTGTTGCCGTCGACGGCAAACCCGGCGGGGGCGTGGACGGGGTAACTGGCCGAGCTCGATTGAGTGGCGGGCATGCCGAGCGCGAGGTTCACCGAGCCACTCGACGAGCGCTCGGCGGCGGACGCCGGCACGGACGAGCCCGCCATGGCGACCACGAGCACGACGGCCGCGGTGAGTGGGCGATGCATGGAACCTCTGTGGAGCGAATGACCGTAGCCACCGTATCCACCGAGGGTGGGAGGTACAACACTGTAAGTGGTCGCGACCGCATCAATCGTGCGGAGCGATGGTAACTAGTCCCCCCGCCGGGGACCCGATCTGGGAGACTCGGCGCGAGATGCGCGCCCTTCGCCTCCACGGTCGCGACGACCTTCGGCTCGATCTGATCGACGACCCCACCGCCGGTGACGACGAGGTGATCGTCTCCGTCGATGCTTGCGGGGTCTGTGGGTCGGATCTCCACTTCCTCGACGGATCGGCGCACACCGCACACGTGCCGATAACCCTCGGCCATGAGGTCGCGGGCACCATCACCGTGTCGGCGGACCCGGCATGGCCGGTGGGGACCCAGGTGCTCGTGGCCGCCGGCGGATTCTGTGGGACCTGCCGGCGCTGCCGCGAGGGCAGGCCCAACCTGTGCGAGCGTGGGGCGGTGCTCGGCATCACCTTCGACGGCGGCCTCGCCGATCGTCTCGCGGTGAGGACGGACATGCTCATCGCCCGCCCATCGGGGCTTGCTGCTCCGATGGCTGCCACTGCAGTCGACGCGGGTGCCACTGCGTTCCACGCCGTGGCCAGGCGGGCCGCCGTCGCCAAGGGAGACGCGGTGGTGATCATCGGCATCGGGGGACTCGGCGGCTACGGACTCCAGATCGCCCGCAATCTCGGCGCCGGGCCCGTGATCGCCGTCGACGTCGACCCCCAGGCGCTGGTGTGGGCAAAGACGCTCGGCGCCGATGAGGTCGTGGAGGCCGTGCCCGGTCGATCCATCGGCCGGGAGATCAAGATGCTCACCGACGGCGGCGCCGACGTCGCCCTCGAGTTCGTGGGACGGGCCGCCACCGTCGACGCCGCAATCAAATGCCTTCGCCCCGGCGGAGTCGCCGTCGCAGTCGGCGTCGGCACCGAACCGCTGGCCACTCTCCCGCCGGTGTTGTGGTCGAACAACGAGTACACCCTCACCGGGTCGTATGGCAGCCTGCCCGGCGATGCCGAGGCGGTGCTCGCCGGCCTCGCCGACGGATCGCTCACTCCCCCGCCGATCACCACGGCGCCGCTCGATGATGCGGCGTCCGTGATCGTTGCCATGTCGCGGGGCGAGCGGAAGGTCAACGGACGCCTGGTCGTGGAGCCATGATCTTCGGGCGCCGATTCGACACGTCGCGCGACCCCGCCGTGTCGTCGCGCCCATCGACGAATGCCGAACAAGAAGACCGGCCCTAGTCGGCGACCGGCATCGGCATCATCCTGAGCACATGGATGGCTCCACCACGCGAGCCGTTGTCCGGCCCGCAAGGCGCACGCAGCGAAGGGTCCTCTCTGGGCGGCATGCACTCGAGATCGTCGCCATCCTCACCGGAGTTCACGCTGTCGTGCTCATCGCCGCGCCGGGTGCCGCCGCGTCGCTGGTCGAGGCGCCGCGCGGCGGAGATGCCATCTACTGGCTGCGCTACTGCGGAATCCTGTTCGCCGCCCTCACCGTCGTCTTCTGGTCCGCGGCGAAGTGGCCCGCTTCGATGATGCAACGACCGGTCCTGTGGACCGCAGGCATCATCACCATGACGATGTCCCTGCTCGGCGGTGTCGCGCTGCTCGATGGCAGCGTTGCCGAGGCCTTCGCATTGGTCGTCGCCGTGGAGGCCGCCTTGGCGCTATGGGTTGGATGGCTTCTCGTCACCGACGGCGTCTGATCTATCGGCCAGCGGAAACGACACACCCAGACCGTCGCGTGTTCGGGATGCGCGTGGCCGCGGCCCCGTTCACCGCAGGATTCCCCGCTCCCACACGCTCACCAGCCGGGCGTATTCGGCACTGTCCGCAACCAACGCGTGATGAGACCCGAGCGCAATCACGCGCCCGGCATTCATCATCACCACCCGATCGGCGCGCTCGGCGCTGCGGAGGCGGTGGGCGATGACGATGGCGGTGCGGCCTTCGAGCACGGTCCCGAGGGCCTCCTCCACCCGGGCCTCGGTCTCCGGATCGAGGTTGGCGGTGGCCTCGTCGAGCACGATGACCGCAGGGTCGGCGAGCATCGCCCTGGCGAGGGCGACCAGTTGGCGCTCCCCGGCAGAGAAGCGCGAGCCGCGCTCGCGCACCAGCGTGTCGAGTCGCTCGGGCAGCGCCCGCACCCACGGCTCGATTCCGACCGCGGCACACACCCGCCACAGGTCGTCGTCGGTGGCATCCGGTCGTGCGTAGTGGAGGTTGTCACGCAGGGTTCCGTTGAAGAGGAATCCCTCCTGGGGGATCAGGGACACGTGACGCGACCGCGAGCGGCCGGAAACGGTCTTCAGGTCGCGACCGTCAAGCGTCACGGTTCCCGTCGTCGGGTCATAGAACCGAAGCGCGAGCCGGGCCAGTGTCGACTTGCCGGCGCCGGTCTCCCCGACGATGGCCACGCGCTCGCCCGGTTCGATCGACAGGCTCACGTCTTGGACCACGAGCAGGTTCGGGTCGTACCCGAAGGACACGTCGTCGAACACGACCCGGCCGCCGAGACGATCGGGGAGATCCACGGCATCGAAAGCGTCGACGACCGCCGGCGGCGTGTCCATGAGGCGGAAGAGCTTCTGCAGCCCCGCCGAAGCCGACTGCATCTGATTGACGGTGTTGGAGAGGTTGGTGATCGGGGCGAAGAACCAGTCGAGGTAGAGCAACAACGAGACGACGGTCCCGAAGGTCATGTCGCCCGAGATCACCCGACGCCCACCGAAGAAGAGCAGCACCCCGTAGCCGATGATGCGCAGGATCTCGACCGAGGGGAAGTACCACGCCACGGCGCGGGCGGTCGCCATGTTCGCGTCGAGGTAGTCGCTGCTGACGCTGCCGAACGCGCCGGCCTGCTCCCGTTCCCGGGTGAACGCCTGCACGACGCGCACGCCGGTTATTCCCTCTTGAAGCGTGGCGAGCACCCGGCCGATCTGCTCGCGCACCTCCCGGTATGCCCGTCCGGCGAACAACTGGAACAGCCACGACGCGACGATCAGCACCGCGATCAGCGACATCACCTGGAGGGCGGCCGTCAGGTCGACGAGGAGCATCGCCGCGGCCACCCCGGCGATCGTGAGCAGGTTGGTCACGAGGGTCACCGCCCCCTCTTCGGCGAAGTCCTGAATCGACTCGATGTCGTTGGTCATGCGGCTCACGAGCACCCCTGCCTTCGACCGTCCGTAGAACGCCATGTCGAGACGCATGAGATGCGCGAAGACGGCGGACCGAAGTTGGGTGAGAAAGCGCTGACCAAGCCAGGCGACCGCGTACTGCGACGTCCTCTGCGCGAAGTACTGAGCGACGATCAGGCCCCCGTACAGGAGGGCGGCGACCGTGATGACACCCCGATCGCCGACGGTGATGCCCTGGTCGATCCCGAAGCGCACCGCCATCGGCCCGAGCAGGCGGGCAACGGTGGCAACGACGGTGGCGGCGAGGGCGGCGACCGCGGCCGGTCCCAGACCGCTCCCGAGGCGGATCGCCCTGCGGAACAGCCGATCGCTCATCTGCTCGCCTCCGCCTGTGCCAGCACCTCGCCGTAGCGCGGCACCGCCGCCAGCAACTCGGCGTGAGTGCCCATGGCCACGATCCGGCCCCCATCCAGGAAGACCACCTGATCGGCGAGCGCCAGCGTCGAGGTCCGATGGGCGACGATGATGGTCGTCCGCCCCCGCATCACCTGCTCGAGGGCGGCCAGCATCTCGGCTTCGACGATGGCGTCGACCGACGACGTGGCGTCGTCGAGAATGAGCACCCGCGGGTCGCGAAGCACCGCCCTGGCGAGGGCGACGCGCTGGCGTTGCCCACCGGACAGCGAGTGGCCTCGCTCCCCCACGATCGTGTCGTAGCCGGCGGGAAGGTCCGAGATGAAGTCGTGGGCCTGGGCGAGGCGCGCCGCCAGACGAATCTGCTCATCGGTCGCGTCCGGGTCGCCGAACCCGATGTTGTCGCGCACCGATGCGCTGAACAGGTATGTCTCCTGGAAGACGACCGCCACCTCGCGGCGCAACTCGTCGAGTGCGATCGTGCGGACGTCGACACCGTCGAGCGTTATCGCACCCCGCTCGACGTCGCGGAAGCGGGGAATGAGATGGGCGAGCGTCGTCTTCCCCGCACCGGTGGCGCCGACCACCGCCAGCGAGGTACCTCCCGGGATGGCCAGGTCCAGGCCCCGCAGCACGGCCGAACCCGGGGCGAACCCAAAGGTCACGTCGCGAAAGCGCACCTCACCCCGCCCCGGAGGGAGCGAAACGGGCTCGGTCGGGTCGGCGATGGCAGGGTCCGCGGCGAGCAGGGTTTGGATGCGGCTCGCCGCCGCCGTCGCCCTCGGCAACTGGGCGAAGAACCACCCGCTGATCCGCAGCGGGAAGTTGAGCATCGCCAGGTACTGGGTGAACGCCACGAACTGCCCGAGGGTGATGTCCCCCGCCACCACTCTGACCCCGCCGAGCCACAGGACGGCGATGGTGGCGATCGACGGCATCAGCTCGAACATCGGGGCGAATCGTGACCGCACCTTGGCGAGCTTCACCCCACGGTCGAAGATCTTGAAGGCAGCTTGGTCGAGCTTGTCTTGTTCCTGGTGCTCTTGGCCGTAGGACTTGATCACCTGGATCCCGCCGATCGACTCCTCCACCACCCGGCTGAGATCGGCGAGGCGCTGCTGGAGCTCATACGAAAGGCGGATCACGCGCCTCGCGTAGGATCGAGAGAGCACCAGCACCGCCGGCACCGTGAGCGAGGTGACCGCACCCAGCACCGGGTCCACCAGGATCAGCACGACCACCACGGAGAGGAACATCCCGATGTTGGCGAGCGTGATCGGGGTCATCGCATAGATGAGCCGCACCTGAGAGAGGTCGCTGGACGCCCGCGCCATGAGCTCTCCGGTGCTGGTCACGTCGTGGAACGAGAACGCCAAGCGCTGCATGTGCTCGAACATCCGCTTGCGAAGGTCCACCTCGGCGCCGTAGGACACCCGGAAGCTGAAATACCGCCGCACTCCGATGCCGATGCCGAGCAGCACGCCTGCACCGAGCAGGAAGAGCACGAGGCGCCCGAGGGACTCGTGAGCATCTCCGGTGATCGCACGGTCGATCACCATCCCCACCAGGTACGGCACCGCTACGACCATCGACATCCACAACAGGGCGCCACCGATGGCGAGGGCGAGGTCGCGGCGGTAGTGGGCGAGCGTGCTGGTGAGGAGCCTGAAGCCGGAGCGGGCATCCGCCTCGTGGAGACCCGTCAGCGAGGCGGCGTCGTCGTGGTCGTCGGCAGGCCGGTTCACGATGCCTCCACCACCGGGGTCACGGCCTTTGGTTCGATGGTGGTGACGATCACCGCACTGAGGAGGATGGCGAGGGCGCCCACGTACAGCCACACGAGCGCGACCGCGACGGTGCCGAGGGTTCCGAACGTCGGTCCCAGGTCGGGGGCGGCCGACAGATACAGACCGAACAGCAGGCTGCCTCCCATGACTCCGGCCGTCGCCAGAACTGCCGCCAGCCACGCCCGCGGGAGCGGGACGGGCGGCCCCAACTGGTAGAAGCCGAACACGAACAGGAACAGGCCGATCGCCGACACCGGCACCCGCAACCACAGCCACAGGTCGTCGAGCCAGCCGGCACCGGTCAGATTGCCGACGAAGGCGAACACGTCACGGCCAGCCACGAGCAGCACCGAAGCGAGGAAGAGAGCGACCCCACCAGCGATCGTGAAAGCCACGCCGACGAGTCGCATCTGGACGGCGGGACGCACCTCGGAACGGTGAACCACCAAGGCGAGGGCGCGCTGCAGCGCCACGACCGCCCGGGACCCGAGCGCGAGTGCCACCAGGGCCGACCCGGCGATGAGCCACGCCTGGCCGCTTGGCACCCGGCCCGAGGCCTCCCGCAACAGCCCGACGATGAAGTCGGTGACCGCGCCCGGGGCTATCGGCTCCAGGGCCCGCTGGACCCGATCGATCGCCGCCGCATCCTGCCCGACGACTGCGGCCACACCGAGCCCGGCGAGGGTGAGCGGGACCATGGCGAGGAACGCGTTGTAGGCAACGGCGGCCGCCGATAGCGAGAGGTTGGCGGAGCGCACCCGCCGC
>DATECY010000137.1:0-2759 GCA_035286665.1 Acidimicrobiia bacterium
GTTGCCAGGGCGTAGCGAGTGAACCGTCGGTCGGGCATGAGTGCGCCAGAGCGTAACTCGGCCGGCCACACGAGCGACCCGCCGACGCGTCTGTCGAAGGTCGAACGTCCCGCCTGGCTCTCCCCCGACTTGGTTCCCGACCCCGATACAATCTGAGCCACGAAAGGGGTGACGGTGAAGAAGATCCTGGTACTGCTCCTCGTCGTCGGAGTGGTGGCGCTCATCGCCCGACAGCTCACGCACGACCACTAGACACGACCCGATTCTCTGTTCGATCTCCCCGGCCAGCCGGGGAGATCGTCGTTGTAGGCTCCTCGGCCGCGACCGGTGCCGCCCCCCGTCCGGCCCGGGGCACGGATGCTCGAGGTTCCGGTACTTCGAGCGAACCGACCAGCATGACCAAGTCAGACACGACCAGGAAGGCTCCGATGCGCTCCGTACCCGGGAAGATGTTCCTGACACGCGGTGTCGGCATTCACAGGGAGAAGCTGACCAGCTTCGAGATGGCCCTGCGTGAAGCCGGCATCGCCCACTTCAACCTCGTTCGCGTCTCGTCGATCTTCCCGCCGCAATGCCAGATAATCCCGCGTGACGATGGCCTGCAGATCCTGCAGCCCGGCGAAATCGTGTTCGTCGTTCTCGCCGAGATGGCCACCAACGAGGCAGGGAGGCGTATCGCCACCTCCATCGGCGTTGCCCGCCCCACCGACCCGGACAAGTACGGCTACCTGTCCGAGCATCACACCTTCGGCCAGGCGGAACAAGAGGCCGGCGACTACGCCGAGGACCTGGCGGCCACGATGCTGGCGACGACGCTCGGAATCCCCTTCGATGCCGAGAAGGACTACAACTCCCGCAAAGAGCAGTACCAGATCGGCGGCCAGATCGTGGACACCACCAGCGTGACGATCGCCACCGAGGCGTCCTCGGGCAATGTGTGGACGACCGCGATTTCTGCGGCGGTCCTCATCTAGAGCACGCGCCAACAGCTCGCTGGTCCTATCGGGGCGGACCCACTGGGCGCGCTCAGTTCGAATGCCCCTACCCGACGAACGCCTCGATCGCCTTGGCGACGTCGTCTGCGTGGGTGAGCACGGCCTCGTGACGGCCGCCGACGATCTCGACGATCTGAGCGCCCCGGATGAGTGAGGCCGTCTCGTACTGCTGCGCGGGCGGGACCAATTGGTCGACGGTCGGGATGATGCACATCGTCGGCAGGTCCAGGTCGGAGAGACGATCTCGCACGTCGAAGCGGAGGATGGCAAACCCGCCCTCGTAGTAGAGGTCGACGTCGCGATCGACGAGGGTCTGCCACAGCCAGGCCGAGTGCTCCTGGGGGATCACCCCCGTTCGGATCATGTAGAGATGAGCAAGCCTCGGCAGCAAGAAGCGGTCGATCCGGCTGAGCGTCCGGCCCAGGTACATGACCGGCACGGTGAGCCGCCGGGGGCGGGGAACGGGGTGGGCGGCAGTCGCGCCCAGGATCAAGTGCGAAATCCGTCCGGGGTGCCGGATCGCCAACTCCATCGCCGTCATCCCGCCCATCGAGTAGCCGACGACCGGGACACCGCTGATGTCGAGAATGTCGAACACTCTCGCCACGTCGTCGGCCATGTCCGCGACGTCGAAGCGGGAGCGCATCCGATCGGTTCTGCCGTGGTTGCGCAGGTCGATGCTGATCACCCGGTGGTTGGCGGCGAGAACCGGGATCACCCGGTGCCAGGTGGCGTGGGAGTCGTACAGCCAGCCGTGCAAGAGGACGATGGGGGACGCACCTTCGGGCCCGGACTCTCGAACGAGAAACTCGTGGCGGCCGGCGAGAACGGTCCGCCCGGTCGGGCCGGCGGGACGAGTCTGCAGTCCGCGGAACCGGGGACGCGGCTCGGGTCCGAGCATGCGCCAGAGGACCCAGGCGCCGAGCGCGATGGTCAGGTTCCTTCGACGAGTCATGGCGCCAAGCCTAGGGTCGGTCCTCGCCTGCGCCGCCCCTGAGCGGATCCACCACGAAGACATGCTCGGCGACGGGGCGGCCGCCAATGAGATGCTCGGTGATGATGCGCTCCATCACTTCGATCGTGACCCCGCGGTACCAGGTTCCCTCGGGATACACCACGGCGATCGGACCCTGTTCACACACCCGAAGGCAATCGACCTTGGACCGAAGCAACCGGCCCGTCCCCGGCACCGAGACCGGCTCGGCGCCGGGATCGCCCTGCCAGGGCGGAGGCGCCGACGCCAGGCCCTCCTCCTTGAGCCGACGCTTCAGATACGCCCAGACCGCACCGCTCTCCGCAGCAGTCGAGCACTTGGGCGTCGTCTGATCCGCGCAGAGGAAGACGTGGCGCTCGAGGCGGCCGATCGACAGGGCGTCGGCGACGGCGGCGAGCCGGTGTGCATCGCTCATCGGCGGCACGGTACCGGGGGCTCCCACCGAACGGCGATCGCGAACCCGGTACATTGCCAAGTCGTGACCACCGAGCCAGCCAAGATCGCCTTCATCGGATCACACTCGGTTCGTAAGTCCAACGCCGTCCACGCCTTCGCCAGCGCCGTGGGGCGAGCAGGACGCAGCGTGGAGGTGGGCCGCGAGGTGGTGCGGTTCAACCCGCTCGGGTTCAACGAGGGGGCGACGCCCGAAGCACAGCTCTGGGTGCTCATGGCGCAGATCCAGCAGGAACTCGAGTTGCGCAACCGGGCCGAGGTGCTGGTGACCGATCGGTCGGTGGTCGACAACTACGCGTACTTCCTGCGGGTCACCC
>DATECY010000138.1:0-10534 GCA_035286665.1 Acidimicrobiia bacterium
GGCCGGTCCTCCCGATCTACCCCCTCCCGCCGAGTGTGTGCCGGTCGAGCCCACCGAGACCTTCCCTCCGCCCTTCGTGGGAAGGGTGGAGCTGCGCCTCCATCCAGAAATGGGTGATCTCACCAACGTCCCCGGCGCTCCGCGGGTATCCGGGTGGTTCCGGCTGCGAGATGAGGAGCCGATCGACACCATCGCCCTTCTCGTCGCCGTCGATGTGTTCCCTCCCACGGTGTTCTTCGCCAACCTGCCTCTGGCGTGGGTCCCCACACTCGAGCTGACCACCCATGTACGCGCCAGGCCGGCTCCTGGGTGGTTGGCATGCGCGTTCACCACGAGGTTCATCACTGGGGGGTTCCTCGAGGAGGACGGCGAGGTGTGGGACTCCACAGGTCGCCTCGTCGCTCAGTCCCGTCAGTTGGCGCTGCTTCCGCGAGGGTAGGGCGCGAGCGCGCCGGCCTCGGCGTCACCGCTTCCAGCCGTCGATCACCTCGATCAGGGCGACGTCGCGTTCGGTGAAGCCACCGGCCGAGTGCGTCGTACATGCCAGGGTCACCTTGTTCCAGCGGATGTCGATGTCGGGATGGTGATCCACCTTCTCGGCGACCAACGCCACCCGGTTGACGAACCCGATCGCCTCGGCGAAATCGGTGAAGGCGAGAGTCCTGGTCGCGATCTCCCCGGAGAGCGTCCATGCCGGATGGGCGAGGGTGAACGCGCTGCGGGCCTCGGCGTCGAGCGGTGCTGCCATGGCGTCAGTCTGGCAGCACCGTGGCCCGGGCGGTCAGCTCCGCTTGAGCGCGGCCCAGGCGAGAGCGGCAGCCACCCCGATCGCGGCGGCGATGGCGACCGCAGCGGTGGCGAGATCCGAGCGCGGCTCTGCCGGGAGTTGGGCGGGCGCCGCGGCGACCACGACGACGGTGGTGGTCGTCGCCTCGTCGCCGTCGGCCGGCACCGGAAGCGGGTCGCCCGAATCCGACGGCCCGACGATGCGGTAGGCGACCCCGTCGTGGACGACGATCAGCGAGGGGGACACGCTGAGGGCTCCGGCGACCGACGGTGCGGCGGCGGCGAGGGCGAAGTAGTCGTCCGACCCGAACGGCACGTCGAGCGGCGTCATCGACGCGGGGTCGAACGTGGTGTCGATCCACACGCCTTCGGACAGGCGGAACGTCTTGCCCCCGGCGAGGCGTACTACGTCGCCGTAGGCCCCTGCAGGGACGCTGGAGACGTCGGCGGACGCCATCGCCGAGGCGGCGTCGGCGGCGTCGAACGCCTCTGCTCCCGTCGTGGGGGCGATCGTGCTGGTGGCGGCCGAGGCCGCCGACCGGGAGATGTCGTCGATGGCCTCCGCCCCGAATGGGGCGTCCTCGGTGACGAGGTAGGAGGTGTACGGGGTGACGACGCCCCAGCGGATCGAGAGGCGAACGATCTGGTCGATGGTCTCGTCGTTGGGGCCGTCGAGGCGAATCGTGCGGAGGAGGTCGCCGATCTTTCGGGTCGCCCACAGGCGGGGCACGGAGTCGTCACCCCCGGTGTCGCCGAACGCGACGTCGTCGAAGCTGAGGGTGGTCGGCTCGGTGCCGACGTTCCCCGACAGGGTGACGGTGGCGGTGCCGGGGACGTCGTAACGCCCCGCGAGCACGAGCTGGCCCCCGGAGAAGACGTCGGAGACGGGGTGGGGATACACGTCGGACACCGTGACGCCGCTCACGGCGAGGGTCACGTCGGTGAGGACCGGCGAGGAGACCTTGGCGTAGAGGGCCTCGACGGCACCATCGACCGATTCGGCGGGTGTGACGTAGGTGGTCGTCCCATGGTGAGCGCGAGCGATGGAGTCGAGCAGGAACGTGTCGACGTCGTAGCCGACGCCGAAGGCGAACACGGAGGTGGCTGGGGGTGTGCGCTGCTCGAGGTGGTTGAGAATCGCCGCGGTGTCGGTGACTCCTTCGGTGGGGAGACCGTCGGTGAGGAACATCACGTAGAGGGGTCGCTCGGCGTCGCCGCGGGTGAAGGCTTCCGAGAGTGCTCGGTCGATGTCGGTGGCGCCGCCGGCAGAGAGCCGCCCGACCCAGTCGGCGGCGGCCGTCGCTTCGGTGCCGGGCCTGAGGCCGTCGCCGTAGGACGTCGTGACGGTGGAGAAGGCGATCACATCGAACCGGTCGCCGACGTTGAGATGCCCCAGGACGTAGCGAGCAGCCTCCTGCGCCTGGGCGAGCTTCTCGCCCTCCATCGACCCGGACACGTCGACGACCACGACGACGTCCTTGGCGATCACGGCGTCATTCGGAGCGAGACCGGGAGAAGCAAAGAGGAGGAAGTACCCCTCGCCGTCGGCACGGTAGGTGACCACGTCGAGGGACATCGGCCCGGAATCGGTCGCGTAATAGAGGACGAGCTGGTCCTCGCTGCGGCCCGATCCTTCGTATCCGACGACCGCGGTGTGCTCGTCCGGACGAGAGACGGAGACGGCGTGGGTGGGGGAGAGCACGCTCTTGAGGGGCGTACGCGTCCGGATCTCGATCCGGGCACTCACCTGTTCGACGGTTCCTTCGTGTTCCCGGGCGAGAGGATTGGTGTAGCGGACCAGGCCGCCGTCGGCGGGGAGCACCTCGCGGTACTCGATCTCGACCGTGCGCGTCGCCCGGGCCGGCATCGGGAACACCGAGAGTCGGACCAGGCCGTCGTCGGCGAATTCGAGGAGGGCAGGGTCGAGGGTGCGCCTGACGATGTCCTCATAGGTGCGGCGGGCGGTGTCCCCGTCGAGTACCTCGCCCGACACCGGGGAGCCGTCGATCCACAGCGTGAGCCCGGTGACGACGGCGTCTGCGGGGATCGGAAACAGGAACTGACCCTGGGCGATGAAGGCGGAGTCGTTGCGAAGCACCTGGGTGACGTGGGTGGTGGCGATGCCGTCTTCGATGATCGTGTCGACCCGGTACGACTCGACGACGACCTCGGCGGTACCGCCGCAGTCCCACCAGGGACACGGTGGGAGGGGTGGCTCGATGATCGGCTCATCGGTCACCTGGGCGAGCGCGGCCATCGGAAGTCCAAGGGTCAGGGCGATCGTGGCGAACAGGATACGGCGGGGCATGGCGGCGGTCCTTCGATCGGTCACGCCGGTGGGACGGCCAGGGCGGTCGATCCGGTTCCCGGCCGAGTCGCATGTGGTCGGTAGCCTGCAGGGAATGGGTTTGCGCAACGACCAGGGCATCGTCCTGCGCGGCTTCCCGTTCGGGGAGGCCGATCGGGTCGTGGTGCTGCTGAGCCCGAACCACGGCAAGGTGCGGGCCGTCGCCAAGGGGGTGCGCCGCACCACGAGCAGGTTCGGGGGGCGGCTCGAGCCGTTCACCCACGTCGACCTCGTGCTGTACGAGGGTCGGAACCTCGACACCATCACTCAGGTCTCGGTCATCGAGGCCTATCCCGATCTGCGCGGCGACCTCGACCGGGTGCTCGCCGCCGGGACGATGGTCGAGGTGGTCGATGCCGTGACCCAGGAGGCGGAGAGCAGTGTGCGGGCGTTCCTGCTCCTCCAACGCGGCCTGGCCGCCCTCGATGCCGGCCCCCGCCACCCCGACGTCGTGGCGGCCTTCCTCCTCAAGGCGGCCGACGTCGTCGGCATCGCCCCGGCGTTCACCCACTGCGCCGGGTGCGGACGGACCGACGACCTCACCCGGTTCTCGTTCGCGGCGGGCGGTGTGCTGTGCGAGAAGGACCGCACCCAGGGAGCCGTGGCGCTCCGTCGGGGGCTCACCGGCTATCTCTCCCGACTCGCCGGCGCCGACCTGTCGGCGTTGCCCGATTCGGACCCGACGTTCTCCGGCGAGGCGATGGGCGTCACCCGCCGTTTCATCGAGTACCACCTGGATCGGCAGATCAAGAGCCTGACCCTCGATGCCTGATCCTCGCCACGTCGCCATCGTCATGGACGGCAACGGGAGGTGGGCCGCGGCGAGGGACCTCCCGCGGACGGCCGGTCACGCCGCCGGGGAGGCGGTTCTCTTCGAGATCGTCCACGCCGCGCTCGACCTCGGCATCGAGTGGCTGACGGTGTTCACCTTCTCCACCGAGAACTGGTCGCGGTCCGACGATGAGGTCGCCTTCCTCATGGGGTTCAAAGAGGACCTGCTGATGCGTCGGCGCGACGAGCTCCACGAGTTGGGCGTCCGGGTGAGGTTCCTCGGTGACCGGGCCGACGCTCGGGTCGGGGACCGGCTGCGGTTGCGCATCCGCGAGGCCGAGGAGCTCACCGCTGCCGACACCCGGATGACGATGGTGTTCGCCTTCAACTACGGGTCGCGCGCCGAGATCGCCGCTGCGGCCCGGCGGGTGGCGGAGTCGGTGGCGGCGGGTTCCCTCGAGGCGACCGCGGTGACGCCGGAGGTCCTCTCCGCCCACTTCGAGATGCCCGACATGCCCGATCCGGACCTGGTCATCCGCACCAGCGGCGAGCATCGGCTCAGCAACTTCCTGTTGTGGCAGTCGGCCTACAGCGAGTTCGTGTTTTCCGACACCCTGTGGCCCGACTTCACCGAGGAGAACCTGAAGGCGTGTGTCGAGGAGTACCGGGGCCGGGAGCGGCGGTTCGGAGCAGCGCCGGAGTAGCCGCTTCACACTACGACGGACCGGGCCCCCCGGCGGATGAGCGACAGGTGCGGCACGAGGGCCCAAGATCGCCGCCCGGGTCCAGGAAGTCGAGGAGCACTCCGCCCGCTCCTAACATCACCCCCCATGCCCGCTCCCGATCTCGACACCATCGCCAATCTGGCCAAGCGGCGCGGGTTCGTGTTCCCAGCCTCGGAGATCTACGGGGGCCTGCGCTCGTCGTGGGACTACGGCCCGTTGGGGGCCGAGTTGCTCCGCAACCTCCGCGAGGCCTGGTGGTCGGCGATGGTGCGCGACCGCGACGACATCGTGGGGATCGACTCGGCGATCATCCAGGCACGCCAGGTATGGGTCACCTCGGGTCACGAGGCCAACTTCACCGACCCGCTCGTCGAATGCACCAACTGCAACCACCGCTTCCGCCTCGACAAACTCGACGATCCCGACCAGTGCCCCGATTGCGGCACGAGGGGCGCGTTCACCGAACCGAAGGCCTTCAACCTGATGCTCAAGACGTTCCTCGGTCCGGTGGAGGAGGACGCCGCCGTCGCCTACCTGCGTCCGGAGACGGCTCAGGGGATCTTCATCAACTACGAGAACGTCCGGCGTACCGCCCGGATGCGCCTGCCCTTCGGCATCGCCCAGATCGGCAAGTCGTTTCGCAACGAGATCACTCCCGGGCAGTTCGTGTTCCGCACCCGGGAGTTCGAGCAGATGGAGATGGAGTTCTTCTGCCGGCCCGAGGAGGCAGAGCAGTGGCATCGTCACTGGCTCGACGCCCGGCTCGCCTGGTACGTCGCGTTGGGGATGCATCCCGACAGGATTCGCCTGCGCGCCCACGAGCCCGAGGAGCTCGCCCACTACGCCGCGGCGACGAGCGATGTCGAGTACGCCTTCCCCTGGGGTTGGGACGAGCTGGAGGGGATCGCCAACCGGACCGACTTCGACCTCAAGGCGCACTCGGAGGCAAGCGGTGCCGACCTCCGCTACTACGACCAGGACGCCGACGCTCGATTCTTCCCCTATGTCATCGAACCGGCTGCCGGGGTGACTCGGTCGGCATTCGCCTTCCTCATCGACGCCTACGAGGAGGATGAGATCGGAGGCGAGAAACGGATCGTCCTCCGGCTGCACCCGCGCCTTGCGCCGATCAAGGTGGCGGTCCTGCCGCTCTCCAAGAAGGACGAGCTGGTCATGGTCACCGACGAGGTTGCGGCGATGCTGCGCAGGCGGTGGATGATCGAGGTGGACGTCACCCAGTCGATCGGTCGGCGCTATCGGCGCCAGGACGAGATCGGCACGCCGTTCTGTGTGACGGTCGACTTCGACACTCTCGAGGATCGGGCGGTGACGGTGCGCGATCGGGACACCACCGAGCAGGTGCGGGTGCCGATCGCCGGACTCGCCGACCACCTCGCTGCGCGCTTCGACGGCGCCGTCTAGACGTCGTCGAGCGGGGGGAACTGGCCCTCGAAGTAGGTGTTGAGCACGATCGTCGTGCGGGTGTGGATCGGTGTCGCGTCGCGCAACTGCTCGATGATCTCGCCGAGGTGGGCCGACGATCGGGCCCGTACCACGAGCATGAGGTCGAACTCGCCGGTGATCGCCCAGCACGATTGGACGCCGGGGATCGACCTGAATGTCTCCGCGGCGTCGGCCAATCCGCCACTGCCGACCTCGGCGCTGAGGATCGCCAGCACCGGGTAGCCGAGGGCGGTCCAGTCCACGATCACCCGGGAGCCCCTGACCACCCCGGACTCCTCGAGGCGTTTGACCCGTTGGTGGACCGTGCTGGTGGCCACGCCGATCTCGTCGGCGATCTGGGCGAGGGGGCGGCGGGCGTCCTTGAGCATCGACTGAACGATCTGGCGGTCGGTGGCGTCCATCTCAGGAGAATCTTATCAAGAATCGACACAGGCATGGAATATTGTGCGCTATCATCTAGTTAGACAGAATGAAGTGTCCAAGAAGACACCGATGAAGACAGACGACGAACAGGAACGATTGACATGATCCACCCGGACACCATCCTCAGCGTGGTTCGCGCGGGTCGCACGGCGAGCCTGGTGAAATTCACCAAGAACTCCGCCCTCGCCCGCTGAACCACAACCGACTTTCCTCCCACGAGACCCCCGGCCCGCCACCGGGGGTCTCGTGTGTTCTGAACGGCGATGCGCGATGCGCGATGCGCAAGACTCGCCGTCGGGCGACGATCTTGCCGGAGGCTGGAGGCTGGTGCCTCCAAGTACCATCGCTGCGATGGCCTATCGGCGGGACGACATCGAACGCGTTCGGGACGCCACCGACCTCGTCGACCTGGTGTCGGAGGTCACCAAGGTCAAGCGGTCGGGCCGGTCGGTGATGGCGGTGTGCCCGTTCCACCAGGAGAAGACCGCCTCGATGTCGGTCGATCCGGCACGTGGCCTCTACCACTGCTTCGGGTGTGGGCGCAGCGGCGACATCTTCCGGTTCGTCCAGGAGACCCAGACGCTCGACTTCTCCGACGCCGTCGAGCTCTTGGCGCGCCGGTCGGGCATCACACTCCATCGCGATCCGGAGGCGGCCAAGCGACGGGACCGCCGTCAGGTCCTCGTCGACGCCACCGAGGCCGCCGTCGCCTTCTACCACGCCCGGCTCAAGACCGCTCCCGACGCCGCCAATGCCCGCAAGTACCTGCGGGGCCGCGGATACGAGGGCGACGTGGTCGAGCGATTCCAGATCGGATACAGCCCGATGCCGGGCGACGCCCTGGTCGGTCATCTCCGCGATGCCGGGGTACCCGAGGACGTCATGGTCACCGCGGGCCTCGCCATCAGGGCGCGCACCGGGCGGGTGTTCGACCGTTTCCGCGGCCGGATCATGTTCCCCATCTACGACGTACGCGGTGACGCCGTCGGCTTCGGCGCTCGGCTGCTCGACGGCGATGGGCCCAAGTACCTCAACTCACCGGAGACGCCGATCTACCACAAGGCACAGCTGCTCTACGGGTTGAACTGGGCGAAATCGGAGGTCGTCCGCGGGGGAGCGGCAGTCGTGGTCGAGGGGTACACCGACGTCATCGCTCTCCACCTCGCCGGCATGCCGATCGCCGTTGCCACCTGCGGCACCGCGCTGGGCGAGGAGCACCTCGACCTCCTGCGTCGGTTCACCGAGAAGGTGGTGCTGATGTTCGACGCCGATGAGGCCGGTGTCGGGGCGAGCCTGCGGGGTTTCGAGCGGAGCGTCCCCGGAGATCTCGATCTCAGGGTTGCCGCACTCCCTCAGGGACGCGATCCTGCCGACGTCGTGTCCGCGGGGGATGTCGATTCGATTCCGAAGGCGATCGAGGCTTCGGCGCCGCTGCTCCAGTTCCGGATCGAGCGAGAGTTGGAGCGGTTCCGGCTCGATGAGCCCGAGGCGCGCGGCCGGGCGGTCCGCGCCGTCGCTTCGATCGTCGCCCGCCATCCCGACTCGGTGACCCGTCACGAGTACGCGGTGTTCGTGGCGAGGCGCACCGGCGTGGACATGGACATCGTCGCCGGTGCGATCGAAGCTGCGGTTCCCCACGCCGAGACCGGTCCGGGCAGCCCCGGCCGTCCTTCGGCCGCGCTCTCCGGCTCGGAGAAGGCGGAGCGGGAGGTGCTGCGCCTCCTGCTCGCCAACGACCCCGGCGTGCACGGCGTGGACCTCGGTGGCGTCTTCAGCCGTCCCGACCACGTTGCCGCGTACGAGCTGCTGGCACCTACCCTGGCGGCGATGGAACCGGGCGAGCCGCCCGATCTCGGCTCACTCATCGGAGACGACGACTCCGAGGTGGCGGCGATGCTGCGGGGCCTTGCCTTCGGTGATGCTCCGCTCGCCGACGCGGATGAGGTCGTGCGAAAGGTTCAGGTCGGGGCGCTGGATGGCCGAATCCAGGAGTTGCGGCGGATCGTCGAGAGCCTCGACGCCGACGCCGAACCAGAGGCCTATTCAGCACGGTTCGGGGAGTTGATAGCGTTGGAGCGGCAGCGTCGCGAGCTGTGGAGTCACGAGTGAGACCAGTCGACGAAGTTCTCGATGAGCTGATCGCCCGCGCCCGCCAACGGGGGTTCCTGATGGCCGCCGAGGTCCAACAGGAACTCGAGGACGCCGAGGCGCCGATCGAGGCGTTCGATCGGGCCGTCGACACCCTGCGCCACCAGAGCGTCGAGGTCCGCGAGGACACGCCGGAGGCGATCTTCGGCACGGTCCCCGCCGACGACGAGATCGAGGTGAGCGACGCGGTGCGCATGTACCTGCAGGAGATCGGACGGGTGGCGCTGCTCGACGCCCAGCAGGAGGTCGAGCTCTCCATGCAGATGGAGGGCGGGATCCGCGCCAAGGAGAAGGTCGCCACCGGCGTCGATGGATTGTCGGTGGCCGACCGCACCATTCTCGAGCGATCGGTGCGACTCGGCGACAGGGCCCAGCAGCGCCTCGTCGAGGCCAACCTCCGCCTCGTAGTGTCGATCGCCAAGAAGTACGTCGGCCGGGGGATGCCGTTGCTCGACCTCATCCAGGAGGGCAACCTTGGTCTCATGCGAGCGGTCGAGAAGTTCGACTACCGCAAGGGCTTCAAGTTCTCGACGTATGCGTCGTGGTGGATCCGCCAGGCCGTCACCAGGGCGCTCGCCGATCAGGGGAGGACCATCCGGGTGCCGGTCCACATGGTGGAGACCATCAACAAGCTGGCCACCGTCCAGCGCAGCCTCAGCCAGGAGCTGGGGCGCGAGCCGACGATCGCCGAGATCGCGGTCGATCTCGAACTCGAGCCGGCCAAGGTCAACGAGCTGCGCCGGATCGCCCAAGACCCGCTTTCGCTCGAGTCACCGATCGGCGAAGAGGACGACTCGACCCTGGCAGACTTCGTTCCCGACAACGACGCCGAGGCGCCCGTCGCGGCCGCGTCGTTTCGGTTGCTCCAGGACTACCTCCGCATCGTGCTCGAGGAGCTGAGCGAGCGGGAACGCCAGGTGGTGATCATGCGCTTCGGCCTCGCCGACGGGAAGATCCACACCCTCGAGGAGGTCGGCAAGCACTTCAAGGTCACCCGGGAGCGGGTCCGGCAGTTGGAGACCAAGGCGCTGGCCAAGCTGCGCCAGCCGTCGCGCGCCGGCCGGTTGCGGGACTACCTCGGAGACGGGTGATCCGGGGGCGGTGGTACCCTTTCCCGCCTTTCCGGGGTAGCTCAACGGCAGAGCGGCGGACTGTTAATCCGTAGGTTGAGAGTTCGAATCTCTCCCCCGGAGCCACCCAGAATCCCTGTGCCGCGAGGGATCGCGATTGCACCGAATCACCAGGGGTACCGTCCCTGGATTCGTCGACCCACGCGAGGGTGCGCGACCGTCCTCCGACGGCGTCTTGACGTTCGACACAGTGCTTTCGCCCGGTGTGGACCACGGCGGGCGGAGTGACCATTGCGTCGCAATCCGAACGAACCGACTCGCCGGAGGATTCATGCCTACCCAACCGTGGAAGACGGACAAGTGGTTCTCGAGTCCCTGGAACTACCTCCCAGAGGTTGCAGGGAACCTCGTCGGTTCCTTTGGCTACAACACGTTGGGAATACCGATCGCCGCCGGGCTGCTGTATCCGTTCTTCGGAGTTCTGCTGAGCCCGATGCTCGCCGGAGGCGATGACGTTCTCTTCGGTGACGGTGGTATCGAACGCCAACCGGCTCCGCCGGTGGTCCCCATCGCTTCCAGCGAGGACGCCGACGTCAACGAGTCGGCGGTAGCGACCGAACTCCAGGGAGTCATCTCATGACCGTGCTCATCGTCGATGTGATCGGGATCGGCGTCATTACGCTGATCGTCTGGTACTTCTGGCTGTCCCCGGCCCAGGAGATCGTCGCCGCGGCCACGACGGTGGGGATCCAGGAGATCCGGGTGGCCGTCAAAGGCGGCTACTCGCCCGACGCGATCCG
>DATECY010000139.1:0-10156 GCA_035286665.1 Acidimicrobiia bacterium
CCTCAGCACCCCTGTCAGGAGTTCACCATCCCGTTCGCGTTCGGCGCCCGGTCACCTAGATCGTGGTGGACGCCTGCCAAGGCCCGCAGATCCGGTGCGTCACAAGATCCTCCGAAGTGGCGTTCTCGTAACGAGCGGCCAGGCGAGGGCGAATGACCCGACGATGCCAAGCGTTGCGACGACGAGCGCCTTGAGGTCCCCTGACAGATCGACAGAGCGGAAGGTGAGTTCGAGGGCGATCAACACCGGTCCCTGCAGCATGAACGCCGCGTAGCTGCCCCGGGCCATCGCTCGCCGCAACCGCCCTGAGTTGTTGAGGCGACGTTGAGCAAAGGCCAACACCCAGATCGGCGCCGACACCGCGATCACGCCTTCGAGCATCGCCCCCAGCAACGCGGGCAGTCCCCACCCGCCGAAGTAGGCGTCCTCGCTGAGGCCGAACGGCTCGGCGGAGAGGATGAAGGCTGGCAGCATGACCATCATGGCGAGCGTGGCGAACCCGGCCCGTCGCGCGAGTGCGCTGGGGATGGATCGCAGCCAGCCACGCCGGGCTGCAACCACACCGAGGCCAAACATCGCTATGTACTCCGGCCACGCCCACAAGTGCGAATTCAGGACCTGGTTCGAGTCCGCGGGATAGACGATCCGCACCCCGAACGTCACGATGCCGACGGCCATTGACAGAAGAACCAAGTCTCGCCATCGCAGTGTTCGTTCCGGCGTCGGCCGAGGTGGCAACAACCTCCTCCACACGACGAGTGCCAGCGAAAAGAGAAGGAGCACCCCAACAAACCACATCGGGCCGTTGTCGAGCACCGGATCGGTGTCGGTAAACCATGCCCAGTACGAACCGCGGTGCAAGAACGGTTCGAGGAGAGCGAACTCAAGGAGCGGCCAGACCAGCAGTGTGTAGACGGCGAACGGGATACCCAGTCGCAGGAGGCGATCGGAGACGAAGCGTGCCGGACCTTTCCGCGCCAACGAGTCGTGAGTCATCAGACCGGAGAGGAGGAAGAACAACCCCATCAGGAAGAGCCCGCCGAGGGTGATGGACACGACGACGAAAAGCGTCTCGACGACCGGGGAAAGCGTCACCTCCTGGACGTCCTGATAGCTCCAGCTGCCGAAGTCCGCGTACCCCATCACGGCGTGTGCCGCGATGATGCCCGAGATCAAGAGAGCCTTGAGGTTGTCCAGGTAAAAGAGGCGCTCACCGCCGGGAGGGCGCGAGAAGACGAGCCCCGCTGCACTGACCCTCTCGTCCGAGGCCTGAGTAGGCCTCGCCGGGGCCACATGCCGCGCCGATGCGCCGGGCCCATCCACAGCTCGCACAATAGTCCCAGCATGTGGCGACGAGCCCGACCCCTCAGCACCGCTGACCTCACCGGCAGGCCTTGGCTGTAGTCGACGAGCATTGGCGAACTGGGCCGATTCCTCCCCGAATGGGGATGACCGGAGCGGCCAAACCGAATGATCTGTGGGCACCCCTCCGCAGGAGAAAGCAGCGCACGACTCAACGCCCCGCGGCTGACCTCACCACGCCCCGCCGCCGCCACCACCTCCGCCACCGCCGCCACCGCCGGAGAACCCTCCTCCGCCGCCCGACGACGACGGCGCGCGAAAGGCTCCGGTGAGCGCCTTCTCGATGCCGGTGATGGCGTTCGACGAATGGCCGCCGAAACCCTGATTGCCGTACCAGTACAGGTCACTCGAGCCGACGTCGGGCGGTGCCTTGAGACGGGCGGCCTCGAGCACGTCCTCGGCCACGCCGAGGGTGATGCCGTAGATCAGGTATTTCTCCCACAGGATGAGCGACATCGGCGGTGCCTCCTCGAGGCGACTGAAGTCCTGAAGGTACGTGCGGAAGGCCACCCATCGGGCGCTGAGCAGGGCTCCTGCCTTCGTCCGGCGCACCCACACCCGCGGACGCGTCGCCAACCAGATCGCCACGCCCACGCCGAAAATGGTCACGACCACGATCCCGGGACGCAGCACGTCCTGGTCGATGAGAGCGAATGCGGCGTCGAGGAACGGGGCGAGAACGTAGAACCCGAACACCCCGATCCCGATGAGTCCTGCAGCGAGGATCAAGGGACCGGTGATGCGGGCCGAGTCGTCGATGAGACCGGCCGACCTCACCGCCTTGTGCACCCGGTCACGAAACACCTTGTAGGTGGTCGCGTTGGCGGCGGCGTCGTCCCTGATCTTCTTGCGGAACTCGCTGAGCGGGGTCGGGCCGTCGGAGACCACCCGCTCGACGATCGTGAGCACCGACCGCTCGAACTCCTTGAGCGTCAGATCGCCTCCGGCGGATCCGATCTGCAGGTCGGAGATCTGCTCGTGGCGCAGCCCCGCCCAGGTGCTCCGATCGACCGACACCGGTTCGGCGGTGAGCACGCTCTGGCGGATCAGGTCGAAGAGGGTGGCGGTGAACTCGGCCTCGTCTGCGGTTCCTTGGGACACGAGTGCACCCACGATCGCCGGCGGGTGATCCGAGGGCGGTTCCTGCTCGTACTCGCGGTCGTAGTCGACCTTCGGTTCCGAGCCGTAGCGGCGGAACGCCCAGAGCACCCCGACCGGGATCGGGATCAAGAACAGCAAGAGCGTTGCCAGCGACGTGTTGCGAGCCCTGGCCTTCTCGGCGGCTGCGGCGGCGTCACGCTGCCCGCGCACGTCGTAGGCGGACTCCTCGGCGAGGATGCCGTCCAACCCGTTCCCGCTCTGCACCGACGCGCCACCGGCCGAGGACAGCAGTGATCGCGGGAACGTCACCCGCATCTCCACCCATTGGCGCGACGGCACGTTGGCGGCGGTGAGCGTCGGGGTGACGCCATCGAAGCCGAGGTCGGTGGCACCGTGGACCGAGGAAGGATGTCCCCAGACACGGACGTCGCCGTCTTGGGCGCCCGGCGGCAGGACCATCGCCGCGTTCAGGTCATCGAGAGAGAAGTCCCACTCGTCACCCCACACCTTGAGATACACGTCGACCACGTCGTCGTAGGCGACGGCGAGGCCGGTCATCCGGTATGTGAGCGTGTAGACGCGGTCCTCGTCGCTCGCCCGGTAGTGCCACACCACCCGGACCCGCGAGCCGAGGTCGGCGACTCCGTAGGTGTCGGGTGCGCCGCTCGACCCGAGTTCGGTGTTTGCCCCCGGCGCGTACGGCACCTCGTCCTCGGAGACCACCACATCGGTGATCTGCTGGCCGGAAGCGACGGGAATGTCGCGATAGGCGCCCTCGAACGTCCCGCTGTAGGAGAAGGTGAGGTCCTCCCGCACGATCAGCGAGCCGTCGTCGGCGACGACCACCACCACCTTGGCGTCGGTGATCCGGTACGACTTGGCCGCCGCAGGCGGCACCCCGACGGCGAGCAGTGCCGCCGCCAGGATCAGGACGGCACGAACCCGCCTCAGAACTCCACCTTGGGTGCGCTGCGCACGTCGTCGGCCACCTCGAAGTACACCCGCGTCGAGAACCCGAACAGGCGGGCGACGATGTTGGTGGGGACGGTCTGCACCGCGTTGTTGAAGCTCAGGGTGGTGTCGTTGTAGATCTGGCGGGACACGGAGATCTTGTCCTCGGTCTCGGCGAGTTGCGCCTGCAACTGGCGGAAGCCTTCGCTCGCCTGCAGTTGCGGATACGCCTCGGCAAGGGCGAACAGCTTGCGCAGCGCTCCGGTGAGCATGTTCTCGGCCTGCGCTTGCTGCTCGACGCCGGTGGCGTCCTGCGCCGCCGCTCTGGCCTTGACCACGTCCTCGAAGGTCTGCTTCTCGTGCGAGGCGTACCCCTTCACGGTCTCGACGAGGTTGGGGATCAGGTCGTACCGACGCTTCAATTGGACATCGACCTGGGCCCAGGCGTTGTCGGTCCGATTGCGCAGCCGCACCAATCGGTTGTAGACGGCGACGATCCCGAGCACCAGCAGCACGATGACGACGACAGCGATGAGAAGTGGCATGGGACAAGGGTAGCGAAGGGAAGGAAACCTCGGGCAACGGGCAACCGCTCTGGTGGCCGCCGGCGGCTCCTTAGACTCTCATCTGTAGTCGACAAGGACACCCATGGCACACGATCCGTTCGGAGCCTCCGAGACGATCTCGACGCCTCTCGGGGAGCGGGAGATCTTCCGCCTCGACGCGCTCTCGTCCTTCGGTGATCTCGACGCCATGCCGTACTCGATCAAGGTGCTGCTCGAATCGGTGCTGCGCAACCACGACGGCCGCACCGTCCGCGATGAGGACGTGCAGGCCCTCGCCGGCTACGACGCGTCGAAGGTGGAAGACACCGAGATCGCCTTTCGTCCCGCCCGCGTCGTGCTCCAGGACTTCACGGGTGTGCCCACCGTCGTCGACCTGGCGGCGATGCGTTCTGCCATCGTCCGCATGACCGGCGATCCGACGGCGGCGCGCCTGGTCAACCCGATCGTCCAGTCGGACCTCGTCATCGACCACTCGGTGCAGGTCGACGCCTTCAACTCGCCGCTTGCCCTCCTCATGAACAGCGAGCGTGAATTCGAACGCAACCGCGAGCGCTACGAGTTCCTGAAGTGGGGCCAGACGGCGTTCGACAACTTCCGGGTGGTTCCGCCCGCCACCGGCATCGTCCACCAGGTGAACCTGGAGTACCTGGCGAAAGTGCTGTGGGACGAGCGCGGAAGGCTGTACCCCGACTCGCTGGTAGGCACGGATTCGCACACCACGATGATCAATGGACTGGGCGTGCTCGGTTGGGGTGTAGGCGGCATCGAGGCCGAAGCGGCCATGGTGGGCCAGCCGATCTTCATGCTCGTACCCGAGGTGATCGGCTTCCGTCTCGAAGGCGCTCTTCCCGAAGGCTCGACTGCCACCGACCTCGTGTTGCGGGTGACCCAGATGCTCCGGGCGCACGGGGTGGTCGGCAAGTTCGTGGAGTTCTACGGGCCCGGATTGGCGACGATGCCCGTCGCCAATCGGGCGACGATCGCCAACATGGCCCCCGAGTACGGGGCGACGGTCGGGTTCTTCCCCGTCGACCAGCAGACGATCGCCTACCTCCGGTTGACGGGACGCGACGAGGCGCTCATCGAAGCGATCGAGCAGTACTACCGGACCCAGGGTCTGTGGCGGGACGACTCCCACGCCGTCGCCTACTCGTCGACGCTCTCGCTCGACATGGCGACGGTGGTCCCCTCGGTCGCCGGCCCGCGGCGGCCCCAGGACCGCATCGACCTCGGCTCGGTGAAGACGGCCTTCGCAGCCGAGATGCAGGGCGGCTACGCCGGCCACGGAGCCGAGCCGGCCACGGGAGTGGTGCTGGACGGCCGGTCGTTCGATCTTGCCAACGGGGACGTCGTCATCGCCGCGATCACGTCGTGTACGAACACGTCGAACCCCGACGTGATGGTCGCCGCCGGCCTCGTCGCCCGCAAGGCCCGGGAGCGCGGACTCGGCCGCAAGCCGTGGGTGAAGACGTCGTTTGCCCCCGGCTCGAAGGTGGTCACCGACTACCTCACCGAAGCCGGCCTCATGGAAGACCTCGAAGCACTCGGCTTCTACCTGGTCGGATACGGGTGCACCACGTGCATCGGCAACTCTGGGCCCCTGCCCGAGCCGGTGAGCCGCGCCATCCACGACCACGACCTCGTGGCGGCCGCGGTCCTCTCCGGAAACCGTAACTTCGAGGGACGGATCTCCTCAGACGTGCGCGCCAACTTCCTGGCCTCGCCCCCACTGGTCGTCGCCTACGCGATCGCCGGCACCGTCGATCTCGACCTCACCACCGAACCGCTCGGCAGCGACGCGACCGGCGCGCCGGTGTACCTGCGTGACATCTGGCCCACGCAGCAGGAGATCGCCGAGATCGTCGCCTCCAGCGTCCACGGCGATCAGTTCCGTCACGAGTACGCCGGGGTGTTCACCGGCACCGAGGAGTGGCGGGCAGTCGAGGTGCCGACCGGCGATCTCTACGACTGGGACGACGCCAGCACCTACATTCAGGAACCGCCCTTCTTCGAGGGGCTCACCCCCGACCCGTCACCGATCACCCCGATCCACGGGGCACGGGCGCTGCTCAAACTCGGCGACTCGGTGACCACCGACCACATCAGCCCTGCCGGTTCGATCGGCGCCGACACGCCCGCCGGCACGTTCCTCATCGATCACGGCGTCGCCAGGGGGGACTTCAACTCCTACGGCTCGCGGCGGGGCAACGACCGGGTGATGACCAGGGGCACCTTCGCCAACATCCGCATCCACAACCAGCTGGCGCCCGGCACCGAGGGCGGGTTCACCACCGACTTCACCGACGGCGTGGTCAAGCCGGTGTACGACGCCGCGATCGCATACCGCGCAGCCGGGGTCCCCCTCATCGTGATCGGCGGCAAGGACTACGGAATGGGCTCGTCCCGCGACTGGGCGGCCAAGGGCGCATTCCTTCTCGGGGTCAAGGCGGTGGTCACCGAAACGTTCGAACGGATCCATCGCTCCAACCTGGTGATGATGGGCGTGCTCCCCCTCACCTTCCTCCCCGGCACCAACGCCGACAGCTACGGGCTCGACGGGACCGAGACCTACGACATCGAGGTCGACGATCACCTGACCCCACGGGCCGAAATCGCCGTGCGAGCGACCAAAGCCGACGGGACCCAGGTGTGCTTCTCGACGATCGCCCGAGTCGACACCCCCATCGAGGTGGAGTACCTGCGCAACGGCGGGATCCTCCACATGGTGCTCCGAAACATGGCGGCCGAGAACAGAGCCCGCTGATGGATCGCCTCACCCTCCATGACGTGAGACTGCGGTTCAAAGAACCGCTCGTCACGAGTGACGGTGCGTTCGACGAACGTCGTTCGGTGATCATCGGGATCGAGCAAGACGGGGTGACCGGCTGGGGCGAGGCTCCGGCATTCCCGTCGGGCCGCTGGGGAACGGTGGAGGCGGCGTGGGACGCGCTCAACCATCGGGAGGTCGTGACTGGTCACCTCCCGATACCGCCCATCGCGTCGGCAGCGGTGGAGGCGGCCCGGGCCGATCTGGCGGCACGGCTCGAACATAAACCCCTCCATGAGCACATCGGAGGCACGACCCGTCCGATCGTCGCCCGCCACACGCTCGGCCTCTTCGACGACCCCGACCAGTTGGTGGCCAGGATCGGCCGCCTCGTCGACGCTGGGATCCGATCCTTCAAGGTGAAGGTGCGTCCCGGATGGGACGTCGCTCACGTGGGTGCAGTCCGACACACCTTTCCGCGAGTGGAGCTCTCGGTCGACGCCAACGGTTCGTACCACGACCCTGGCGACACGGCGTTCGGCGCCTTCGCCGAGGCCGGGGTCGATCTCGTCGAGCAGCCGTTCCGTGCCGACGACCTCGCCGCCCACGCCGCCCTCAAGGCGCGCCGGACCATCCCGGTGTGCGTGGACGAGACGATCCGATCCGTCGCCGATGTCCGCCACGTGCTCGCCGCAGACGCCGCCGACGTGCTTGCGGTGAAGGCGAACCGCCTCGGACTGTCGGCAACCCTGAACATCCTCGCCATCGCCGCGGACACCGGGGTCGGCGTCAAGATCGGCGGCACTTTCGACACCGCGATCGGCCGCCGCCACCTCCTCGCCATCGCCACCCTCGACGGCGTGGTCGACGCCGAGGTGGCACCCCCGAGGGGCTACCTCGAGTCCGACGTCGCCTCCTACCCGCCGCTGATCGCCGGGGGGGTGACCCCGGACCGTCGCCCCGGGATCGGCGTGGACCCCGACCCGGACCTGCTGGAGCAACTCGAGGTCAGAAGGGCCTCGATTCAGTAGAAGTCACCACTCCAACACCACCTTGCCGCAGTCTCGGGACGCGACCACTTCGAACGCGGTCTGGAAGTCGTCGAACTCGAAGCGGTGTGTGATCACCGGGGAGACGTCGAGGCCGCTCTGCAGCATCGCTGCTGTCTTGTACCAGGTCTCGAAGATCCGCCGCCCGTAGATGCCCTGCACGGTGAGCCCCTTGAAGATCACCGCATCGAGGTCGAGGGTGACCTCGGCGGGGGGGATTCCGAGAACCGCAACCCTCCCGCCGTGATTCATCACCCCGAGCATCTGATTGAACGCCCGCTCGCTTCCCGACATCTCCATTCCCACGTCAAAACCCTCGGTCATGCCCAGGCCGTCCATGACCGGGCGAATCTCCTCCGACCGCACGTCCACTACCTCGTCGGCGCCCATCCGCTCCGCCAGAGCGAGGCGGTACGGGTTGACGTCGCTCACCACGACAAACCGTGCTCCGATGTGCCGCGAGATCGCGGTCGCCATCATCCCTATCGGGCCTGCTCCGGTGACGAGCACATCCTCACCGATGACGTCGAAGGCCAGGGCGGTGTGCGCGGCGTTTCCGAGTGGATCGAGCACCGATGCGATGTCGTCGGTGATGTGATCGGGCAGTGGGAACACATTCTCCGCAGGAATGACCAGGTACTCGGCGAACGCCCCCGCCCGGGTGACCCCAACGCTCACGTGGTTGTGACAGAAGTGCCGGCGGCCTCCGAGGCAGTTGCGGCAGTGACCGCAGGTGATGTGGCCCTCGCCCGACACCCGCTGGCCGACCGCGAGACCCTTGACCTCGGCACCGAGCGCGGCGACCTCACCCATGAACTCGTGCCCGACCACCAGCGGCACCGGGATCGTCGCCTGCGCCCACTGATCCCACCGGAGAATGTGCAGGTCGGTTCCACAGATCGAAGCCTTGTGCACCCGGATCAACACGTCGCGATCCCCCGGCTCCGGCCGCTCGACCTCCTCCATCCACAGCCCCGGCTCGGCCTTCGCTTTCACCAGTGCCTTCATGCGACCACCCCCATGTCCTTGCCGACCGCAGCGAAGGCAGACACCGCCTGTTCGATGTCCTCAGTGCTGTGCGCCGCCGACATCTGGGCGCGGATCCTCGCCTGGTCGATCGGCACGACGGGGAACGAGAAGCCGATCACGTACACACCGGCGTCGAGCAGACGCGACGCCATCTCGGCGGCGACCCGGGCATCGCCGAGCATCACCGGGATGATCGGATGGCCGGCGCCGGCGAGGCTGAAGCCGGCTGCGGTCATCCCGTCACGGAAGAGAGCTGCGTTTGCCGCCAGTCGCACCCGCATCTCGTCCGACTCCTCCACCAGGTCGAGTGCCCGCAGCGTGGTGGCAGCGATCACCGGCGACAGTGAGTTCGAGAACAGGTACGGCCGGGACCGCTGGCGCAGCCAGCCGATGATCTCTTTGCGGCCGCTCGAGTAACCGCCCGACGCTCCCCCAAGGGCCTTGCCGAAGGTCCCGGTGAGGATGTCCACCCTCCCCATGGCCCCGGTCGCCTCCGGGGTCCCGCGTCCCCCTGGTCCGATGAACCCGACGGCGTGGGAGTCGTCCACCATCACCAACGCGTCCTTGGCGTCGGCGAGGTCACAGATTGCCGGCACGTCGGCGAGGACACCGTCCATCGAGAACACGCCGTCGGTTGCGATGAGCCGATACCGGGCACCGGCAGCGTCGTCCAAGCGGCGCGCCAGATCCTCCATGTCGCCGTTGGCGTAGCGATGTCGCTCGGCCTTGCACAGACGGACGCCGTCGATGACGGACGCATGGTTGAGCGCGTCCGAGATCACCGCGTCGTTCTCGTCGAGGATCGTCTCGAACAGGCCCGTGTTGGCGTCGAAGCACGACGAGTACAAGATCGTGTCCTCGGTGCCGAGGAACGCCGACACCCGCTCCTCCAACTCCCGGTGCACGGCCTGCGTGCCGCAGATGAACCGCACCGAGGCCATCCCGTACCCGTACCGGTCGAGCGCCCGGTGGGCAGCCTCGACGAGTGCCGGGTGGTCGGCCAAGCCCAGGTAGTTGTTGGCGCAGAGGTTGAGCACGGTCGACCCGTCGGCAAGGGTGATGTGGGCGCTCTGTGGCGAAGCGATCACCCGCTCCGACTTGAAGAGGCCCTGGTCGCGGAGATCTTCGGTGCGGGTGTGCAGGTCAGCAAGAAAGGCCGGATTCATGGGGGAACGGTACCCCTCTTCCAGAACCGGATTCCGGAGTCCGGACCCGGGATCGGGTCAGCCGGAAGTGGCGACTCCGCACTCGTCGACCAGCGGGGGGAGTCCCAGCTGCTCGGCCGAGCCGTCGAGGACGGCCTGCACCCGCTGCCGGATGAGGTCGACGTT
>DATECY010000140.1:0-3642 GCA_035286665.1 Acidimicrobiia bacterium
GGCGAGCGGACGCTGCGGTGGGACGAGTTCATCACCGGACCGAAGCGAACCGCCCTCGCCCCGGGGGAGCTGATCGTCGGGGTCCTCCTTCCCGAGCACGTCCCCGGGCGACAGGCCTTCGCCAAGATCGGCACCCGCACCGCCATGGTGATCGCGGTGGCGTCATGCTGTGTGTTCCGCGCCGAGGACGGCACCACGACGGTCGCCCTCGGATCGGTGGGACCGAAGCCGATGCGTCCGCGACGCGCCGAGGCCATGATCTCCGCCGAGGCCAAACCGACTCCCGCGGCTCTCGCCGAGTTCGCCCGCCTCGTGTCCGAGGAGGTCGCCCCGATCACCGACCATCGCTCCACCGCCGAGTACCGCCGCCACGCATCGGGCGTGCTCGCCCGCCGACTCCTGGAACGGGTGTTGCCATGATCCGGATCATCGTCAACGGTGTGGAACACGCCGCCGACCCGGTCGGCCCGGAGAGCCTGCTCACCACGCTGCGGGATGGCCTCGGCCTGTTCGGGTCGAAGAACGCCTGCGAACAGGGCGAGTGCGGATCGTGCTCGGTGCTTCTCGACGGGCGCTTGGTCTGCTCCTGCCTGGTGATGGCCGCCGACGCCGACGGGTCTGTGGTGACGACGGTCGAAGGGATCGCCACCGACGAGACGCTTCATCGCGTGCAGGAGGCGATGGTGAACGCCGGCGGCGTGCAATGCGGCTTGTGCACCCCTGGCATCGTCGTCGCCGCCGCTCACCTCTTCGAGACCACGCCCACCCCCACCGAGATCGACATCCGCGAGGCGCTGGCGGGGAACATCTGCCGGTGCACGGGGTACGGGGCGATCGTGCGCGCTCTCGAATCGTTGGTGGGCAAGCAATGACGATCACCACGCGGCGAGCGGGGGTCTCCGGAGGAGTCGGCACCTCGGTCGTCCGCCCCGACGGCGTTCCCAAGGTACGCGGTGAGTTTGCCTACTCGTCGGACCTCGAGGCGAACGGCATGCTCTGGGGGGCGACGGTGCGCAGCCCCCACGCCAAGGCGCGGATCGTGTCGATCGACATCGCCCCCGCCCTGGCGATGCCGGGGGTGGCGGCGGTGCTCACCATCGATGACGTGCCCGGCCTCGGTGTGTTCGGCCTGATTCAGCCCGACCAGCCGGTCCTCGCCGACGGGCAGGTCCAATTCTGGGGCGAACCGGTCGCGGTCGTCGCCGCCGACGATCGGGAGACTGCCCGTCTCGCCGCCGCGGTCGTGGTCGTCGTCTACGAGCCGATCGATCCGCTCGTCGATCCCGAGGAGGCCGAACGTCTCGGTGAGACCTTCCGAGTGTTCGACATCACCCGGGGGGACCCCGAGGCCCACGGCGAGGTGGTGGTCGAGGGGTACTACGAGGTGGGGATGCAGGACCAGGCCCAGTTGGGGACCGAGTCGGGCCTGGCGATCCCCGACGGCGTCGGTGGTGTCGACCTCCACGTCTCCACCCAGTGGCTTCACGCCGACCACGAGCAGGTCGTCGCCTCCCTGGGGCTGCGACCCGAGCAGGTCAGACTCCACCTCGCGGGCGTCGGTGGCGCCTTCGGTGCTCGTGAGGACATCAGCCTCCAGATCCACCTGTGCCTGCTCGCCCTGCGCACCGGCCGTCCCGTGAAGATGGTGTACGACCGGGCCGAGTCGTTCGTCGGCCACGTCCATCGCCACCCGGCACGCATGTGGTACCGGCACGAGGCGGACCGCGACGGGATCCTGCGCCGGGTCGATGCTCGCATCCTGCTCGACGGCGGCGCGTACGCCTCGACCAGTCCGGCAGTGCTCGCCAACGCGTCATATTTCGCCGTCGGCCCGTATGCCTGTGAGTCGGTCCGGGTCCACGGCGCGGCGGTTCGCACCAACAATCCGCCATGCGGTGCGATGCGAGGGTTCGGTGCGGTGCAGTCGTGCTTCGGTCACGAGGCGCAGATGGATCGGCTCGCCGCCGCTTTGGGAATCGACCCCATCGAACTCCGCCTCTGCAATGCCCTCGACCACGGCGATCGGATCGCCACCACCGGTCAGCTCATCACCGGAAGCCTGCCTACGCGCCGGGTGATCGAGACGCTGCGCGACCTGCCCCTTCCCGACGATGCACCGGGCGATGATCCCCGACGGCTCCCGGGAGGGACCGGGCTCACCACGCCGTCCTCTGCAGTGGTGCGGGGCGTCGGTTTCGCGGTGGGGGTCAAGAACCTGGCGTTCTCCGAGGCGTTCGACGACTTCGCCGAGGTCCGCGCCGTGCTGACTGCCGACGGCATCGAGATCCACACCGCGGCCGCCGAGGTCGGCCAGGGACTCGTCACCGTGCTTCAGCAGATCGCCCGAACCGCCACCGGGATCTCCAACGTCGAGGTGGTCTGGGACCACACCGGGGAGATCGGGTCGGCGGGGTCCACCTCGGCGTCGCGTCAGACCCAGATGACCGGAGGCGCCGCCCTCAGGGCGTGCGAGGCGGTGGTCGCCACGGCGCTTGCCCGGGCCGACGCCGACAGCCTCGACGACGACGGGGCGTGGCGCGACGACGTTCTGGTCATGACCCTCGCCGAACTCGTCGCCGAGGGGCCGATCTCCCAACTCGAACGGTTCCGCCACCCGGCTACGGCCGCCCCCGACGAGCACGGCACCGGAGACGTCCACGCCGGCTACGCGGTGGCCGCCCACCGAGCCGTGGTCGACGTCGACCCCGAGCTCGGCCTGGTCCGGGTCGTTCGCGTCGACACCGCCCAGGACGTGGGACGCGCCCTCAACCCCCAGGCCGTGATCGGTCAGATCGAGGGAGGGATCATGCAGGGTGTCGGCCTCGCCGTCATGGAGGAGATCATCCTCGACCGCGGCGTCATGAAGAACGCCTCGTTCACCGACTACCTGTTGCCGACCTTCCTCGACGCCCCCGATGTGACCGCGGTTCTCATCGAGGAGCCCGATCACTGGGGCCCCTTCGGGGCGAAAGGCGTCGGCGAGGCGCCGACGATCTCGTCCACCGCCGCAGTCGTCGCCGCGATCCGCAACGCAACCGGGAAGGCCCTCACCCGCACTCCGGTCCGTCCCGAAGACATCGCGTTGTGAATGCGCCGG
Source organism: Acidimicrobiia bacterium (assembly GCA_035286665.1). GTDB lineage: Bacteria > Actinomycetota > Acidimicrobiia > Spongiisociales > UBA11373 > RBG-16-68-21. Next base: position 3,098 of record DATECY010000140.1, read on the forward strand.
GTGTGACCTGCGGCCTGGCGCGCACTACGCAATTCGCAATTCGCAATTCGCAACACACAACTCGGCGCGCCGGTCGGTCATCGCTGGGTGAGAGTCGAAGGTCGCCACACGCCCTTCCAGAGGAGAGTTCGTGAAAGTCGCGATCATCGGCGGTGGGATCGCCGGGGCGTCGGCCGCGTACGAGCTGTCCGCCTCGGCCGACGTCGTGCTCCTCGAACGAGAGTCGATCTGCGGATACCACTCGACCGGAAGGTCGGCGGCCCTGTTCACCGAGTGTTATGGAGACACGGTCGTCCGCCGTATGGCCATGGCAAGCCGGTTCTTTCTCGAGCAGCCTCCCGACGGGTTCACTGAAACGCCGATCCTCCACCCTCGCCCGGTGTTGTTCGTCGGGACCGGGGCCCAGCACGCCGCCCTCCAGAACTCCTTCGACGACTACCACTCGATGGTCCCCTCGGTGCGCGGGGTGTCCGCCGAGGAGACGGTCGCATTGTGTCCCGTCCTCGACGCTCGGGTCGTGGTCGGCGGGATCCTGGAACCGGGTG
>DATECY010000141.1:0-5575 GCA_035286665.1 Acidimicrobiia bacterium
CGACAAAGCGGCCATCCCCCCGGTTGGCCGCTTTGTCGTCGTAGGTGGCACCCCGCCGCACGATCGTTGCCGTGCGCCGATCCGTCGAATACGGATGGTCGAAGATCGAAGGTATCTCTCACCCGATACAGTGCCGTGCCATGAACGTTGCGGTCGCACGATCTCCTATGCGCATGCTCGGGTATGCCGCTTTGGCGGTCCCGGCCATCCTGCTCTCGGTCGACATGCTGTTCGCTCACCGCTGGTTTCCTGGGCCCGACGCGACCACACAGGTGGTCGGGTCGACCGTCGACGAAGCGGGAAGCATCGTCGACGTGACCGTCGAGCAACTCACCGTGGATGGTCGTGCCCAGCACCGCAGGGACGTGGTCGTCGGTTATGCGTTGCTTCTCGGCGGAATTGCAGCGATGGGATGGTCTCTCAAGGAGCTGGTGCGGCCCACCGTGATCCTGCGGGCGGACCGCGACGGGTTGTCGCTACGCGTCGACGGACCGGGCCACCCTCCGCGGCTCTTTCCGTGGGAGGATGTGCTCGAGGTGCGCTCGAGTGTGCTCGACGACGACGGAGACCCAATCGCGGTGCTGTCGGTTCATCTCGCCGATCGGGATCTGGTGCCGGTCGACCCGGCGGGCGGTACGGCCGATCCGCCCTGGCTTCACCTGTTCGCCGACGAGTGGGACACCCCGGCTCATCAGGTCGCTCCGCTGCTCGATCAGATGACGAGGAGGGTCCGGCCGGAATCTGGTGGCAAGTGAACCTTGTCGGGGCGCACGTCCCCAGCGCCGACCCGCTCGCCGAGGCGGCGGCGCGCAAGGCCGAGGTCGTCCAGACGTTCCTGTCCAACCCCCAGTCGTGGAAGGCACCGCTGCCCCGGGACGATGCCGCAGAGCTGGCGGCCTCTCCCATTCGTCTCTACGTCCACGCGCCGTACCTGGTGAACGTGGCGTCTCCGAACAATCGCATCCGCATCCCCAGCCGAAAGATCCTTGCCGACACCCTCGTGGCCGCTCATGCCGTGGGTGCCGCCGGGGTCATCGTCCACGGCGGGCACGTCGGAGACGACGAGGATGTGGAGGTGGGGTTCGAGCGCTGGCGCAAGGCGCTGGAAGCGGTGGAGACATCGGTTCCGATCCTGCTCGAGAACACCGCCGGCGGGGGCAACGCGGTGTTGCGCGAGCTCGACGGCTACGGGCGGCTGTGGGAGGCGCTCGGTTCGTTCGACGTCGGGGTGTGTCTCGACACGTGCCATGCCTGGGCGGCGGGGGAGGATCTGGCGACGGTGGTTGCTCGGGTTCGGGCGATGACCGGCCGTGTCGATTTGGTGCACTGCAACGACTCACGCGACCCGCTGGGGAGCAACCGCGACCGTCACGCCAACCTGGGCGTCGGAGAGATCCCCGAGGAGTTGCTCGCCGCCGTGATCACCGCGGCCGATTGCCCGATCGTCGTCGAGACCCCCGGTGGCGTCGATGAGCAGGCAGCAGACATCGCGTGGGTGCGAGCGCGGCTGTAGGGGACATCGCGCAGCGAGAGAGACGCGCCTCTTAGAGGCCGCGCGGATAGGGCATCACCTGCGAGGACGCCGATCAGACCGCCGCGGCGAATCGCCTTGTCTCCCAACGGTTCTCCCCCCCAGCGGCCGAAGACCGACATCGGGCGGTCACCTATCCGCTGACGCTCTTAGCCTCCCCCACTCGGTGGGGGAGGCGCGAACGAGCGCAGCGAGAGAGCGGAGAGGGCAACGACCCTCGATCACCGCTGGCGCGCCTCGAACCCTGCGGTGGCGGCTTCGCCGCCACGTCGTGGCGTCCGCAGAGCCCGGGGGATCGGTTCTCACTTCGGATCCGAGCGATCTCGCCGCCTTGGCAGCACACGCCCATGACGTCCACGTCGAACGGGTCTAGAACCCGAGCGGGTGGCACGGAATCACTCCGGCCGAGAGACGTGCTCCCCACCGATTCGGCGAGGTTTGGGTGACGGATCCGACTACGGCCAGTTCGTGGAGGTGCTCGTGGAGGGCACCCAGTGGGTCGAGTTCTCCGGGACCATCGAAGACGACGGGACCTTCCGGGTGCCCGGGCTGTCGTACACATCCTTCGAGATCACGTCGTGCCAGGGGAACGCCTCCAACTGCAACAACGTGGTGGCACCCGAGGGCAACGCCGAGGGATACCCGGTGGAGGTGGTGGGCCGGGTGGTGAACGGGGTGATCACCGCCGAGATCATCTGGCCCGGCAACGAGCAGGGCACCTACGCCTTCGAGGCGACCAGGGGATAGGGGTTACGGCGAGCAGAATCGGTCGTGGCCCGAAGCGCCAGGCCCGCAAGGGTCGCGCCGCGGTGACCGAGGCGGTCAACGGGAGTCTCGAAGCCGTCTTCGGCGCCCTGGCGGCGATGGTGACGGGGTGATTCAGGCCTCCGGCGTGGGCCGCTGCTCCCACAGAGCCCACCAGTCGGCGGGATCCTTCCAGTCGAATCCCGCGGGGTAGGGGCGGTCCACAGTCCGCTGGCGATAGAACAACTCACTGAGGGCCAGGTTGACGCCGCCGTCGAACAATCCGAATCCCTGCGACGCCCCGTAGGCGATGAGGTGGGGGATGAGGCCCCACAACTCATCGGGATAGGGCAGGTCCTGGTCGAGGAGGAGGTTCAGCCAGCCGATGACCTCATCCAAGGCCGCTTGCTGCAGGTCGGGATGATGGAGGGCGGCGGCGAGGGCGGGGGCGCCCTCGGGGCGATGCAGAACGGCGGCCGCCACCTCTGGATCGAGCGGCGACGTCTCGCCGTATCGTGCAAACGCCGCGATCGCCGCCGGCGGTCCGAAGGCTTCGGCCAACGCCCGCGACAATGGGCCCACCCAATACCGGTTGCCCAGTGGATCGTTCGCGTCGTCGTGGCACCCAGCGGGCCAGGAGATCGTCGAAGGCACTGGTTCCGATGCCGTAGCGGACCAGGTGCCAGCGGTCCCTCCGGTGTCGCTGACGAGGCGGATCGCGCCGGCGACTCTGAAACCGTTCCAGCAGGTCTTGGTGCCACCGGCGGGTGAGTCGTAGGTGCCCGGCGTGCGGGAGCCGGACACGTCGATGACCAGTCGGACGTCGCACCCCTCGGACACCTGATCGATTCCGACCGTGTCGAGCGTCCAATCGAGCTCGTCGAGGGCGACCCTCGAGTCACCAAACCCGTCGAGCGAGACGTCGACGCATATCGTGCCGATGGTCCTGGGACCGTCGTAGGCGGCGGAGAGCGTCGGTGCGGGCATTGGTGGCGCCGTCACCTCCGTCCACGGCGCGGCGAGTGTGGTCGTGGTCGTGGTCTCTGCGGCGTCGTCGCCGCAGGCACTGGCGAGCAGCAGAACCGTCGCGATCGCCCCTCCCAACCTGACCCCTCGTCGGTGCCCGTGCCCAGTCACGTTGAGAACCTTCCGGTGGCTGCCGCCAGGGTGACCGTCATGGCGCCTACCGGCCAGGGCCGTTGGGCCTTGGGCCGGTCATCCCATCGCGCCTGTGAAGGCCGCCGCCGTGACGGTCTCATCCATGACGCTCCGACAGGCTCCTGGCATCGAGGCGTGCATCGAGCACTGGCTCGCCCAGAGCGTCGACCGCGAACCAGAAGGTCGAGGTGCCGATCCCCGGGTCGGTGGCGATGCGCCCCGCCGGGTGCCCGGGTCGGGCATCTGCGCCTGCTGATAGGGGAAGGCGTCCACCATCGCCCACGCTCCGGTGGACCGGGCGAATGTCGTCGAGGGTGCGGGCGTCGACCGTGAGCAGCCCATCTCACCGACAACTCGGCATCAAGATTCGGTGCCCCGGATTCCGATGGTGGCTACATGACCGCGCAGGCGGACCGGATCATCAGGCTGCGGTATCCATCGACCTGTCGCCGCTGCGGGGCCGCTCTCGATCGGGGTTGCGACGCCCGGTGGGATCCCGTCGCCCGAACCGCCTCCTGTGTGGCCTGCCCCGGCGCCGCCGATCCGTTCGAGCCGATCGTGCCCCCGCCGTCCGGCGTCGCCGGCCGTTCCGCGCAAGCCGAGGGGGACCGGCGCACGGCCGATCGAGAGGCACGGATCCGCAAGCGGTTCCCGCGGGTCGGAGGGCTGGTGCTCGCCCTGACCGAGCCACCACCGTCGACCACCTCCTGGAGCCAGGGTGCGGTCGGGGAGCTGACCGTCGCCGCTCGTCTGGCCCGGCCCGCCGCCGACGGGACGATCGCCGTGCTCCACGACCGTCGGGTGCCCGGCTCGAAGGCGAACATCGACCACCTCGTCGTCGGGCCCGCCGGGGTCCACGTGATCGACACCAAGCGGTACGTGGGCAAGAAGGTCGAGCGCCGTGTCGGGGATGGCCTGTTCGACTCCGGTCCGGCCCGGCTCTTCGTCGGTGGTCGCGACCGGACCCATCTCGTCGATGCCATGCATCGTCAGGCGGAGGTGGTCCGGGGCGCCCTCGACGGGCTCGCCGCCACCATCGACTTGGAGGTGGTCTCCGTGCTGTGCTTCGTCGACGGCGAGTGGAGCCTGCTCTCCGGCCCGTTCGAGGTGTGCGGCACCCACGTCACCGGCCCCCGCGGCCTGGTGCGGCTGGTCACCCGGTCGGGCCCACTCGGCTCCGACGACCGGATGATCATTGCCCACCACCTGGCGAGGGAGTTGCCGGAGGCGTGAGCGAGGCTCACCGGAGCGCCAGCACCGCCTTCAGCGCCTGGTCGACCCGGCGCATCGTGGCGGGGGACAGGGCGCCCATGCGGTCCCCGAGTTGGGCCTTGGGCACCGGGGCCAGGTCGTCGCAGATCACCCGACCGGCCACGCCCTCACCGGGGGGAATCTCCACGATGGTGGCCCGGGGCTGTTTCGAGGCCGTGGTGATGCGCACCACGTGCACGTGGGGCCAGGACGACTCGTTGCGGGCGTTGTTGGAGACGATCAGCGCCGGCTCCGGCACGGCATCGGGCTCGAAGCGGAAACCCCACACCGTGCCCCGCAGGTACATCTACTCCTCGTCCCAGATCTCGGCCAACGTGGCCGCCACCGCCCGATACCAGGCGGCGGTCTCGGCGTCGACGTCGCCGGCGGCGACCGCGGCGCCATAGGACTGCCGGAGCTGGTCGGCCTCGAGGGCGCGGTGCCCGGCGATCACCAGGGCCCGAATTGCGCTGGACACCGAGTCGACCTCGATGTCGGGAACGGCCCGCCTCAGCGCCCGATGGGCCGGCCCGGCGGTGGAGTAGACGACGAGAAGATCGTCCTCGGCATCGAGGAACCCGGCGCTTCGGCGCTTCATGCAGCACATGATGCAGCACCAGGTGATGCGGGTCAAGAGCCGGGCGGTCACAGGACCACCTACAGGGCCTCGTCCACCCGGGGTGGCACCCATGGGTCCCCGGCGCTCGAATCGGGTCGAGGCAGGTACATGCTGGCGCCATCTCACCCATGTATCCGTAACTTGGGTGATATCATCCAAGTTATGAGTAGAGAGACTCCGTCGCTACTCCCGGTCCTGCGTTCTCAGCAGCAGGGGGAGATCCTTGCCCTGATCTTCGCCGGCGAGGACCTGAGCCCAACCCAGATCGCCGA
>DATECY010000142.1:0-3758 GCA_035286665.1 Acidimicrobiia bacterium
GCATCCGCTCGGCCCGAGCAGGGCCAGCAACTCGCCCGGCGCCACCGCCAGGTCGACGCCGTCGAGGATCACGTGGCCGGCGATACGCACCTCTACACCGCGGACGTCCAGCGCTGCGGTCACGTCCGGGCCTCCCTACGACGGCCGATGAGGAGGGCGGCGAGCATGCCGGGCAAGGTGAGGAGCACGGCGAGCGCCGCCGTGACGGTCACGTCGCCCAATTGCTGCACCTCGAGCGTCACCACGGCGAGGGTGGCCGTACCGGGACCGTAGAGCAGGCTCGACATCGTGAGCTCGTGGAGCCCGAAGAGGAACACCAGCAGCCATGCCGCACCGAGGGCGGGTCGCAGCATGGGCAGCACGATGCGGCGCACCGTCGCCGGTCCGCTGGCTCCGGCGGCACGTGACGCGTCGATCACATCTCGATCGAGCGCTCCGGCAGAGCCGGCCATGGAACGCTGGGCGAGCGCCCAGAACTTGGCGAGGTAGGCCAGCAGAATCAACAGCAGCGTGTCGCGCAGCCACGGCCCGTAGGCGACGAGCACGGCCACCGCCAGGGCAGACCCGGGGATGGCGAAGGTCGTCGCCGTGATCCCGGCGATGCCCGAGGAGTGGCGTCCTTTGCGGCGGACCACGCCGAGTGTCGCAAGGAACGTCGCCAGCGTGGCGGCGACCGCGGCGAGGGTCAGGCTTCGAGCCGCTGCTGCCCAGGCGCCTCCCGACCAGGCATCGGCAAAGTTCGCCAGCGTCCAGTTCCCCGGCCACGGCGTCAGTCCCACCGCCCGGGTGAGACTGGTGAGGGTGACCGCAAGCAGCGGCACTCCCACGGTGATCGCCACGTACGTCCAGGCGGCGGCCACCGTCCATCTTCGTTGCGGGCGGCCATGCAGCGGCTCGCGTGCCGCAGGCACCGCCGGCACGGCTCTGCGCAGGGTGCGATCGGCGACGAGAACGGCGGCGGCGACCACGAACACGAGCAGGGTGGACAGCACGACCACGCGAGCGAAGGCGGCCGGTTCTGCCGATCGTGCCAGGTCGCCGTAGATTCGAGTGGTGATGGTCGGGAACCCTGCGGGGATGCCGAGCACGGCGGGGATCCCAAAGGAGTTGACCGAGACGACGAAGGCGAGGGCGCCGCCACCGGCCACCGCCGGTCCGACGAGAGGCAGGGTGACCCTGCGCAGCGTGGTGATCTTTCCCGCCCCCGAGGCGCGGGCCGCCCATTCGAGCTCGGGGCGGGCGCGGGTCGCCAATGATGCCTCGGCCACGAGGTACACGAGGGGTGCCGCGTGGACCGCCATGACGAGCACGATCCCGGCAGGCCCGATGAGGCCGGGGAGCGTCCATCCGAAGAGGTCATCGGTGAGACCGCCGGGCCCGAAGGCTCGCGTCCACGCCAACGCCGACACGAACGGGGGCACCAGCAGCGCCAGCAGCATGCCGATCCGCAGGCGGCGCGCCGTGCCACCGCGGGCGGTGAGCAACGCCCCGGCGACCCCGATGACCAGTGCGCCCGCCGTCGCCGCTGTCGAGGTCCACAGCGAGTTCACGATCGCCGACGCCCCGCCCCCGGACATCTCGAACTCGCCATTGGCTACGGCGTCGACGGTGGTCCGGAGCAGGTCGACGATCGGGATCACCACGAGTACGAGGACGGCGATCACCACCGGGGTCGTCGCCAGGCCCGGCCGGATCAGGGATTCAGCCTCCGAAGATCGTGCGGTACGCATCGAGCAACTCGTCCTGACGGTCGACGGCGAGCGCCCAAGGGATGGTCACCTGGGGGCCTCCGACGTTCCAGGGGACGTCGGATCGCACCGGCTGCCACCCGGTGGTGGCGATCGCCGTTTGGGCTTCGACGCCGAGGACGTACGACACGAAGTCCACGGCGTCGGCGGCATCGCCGGTGACGGCGATCGGGCTGTAGAACGCGATCGCCCCCGGTTGCGGCCACACCAGTTCGATCGGTGAGCCCTTGTCCACCGCGGCGCGCGCCGTGAAATCGAGGGTGATGCCGGCTGCGTACTGGCCTTCGGCCACGCCGGTCACGACGTCGCCGGGGGTTCCCACCTGGGTGGCCCCGGCATCGTGGAGAGCCCGGAGGAATTCGATCCCGTACTGGTCGCTCAGCGCGAAGAACGCCAGGGCGGCGAAGGCCGATCCCGCCAGCGACGGGTCGGGGATGGCGACGCCGCCGGCGGCGGCCGCGGTGATCAGGTCGTCCCACGACGAGATCGGCGGGGCGTCGAAGTTGCGGACGATCACGAGGTCGAGCACCCGGGTGCCCCAGAACCTCTCGGACCGGTGCTCGGCGGGCACCCCGGATGCGTCGGGGTAGGCGGCATGCAGTAGCCCTTGTCCGTCGAACTGCTGCATCGACAGGGGGTCGGTGAGCCAGAGCACGTCGGCGCGCATGCCACTCTCGCGTCGGTCGGCGGCAATTCGGGCGTTGAGTTCGCCGGTGGGTGCCCGGAACACCTCGACGGTCGTGCCGGGGTGAGCCGCCTCGAAGCCGGCGACGACGACATCGACGGTCTCCTGGGTGACCGACGTGTACAGGACGATCGAACCGTCACCTCCGTCCCCGGTGGAGCACGCCGCCGAGATCACCAAGAGGGCCGTCGTAAGTGCGAGACGAGAAGTGCTCATGCCCTCAGCCCAGCACGTGCGCGGGTCCGGGGTGTGCCAACCGGCGGTTCACCATGTCGAGGTGGCGCATCGTGTACGAGCGAAGGTTGCCCAGGGGCCGGGGGTCGAGGCGCTCGCACACCCAATCCCAATGCATGGACACGACGTCACCCGGAGCCACCACGTCGACGAGTCTTCGCCCGCCCACTCCGATCTTGGCCGTCTCGGGGCGCTCCGGTCCGAGGAACAAGCGGCGCCCGTCCCACTGCAGCGGCTGCGACGTCACCACGGCCTCCTCCCCGGACACCGCGGTCACCGTGCCCCAGCGGATCCGGCATTTGTCGAGGACCTCGAGTGGGCCGGTGCCGTCCCGGTCGAGGAGCCCGACCCACGGGTATACGGCCAACACGTGGAAGGAGTGATGTGGCACTCCACCGGCGGGTATCGCCTCTTCGAAGAATCCCCAGCCACCACCCATCCTCCTGCGGAACGTCTCGTCGAGCACTCGGGCGAAAGAGACGACGTCGACCCGGTCCAGGATCTCGTTGCCCACCCAGTACGCCTCGACGAGGCGTTGATCGAAGGGATCTGCGATGCCGGTGGCTTCCGCCATCACATTGAGGTAGGGGACGGGCCCGTGGAACGCCCTTGCCAGTTGGACGAGGCCCGGGTCGGTGACGCCGGCCGCGGCGTACTCGAGCAGGGTGCCGGCATCGTCGGGCCCGCAATACCCGCGTAGGTTGGGTGGGTAGGCGTACCGGGCGAACCGTTGCAGGCCGGATGCCGAGACCGCGGTGTCGCTGGTGACCACGGGCGCCAGCCTACGCCAACGCGTGGGTGTTCTTCGGCGACGCGGGCGGCTTCGCGTATCCTTGCCCAATGGCCGGTGGTGACGCCCACGTCGACCTGTTCTGGATCCCACTCGGCGCCGGCGGCGCCGGGTTCGTGAGGTTCAACGGCAGGGTGTACGAGGCGATCTCGGCCCTGCTCGAGCGCCGACCCAGATGCGATCTGTATCACACCGCGCTCGAAGTACTCGTCGGCGATGCTCGCTTCGTGATCGAGAACACCTGGCCGATACCCGATCGAGACACGGCGTCGCGGGGAGTGGTGGTCGAGGGGCCGGTCTT
>DATECY010000143.1:0-5280 GCA_035286665.1 Acidimicrobiia bacterium
GAGAAGCGGATTGGCGGCGCTGGCGGGCAGCTGAGTCTCACCCCAGGGGGGAATACCGGAGCTGACGGGCAACCGGCTCCACTAGAACTGCAGAACCGCTCCCGCCCAGTGGAAGCCGGCGCCGAAGGCGGTGAGGACCACGAGGTCTCCTGGCTTGATCCTGCCCTCCTGGCGTGCTTGGTCGAGGGCGAGAGGGACCGTGGCCGACCCGGTGTTGCCGTACCGATCGACGTTGACGTACACCTGGTCTTCACGCAGGCCCAGCTTGGAACGGACGGCGTCGATGATCCGCAGATTGGCCTGATGGGGTATCACCAGGGCGATCTCTTCCTTGAGCCGCCCGGCCTGGGCAAGCACCTTCTCGGCGACGTCGGCCATCCGGTGAACTGCCTGGCGGTAGACCTCGCGGCCGTTCATGACGATGTCGTGCTGGCCCCCCTTTTGGGCCTCCTCCAGCGTGAACGGACGTCGCGTGCCGCCGGTCTCCAGGGTGAGGATGCCGGCGGCGCTGCCGTCGGTACCTGCTGCTGCGGAGAGCAGTTCCGCCTTCACGTCCTCGCCGCGGCCCACCACCACGGCCCCCGCGCCGTCGCCGAACAACACGCACGTGGAGCGATCGTTCCAATCCATGAGGCGGGAGATCAGTTCGACACCGACCACCAGAATCCGTTTCGCCACTGCCTGCACCCTGGTCTTGGCCACGTCGAGAGCCAGCACGAACCCGGCGCACCCCGAGCCCCCCAGGTCGTAGGCAGTGATCTCGCGGGCGCCGAGACGATGCTGGAGGTGGGCGGCGGTGTCGGGGGTGTACACCTCAGGGGTGTCTGATGCCACGATGATCTCGTCGAGGTCGGAGGCGGTCATCCCGGCGTCGGCGAGTGCCTTCTCGGCAGCGTTGGCGGCGAGGTCGACCGTCGTTTCGTCGTCGGCGGCGAAACGCCGCTCCCTGATGCCGGTTCTGGTGACGATCCACTCGTCGGTGGTGTCGATGAGCGCCGACCAATCGGCGTTGGTCATGACTCGCGACGGCGTGTACGACCCGAAGCCGAGCAGTCCGATCCGATCGGTCACGATGGAAGTTCCCCTCTGGAGGTGTCGGCCCACGATACGCCGCATTCGTGGTCGACGCTCATCCAAGCAACCAGAGCAGCAACACGAAAACGGGTCCACGGATCGTCCCACCGACGGTCCGGACCGGGAATGGGTCCTTCGACCCCGGTTCGATTTCGGGTGCGTGTCCCCGAGGCACGACAATGGCTTCTCACCCCGGGCGCACCACCCCCGGCCCGTCTCTCGGCAGGAACCATGGACCTCTTTCTCGGCGCCCTCAGCATCTTTCTCCTCCGAATCGGTGACGTCTCGATCTCGAGCGTCCGCATCGTCACCCTCATGCGCGGCCGCATCGCACTGGCCGCGATCATGGGATTCTTCGAGTCCCTGTTCTGGGTGGTGGCCGCGGCGATCGTGTTCTCGGCCGACCTCCACAACCCGGTCCGCATCATCGCCTTCGCCGCAGGCTTCGGCACCGGCACGCTGCTGGGAGGCCACATCGAACGGTGGCTGGCGATGGGGACCGCATTCATCCGCGTCGTCACCCCGGTGTCCGACAACCCGGTGGCCGACGCGCTTCGCCGGGAGGGATACCCGGTGACGGTGCTCAACGCCGAGGGCCGCGACGGCGAGGTGCGGGTCAACTTCCTCGTGCTCCCCCGCCGCAAGGTGAAGGAGGCGCTGGCGATCATCTCCCACGCCAGCCCGAGCGCATTCGTGACGGTCGAGGACATCCGCATCGCCGAGATCGAGCGCCACAAGGGCGCCGGCTCGGCGGTTCGCAAGTAGCCGCATCCCCTCGGGCGGCCGTTACCCTGCGGCGTCTGCGTCCCGGGAGAACAACTCATCTCGCCGATTCACCCCCTCAAGCCCACCGGCAAGCACCTTGCGTTGCTGTCCCTCGGGGCCTTGGGCGTGGTGTACGGGGACATCGGCACCAGCCCCCTCTACGCGTTGCGCGAGTCGCTCCACCCGTCCCACGGGGTCGACGTCACCCTTGCCTCGGTGCTGGGGATCTTGTCGTTGATCCTGTGGTCGCTGTTGATCGTCATCACGATCAAGTACCTGACCTTCGTGATGCGAGCGGACCAGCAGGGCGAGGGCGGGATCCTCGTGCTCGCCGCGCTCGTCACCCCGAAAGACGGAGCGGTGAACCGCCGCCGGACGGTCCTCATCCTCATCGGCCTGTTCGGCACCGCGTTGCTCTACGGCGACGGAATGATCACCCCGGCGATCTCGGTGCTCTCCGCCGTCGAGGGCCTCGAAGTGAGCGCCCCGTCGTTGCAGCCCTACGTCCTCGAGATCACCGTGGTGATCCTGATCGGGTTGTTCGTCCTGCAACGGAGAGGCACCGGATCGGTCGGCAAGATCTTCGGGCCGGTGATGATCCTCTGGTTCATCGTCATCGGCGCTCTCGGGGTGAGCGCGATCGCGGCCCGACCCGAGGTACTCAAGGCGGTGAACCCCGGATATGCCATCTCGTTCTTCGCCGACCACGGATTCAAGGGATTCCTGGTACTCGGATCCGTGTTCCTGGTGGTCACCGGTGGAGAGGCCCTGTATGCGGACATGGGCCACTTCGGCCGCAGACCGATCCGCCTGGCCTGGTTCGGCCTCGTGCTCCCGGGACTGCTCCTCAACTACTTCGGGCAGGGAGCGCTGGTGATCGGCGATCCCAAGGCGATCGAGAATCCGTTCTACCTGCTGGCTCCGAGTGCGCTGCAGTGGCCGCTCATCATCCTCGCCACCACCGCCGCGGTCATCGCCTCCCAAGCCCTCATATCCGGCGCATTCTCGTTGGCGATGCAGTCGGTTCAGTTGGGATACCTGCCTCGCCTGAAGATCGAACACACGTCGGACCGTGAGCGCGGCCAGGTGTACGTGCCGGCGGTGAACTGGACGCTGATGGTGGCGTGCATCCTGCTCGTGTTCGGTTTCCGCTCGTCCACCGGTCTGGCCGCCGCCTACGGCGTGGCGGTGACCGCGACGATGGTGATCACGACGATCCTCTTCTACGTGGTCGCTCGCGACCACTGGCATTGGCCTCGCTGGTCGATCGGCCCGCTGGCACTCGTCTTTCTCACCATCGACCTCGGGTTCCTCGGCGCCAACCTGTTCAAGATCCCCAAGGGTGGGTGGTTCCCCCTCGTTGCCGGGGCCGCCGTGTTCGCGGTGATGACGACGTGGAAGACCGGCAAGCGCATCGTGAACGAACGGGTACGCGGTGGCTCCGTGCCCCTCGACGCGTTCTGCCAAAGCATCGAGAAGAGCAGGCCGATCCGGGTGCCCGGCACCGCGGTGTACTTGTACGGCCGCCCGTTCACTGCTCCCCCAGCCCTGGTCACCAACCTGCGATACAACCGGATGCTCCACGAGCAGATCCTGCTGGTGTCGATCGTGGTCGAGGACACCCCGCGGGTTCACCCCCGCCGCTCTTTGAAGATCGACCACATGGGCCAGGGCATCACCCAGGCGGTGCTCCACGTCGGATACATGCAGCAGCCCAACGTCCCCCGGGCGTTGGAGGCGGATGCGGCCGAGTTGCGGTATCACCCACTCGACTCGCACTACTTCCTCGGCCGGGAAACCATCATCATCACCAACAGACCGGGAATGGCCCCGTGGCGCGAGCACCTGTACGCCCTCATGGCGCGCAACGCCCGGAATGCAGCGGCCTTTTTCGGCATTCCTGCCGAGCGGGCGGTCGAGGTCGGGATCCAGGTCGAGCTGTAGAGCCGCCGAGGGGGCGGGCCCTGCCCGCCCCCTCGAACGATCCACCTCTTCGATCAGGCCCCGAACAGAACCGCCCAGTGGTCGGCGAGGTCGCTGTCGAAGGTCACCGTGTACCCGCAGGCCCACAGGAACCCGTCGCTGCCCGTGGCCAGGTACCGCTGGCCTTCGACGAGCGGCGTCCCCTCGATCGCGGTGTTCGGACCGCCGGTGAGACCGGTGGCGTCGAGCGTCAGAGAGTCACCCTCGCCACCCTTGTACCAGTGGTGCACCTCGAAAGTCACCGTGTCCCCATCGATCGAGGTGAGGGTGCCGTCGAAGGCGTACTGCTGTTGGGCGAGCAGCTCGTCGCTGTACTGGATGCACATCGCCATGCCCCCACCGCCGATCGGCTCACCGCCGGCCACCCGCGGCTCGGCCGTGTCGCCGAAGAGGGCATAGCCCCCGATCGCCGCCGCGAACACCGCAGCCACCGCCGAAGCGCCGACCGCGATCCGCAATCCCGTGCGCCGACGCGGGGCCGGGGCTTCCTTTTCCATCGTGTCCATGTCCGTGATCTCCTGGAACAGGGCCCTCTTGTGGGCCTCCACATTTTCTTGCCGCACCTCCAGGCGATCGAGCGGGTCGGCACGACGCAGCGCTTCGATGGGATCGCCCTCGAACCGTTTGCTCATTCCCGATCCACCTCTCCCGGTCCCGGTTGGGTGCCTTGCACTACCTGAGGTGTCCGGGACCGTGTCGTGGATTTCACCGACTTCTCTTTCTTCATTCCGACCCGGTCCAGTTCGACGGCAAGCCGGCGACGGGCGCGGTGCAATCGGACCGCCGCCGCCGCCGCGGTGATGCCGAGCACGACGGCGATCTCGTCGTTGTCGAGATCGTCCCACGCCGACAGGGTGAGGATCTCCCGGTCGTCGGGCCGGAGCCGATCGAGCGCCTCGTGGACCAGGCCGAGGTCGGGATCGGCCGCCGGCGTGGCGGTGACCGCCATCCGCTCGTCGAGGCGCCTGCGACGGTCGGCACCGCGGTACTGGTTGGCGAGTACGCGGCGGGCGACCCCGTACACCCAGGCGATCTGTCGTTCGTCACCGGGCACGTCGTCGAGGCGGCGCCACACCGCGGCGAAGGTCTCCGAGACGGCGTCGAAGGCGTCCTCGCGGCTGCGGGCGCGGCGCAGGGCGTAGGCCAGGATCCGGGGGTAGGCGGCGTCGTAGAGGAGTCGAAACCGCTCGACCCGCTCCCCATGGGATTCCGCAGCAGCGCTCATTGGCGAGTTGGACGCCGCCGCTTCGCCGGAGGTTCCTGCCGGTACGATCTGCCCATGGGAGACAAGATCATCGGGTTCGTGGTGATCGTCGTCGCGGTGATCATCGGGTTCAGCATCCTTGGGTTCATCCTCAGGGCACTGTGGTGGATGGCCGTGATCGCCGGCGGCATCGTGCTGGGCTTCGTGGTGCTCAACAAGATGGGCAGGAGCTAGCCGGCCCTACGATTCACCAG
>DATECY010000144.1:0-22460 GCA_035286665.1 Acidimicrobiia bacterium
CTGAAACGTTTCCCTCGAGACGAGTAGCGTTCGTCGGGTCCGGGCCACACATCAGGGCAGGTACGCCATGAGACGAATCGCTCTTCTCGCCGCGTTCATCGTCGTGGCCGCTGCCTGCACCGGCGGCGAGGCCGCGACCACCACCGAGTCCTCGACCACCACGGTCGTGGAGACCACCACCACAACGTCCACCACGGTCGTCGAAACCACCACCACGACCACGCTGCCGGCCGATCCGCCGATCGCGTCGAGCGGCGACGAGAACGAGACGGTCCAGGCTGCGCAGTTTCTGCTCAATTGCGGCGGATACGGCGACCTCACCGTCGATGGCAAGTTCGGGCCGGCGACCCTCGCCGCGGTGCAGGCCGCGCAAGCGGCTCTGGGGCGGGCCACGACCGGAGCGGTGGACGAGGGAACCATGGCCGACCTGGCGCGGGGTTGCTTCGAGGTGCGCCCGCTCTCCGCCGCCGCCGACCCGGTCACGGTCGTCGGCAACGCCGCGGCCGCCGACCCCGAGGTGTTCACCATCACGCTCCTCTCGCGGAGCACGCTGTCGGTAGCCGTCCTCCAGGGGACCGGCGTCTCGGTGACCGTCACCGACGGAACCGGCACCGTGATCGATCCGACCGAACGCCTGGTCTGGGACGTCGAGGCGCAGGGCGACTACCGGATCGAGATCGGAGCGGAAGCCGAGCCGGTCACCTTCACGATCGAGGTCGGCGTCGTCGCCGGCACCGCCAAGACCGGCGACTGGATCCTGGCCACCAACGGGGTGACCTACAAGACGACGAAACTCTCCCTGGGTGCCGACGCCGGGACGGTGATCGACAAGGTCTTCGAGTTCCTCGGCCACGGGGTGCGGGGCAACTACGACGAGTTCGACACGGGATGGTACGCGATCACGGATCCGCTCGACATGGGGCTGCGGGGGATCTTCATCGAAGGTTTCGCCTTCCTGTTCTACGGACCCGATCCCAACAACCTCGACCGTCCCGAGACCCTGGCCAGGATCCGCTTCGAGGGCCCCTCCGACGACGCCGCGGGCACTCCCCGGCCCGACAACTACGCGACCACCGCCAAGGGCATCACGGTCGGCGACACCCTCGCCGACCTCACGGCGGCATACGGGAGCGGGGTGAAGTCGGGAAGCAACAGCACGGAGCACTATTACCGGTTCGCCGATTCGGGCGGTGTGCTGTGCTTCTACTTCGGAGCCACCGCACCCGCGGACTCGTCACCAATCACCGAGATCGCCACGGAGTGCCGGACGGGCTGAGTTCTGAGTCTTGAGTCATGAGTAGTTAGTAGGACTTGCTCATGGCTCAAAGCTCATAGCTCATAGCTTCTCACTCAAGACTCATCACTCAGAACTCTCCCTACCCCTCAGCGCCTCCGGTGAAGTTCCAGCCGGCGAGGTGGAGCGACGGCGCTCTCACCACTCCGGCGCCGAACTCGCTGTCGGCATAGCGGAGGTCGTCGCCGACGCCGAGCACCCTGCCCGGGCCGAGCGCCTGCACGAACGACTGGGTGAACCGCATGTTGGTGACCCCCCCGGTGATTCGCCCGTTCTCGATCATGAAGGTGCCGTTACGGGTGAGGCCGGTGACCACCTGGCTCTTCGGATCGAGGATCCGGCAGTAATTGAAGGTGGCCACGTACAGGCCGCGGTCCACCGAGGCGATCATGTCCTGCACACCGTCGGCGCCGCTGCCGATCACCAGGCCCGCGGTGATCGGCCCCACAGACGCGTCGGCGAAGGCATGACCCGTCGACTCGGTCCCCTCCTTGAGGGCAGTGCGCCGATCATGGACGAGCGCCTTGGTCACCCCGGCGCGCACCAGATCCAGCGTTCGCTTGGGGGTACCTTCGGCGTCGAAGGCGAGCCCGAGGGCATCGGGAGACATCGGGTCGTCGGTGATGGCGATCCGGGGATCGAACTGGGACGCCCCGATCTCCACGAACGAGCCGCCCTCCTGATACGCCTTGGCGTTGAACCCGTAGAAGCCCATGAAGATCGCCATCGTCGCCACGCACTCGGGAGCAAGCACCACCTCGTACTCCCCCGGCTTGAGGTCGAAGGCCTTCATGCCACGACGTGCCCGGTCCGCAGCCAGTTCGCCGGCGGCGGTGCCGTCGAGGTCGGCGAACCGCACCGACGTCTGATGGGCCGACCCGGCGCTCTCACCGGTCTGGTGGATCCCGTCGATGGTGGCCCTGGTCACCTGCCCGGAGGCGCGCTGGCCGAGGGTGTTGGCGAAGGCCACCGATTCGAAGTCGGTGTCGCAGAACCCGGCGGCGGACAGGCCGTCGCCGGCATCTATGAAGGCCCTGACCGTCTCCGCTCGCTGTGCCGGGGTGGCGTCCCTCGTCGAGGCATCGGCGTGGTCGACGGTCGGCACAGCGGCGGGTGGGGCGATCCCCGGCCAGTCCTCGTCCACGGGTTGCAGCTTGGCGGCCTCGATCACATCGTCGACGAGACGGGTGAGTGCCTCGTCGTCGACCCGGTTGCCGGTGAGCGCCGCCACCTTGCGGTCGACGGCGACCCGCACACGAACACCCGCGGTGTCTTCGGCGACGTTCTGGTGGATGAACGAGTTGGCGAAACGGGTGAGCGCGGCGGTGCCGACCGTGGCCACGGCCTCGGCCTCGGCGCGGTCACCGACCAACTCGATCACTCGGCTTGCGATCTGCTCTGCATTCTTCATCCCCGCACCCCCACCCGAACCTCGGCGAACCTGCCGGGCGATGCGCTGTGCCCGGTGTGTGCCACCTGCATCGGCTGTCCCTTCCCGCAGTTGGGCGTGCCCCAGTGCACCCACTCCGATTCCCCACCCAACATGTCCAGCTGTGCCCAGAACTTGGGCGTGATACCGGTGTAGGTGGGGTTCTTGATCATCCGTCCCAACTCGCCGTCCTTGATCTCCCACCCGATCTCGCAGCCGAACTGGAAGTTGAGACGCTTGTCGTCGATCGACCACGAGCGGTTGGTCGACATCAGCACCCCGTCGGAGGTGGCGGCGATCATCTCCTCGAGTGACGAGGCGCCGGGGAGAAGGCCGACGTTGGTCATGCGAACCATCGGCAAGCGGTTGTAGCCGTCACCCCGAACCATCCCCCCCGGCGGCAGTCCGGCGATCGAAGCCGAGTCCCTTCCGGAGAGGACGCCGACCCAGAGCCCGTGATCGACGATCGGCACCCGCTGTGCGGGCGTCCCCTCATCGTCGTAGCCGAAGGTCCCGAGCGCCCCGGGAAGGGTGGCGTCGGCGGTGATGTTCATCACCTCGGACCCGTATCGGTGCTTGCCGAGCTTGGCGAGTTCGAGATGCGACGTCCCGGCGAAGGCCGCCTCCCAACCGAGGATGCGGTCCAACTCGATCGCGTGGCCGACGGACTCGTGGATCTGCAGGGCCAGTTGGCTCGCCTCGAGGATGAGCGTCTTCTCGCCTTCGGGGCAGTCGGCCGCACCCAAGAGCGCTACCGCCTCCTCGGCGATCCTCCCGGCGTTGCCCTCGTAATCCCACCGGCGCACCGTCTCGAAACCGCCGGTTTCGAACTGGCCGAACGACTGTGGGAAGGAGCGCCGCTGGGTCTCGTGCTCGCCGATGGCGGTGGCGTCGAACCCACCACCGGTCTCGACGATGTGCTGGTGGATCTTCGAGCCCGGCGACGAGACAAACCACTTGTGGGTGTCCCAGGCGCCGAGTGACGCCCGGGCGAGACGGACGCCGTCGACCCCCTGCATCGTCGTGCTCACCCGGAGCAGCATGTCGACCTTGTCGGTGAGCGAAACCTCGAGGGGTGACTCCTCGACAGGTGTCTCCCAGTCGGCCTCGACCACAGGCACGTCCGCCAACGGCATCGGCACGCCGGGGGCGGCAGCCGAGGCGCGGGCGATGTCGACGGCCTTGCGGCCCGCCTCACGCAACGACGCCGGATCGGTGTCGGCGGTGGCGAAGAAGCCCCACGACGAACCGACGAGAGCGCGTACGCCGACGCCGGCGGCCTCACTCCTGTTGAGGGTCTCGATCCCCCCGTTCATCACCTGGATGAACTCGTCCCGACCCTCCACGTACCTGGCGTCAGAATACGACGCCCCTGCCGCCAAGGCCGCCTCGACGGCAGCCGATGCGTAGTCGAACACGTTGTCTCTTCCTCCCCGGTCGGTCCCAGACTCCAGGCCCCAGACACCAGACACCAGACACCATTCTGGTGTCTGGCTTCCGAAGTCCCTTTCCCCTACATCCCCGATCTCGTGTCGGTGATCAGCTCGTCCACCACCGCGACCAGCGCCTCATGCTCCGCCGATCCGACGGCGACCGCGTCCCGATAGGTCTTCAATTGGCGATCCGCGCTCGTACCGCCGTCGACGATCTCCCTGGCACGCTCGACCTCGGCGAAGCACCCCAGTTCCCGGGCATCCTCCTCGACCAACTCGATGATCTCGTCGAGGAGGTCACGGTACGGCACCAATTCTCCCCTGCCGAAATCCATGAGGCTGCCCTCGACCCCGTAGCGCTGGGCACGCCACACGTTCTCGGCGACGAGCATGGTGGCGTAGGTCCGCCAGCGCTGGTTGTGCGACCGACGGCGGAACAACATCGCCATGATCGACTGGTACAACGCGGCAATCGTGATCCCGTCCTCGAGGCGGGTGCACATGTCGGGAATGCGCATCTCCAGCGTGGGATAACGCGCCGACGGACGCACGTCCCACCACAACTTGGTGGCGTCCTCGATGAGGCCCGGCTTCACCAGTGCGTCGACGTGCCGCTGGTATTCCGCCCATGACGAGAAGTGCTCGGGGATCCCGGTGCGAGGAAGAGAACGAAACACGCTCATCCGATAGGACTTCAGTCCACTCTCCATGCCGTGCCAGAAGGGGGACGAGGTGCTCAACGCGAGGAGGTGGGGCAGGAAGTAGGACACCTGGTTCATCAGGTCGATGCGCACCTCGGGATCCTCGATGCCGACGTGGACGTGCATCCCGCAGATCACCAGTCGGCGTACCACCACCTGAAGGTCCTTGGCGAGCAGCAAGTAGCGATCCCGTTCGGTGACCTGCTGGTCGGCCCAATCGGCGAAGGGATGTGTCGAGGCGGCGATGAGGGCGAGTCCATGGCGGTCCACCACCTCGAAGAGGGCGGTGCGCAATCGGCGCAGGTCGTCACCGGCCTCGCCGACGGTGGACGACACCCGGGTGCCCACCTCGACCTGGGCCTTGAGGAACTCGGGGCTCACCTGGGAACCGAGGATTGCGGAGCACTCGTCCATGACGGCAGGCCCCGGATCGCGCGCCAGGTCGCGGGTCTCGGGATCCACGAGGAGGTACTCCTCCTCGATGCCGATCGTGAACGCCGGACGCTCGACGACCACCTCACCTCCTCTTCGACCGGCACCCTACCCGGCTCGAACCAAGCCAAGACGACGGAGTACCGTTCCGCTCATGGCAGACACCACGCCCTCACAGCCCACCCCCCTCGAACGAGCAACCGAATGGGCCGCCGCCGAACCCGACCTGAGCATCGGTGACGATGGGCACCTCCTCGTCGCCGGCGATCCACCCCTTGCGTTCGACATCGCCACCGCTGACGACCGCCTCACGGTGAGCTACCGGGTGACGGGCCCGGTCGCCGCAGGCGACCTTCCCGGCAGGGCGAGCCTGGTGCGCACCGGGGTAGTCGACGCCGGAGGTGGCCGCGTGCTGTCCGTGCCGATCTACCTCGACGGACTCGGCCGCCAGTCGTTCCTCGATGCGGTGCGCGCCCTCATCGGAGCCGCCGAAACAGCCGCGGCGGCCACCCCGGCGCCGGCCACGGCCCGAACGACGGCGGAACGGCAAGCGGTCGAGGAGCCGGAAGCCACCAGGGAGATGCCGGCGGTGTGGACCCCGACGCACGCCGTGCCCGCCGGTGGCACCGGCGCCTGGGCGAACCCCGATCCGTCTGCCGCGCCGACCGCCACCCTCGAAGCCAGGGTCCGCCTCTCCATCGCCGAGCACCGCGGTGACTGGGTGCGGGTGATCGGATCCAACGGCTGGACCGGATGGGTGGACGCCCGAGTCCTCGAGCCTCTCGGCGCCGAGGCGGCCACGGCCAAGGCCACCGGGGCCACCGGGGCCACCGGCGGGGGACCGAACCAGCAGGTGCGGATCATTTCGGTGATTGGGGCCGCGGTGATCGGATTGTCCGCGCTCACCCCCTGGGCGAGCCCGGGCGCCGGCGGGTCGTCGAACGCGTTCGACCTCTCATCACGCTTCCTCTGGGACTACACCGCCTCGGGCGCACCGGAGCTGGGATGGGTGCTCGTCGGCCTGGGTGTGCTTGCCCTCCTCGTCGCCCTTCGAGGCACCACCCCGGTCCGGGTCCTGGTCGGGTTCATGGCGCTGGCCGTCGCCGGGATGTTCTGTCTCCAGCTCTACCGAGGCATCACCGACGTCGGCGGGTCGTTCTCCGACGTGATGGACATCATCGGGTTCGCCCCGTTGGTGACTGTCGCCGGCGGGATCCTGGTCATGGTGGGGGCG
The DNA here is from genome assembly GCA_035286665.1 of Acidimicrobiia bacterium. GTDB lineage: Bacteria > Actinomycetota > Acidimicrobiia > Spongiisociales > UBA11373 > RBG-16-68-21. The sequence continues at coordinate 6,524 of DATECY010000144.1, forward strand.
AAGAAGTAGCACACTTCGCCATTCCGGTCGGGGCCCGGGTAGGTTGCCCGGCATGGCGCCGTGGGATTCCCGTCAGTACCTGAAGTACGAGGACCATCGACTCCGCCCCGCCATCGACCTGATCGCCCGCATCGAGGCGTCCCCAGCCGAAGTCTGGGACCTCGGGTGCGGCACGGGGACGATCACCGCGATGCTGGCCGAGCGATGGCCGATGGCGACGGTTCACGGTCTCGATTCGTCCCCGCAGATGCTCGAACGAGCTCCCTCTGTCGTGGGGATCGACTGGGTGGCCGGTGACATCGCCACGTGGACGGCAGCGTCTCCCGTGGATCTCCTGTTCTCCAACGCCGCGCTCCAGTGGCTCGACGACCATGCGGTGCTGTTCCCGCGCATCGTGGCGTCGGTCGCCTCCGGCGGCGTGATCGCCGTGCAGATGCCTCGCAATTACGGCGCCCCCTCGCACACCCTGCTTGCCGAGACTGCTCGATCGCCGCGATGGTCTGCTCGCGTCGCTCACCTGATCCGCCCCGCTCCGGTTGCGGAGCCGACGTTCTACTACGACCTGCTGCGTCCGCTCCTCGACCCGATCGACCTGTGGGAGACCGAGTACCAGCAGGTCCTCACCGGCACCGACCCGGTCGCCGAATGGACCAAGGGGACTGCCGCGTTGCCCTTCCTCGAGGCTCTCGGCGGCGATGCCGAAGCGTTCATGGCGGATTACGCCGCCCGCCTGCGCGATGCCTACCCGCCACGGCCCGACGGGACGACGCTCTTCGGGTTCAAGCGGTTGTTCATGGTGGGGCGCAAGAAGTAGCAAGCAGCAGGTCGCACGACAGGACGTGGGACTTCGGTGAGTGTCAGCGGGTATCCGGCTTGTGCCCGTACCATCGCCGCATGCGCGTTGCCGTCGTCTGTCTGGCTCTCGCCGCGTCGTCGTGCGCGTTCGAGGTGGGCATCGATCCCTCGGCTGAGCCCTCTACAACGGCGACGACCACCACCTTGGACGCAGTGTCGACGCCCACGACGACTACGGCCCCGGTCGATCCGGTCGCCGAGCAGGCGGCGATCCTCGCCGCCAGGGCGTTTCTCGACCGACTGAGTGCCGGTGAATGGGCAGGCGCCGTGGCGATGGTCGATGCTCCCCCCTCCGACCTCGCCGCCACCCTCGGCGACTGGGCGGACCGCCTCGATCTCACCTCGATCGTCTACACGATCACCACCGATCAGGTCGCCGACGACACGGCCGACATCGGAGTGTCGGCAACCCTCACCCCCTTTGGCTTCCAACCATGGCGATTCGACACTGAGCTGCACCTCGTCTCCGGTGACGAATGGCGCGTCGTGTGGAGCCCGTCGATCCTCCATCCCGACCTCGAAGAGGGCGACACACTCGTCGTCGAGCGAGTTTGGGGACAGCGGGCGGCCATTCTGGCCGGCGACGGCACTCCCCTGGCGACGACCGCCCCCACCTGGACGATCGGCGTCGTTCCCGAGCGCATCGAGGAGCTCGACACATTGATCGAGGTTCTCGACGCGACGGCGGGAATCTCCAGCGACACGGTCCGCTCCGAGCTCTCCAAGCCCGGGGTGCAGCCCAATTGGTTCGTCCCCGTAGGGACGATTGCGGCATCGGAGACGAACGCAGTCGACACGCTGCAGGCCACGCCCGGCGTCCTGCTCCGGGAGGGGGCCGGGAGGGTGTATCCGTCCGCAGACCTCGCCGCTCAGGTGGTCGGGAAGGTCGGCCCGATCACGGCTGAAGGCCTCCTGAGGTTGGGTGCCCCCTACGGCCCTGCGGACCAGGTCGGGGTGTCCGGCATCGAGGCGGCATTCGAACGCCGGCTCGCCGGAACACCCGATCAGCAGATCGTCAGGGTCAACCGCTACGGACGAGAGCTCGAGACCCTCGTCGAGGCGATCGGGGAGGCGCCGCAGGACGTCACCACCACCATCGACGTGACCGTACAGCTCGCCGCCGAACGCGCCCTGGCCGACGTGACCAAGCCGGTGGCGATCGTGATCGTCGACACCGCCACGTCCGAAGTGCTCGCCTCGGTGTCACGGCCCATCGACGGTTTCGACCGCGCCTTCCTCGGAACCTACCCGCCCGGGTCCACCTTCAAGATCGTGACCGCCGCGGCGCTGCTCGAGAACGGGATGTCGCCCGACGACGATGTCGCCTGCCCCGGCGAGGTCACCCTCGGCGGCATGCACATCCGCAACGCCGGCGACCGGGACCTGGGGACGATCACGCTGACGACCGCGTTCGCCGAATCGTGCAACACGACCTTCACCGCGCTCGCCGTGCAGCGCCTCTCCGCCACCATCATGAGCACCGTCGCCCGAGCGTTCGGATTCGAGGTGGGGCCGGACGTCGGGCTGCCCGCCGCGACCCCCCGATATCCCGACCCCGCGGACACCGCCGAGCTGGCGGCGTCGGCAATGGGGCAGGGGCGAGTTCTCGTGACCCCACTCCAGCAGGCATCGATCGCAGCCGCCGTCGCCGCCGGAGGATGGATGCCCCCGACCGTGATCGCCGGGACGACGAACCGGGTGCGAATCCCCCTCGACCCGGAGGTCGCCTCCCAACTCGCCGACATGATGCTGGCCGTGGTCACCGAAGGGGGCGGTGGGAAGGCCAAGGTGCCAGGCGAAGTGGTTCGAGGCAAGACGGGGTCGGCGGAGTTCAACGACCAGGGCGACACCCACGCCTGGTTCGTCGGCTACTGGGACCACCTCGCCATCGCCGTCGTAGTCGAAGACGGCGGATCAGGCGGGCAGACGGCGGCACCGATTGCGGCGGCGATCATCAGGGAAGTCATGAGTAGTGAGTAGTGAGTAAGAAGCTGTGAGCTGAGAGCTATGAGCTATGAGCTACGAGCTATGAGCTATGAGCAAAGAGCCAGTTCCTACTCAAGACTCACAACTCACGACTCAGAACTCTTACGATTCCCCCATGCTGAAACCTGCAGACTCCGCCTATTCCGCCGTCCGCTCCCTTCGTGTCGTCCGGGCGTTCACCGATGAGGCGATCGACCCGGCGGTCCTCGACGAGATCCTCGACGCGGGCCGGTGGACGGGATCATCGAAGAATGTCCAGGGTTGGGTGCTGCTCGTCGTCGGCGACGAGGACGGTAGGAGGCGGGTCGCCTCGGCGGGAAGCTTCACCCAGCCGGTGCTCGACGCTCAGATCGTGGTCTGCCTGGTGCGCACAGAGGACGGCAACGACTTCGACATCGGACGGTTGGCGCAGAACCTCATGCTCGCCGCGGCGTCACGGAGCATCGGGTCGTGCCCCGTCACCCTTCACGACAGCGCTCGTGCCCACGAGGTGCTCGGCCTCGCCGAGGGCGATGAGTGCCGCTACGCCATCGCGCTTGGCCACCCCGACGACACCGCCGAGGAAGCGGCCCGACACGATCGCCGTGCCAGGGGCGTGGCGGGCCGCAAGGCGCCGACCGAGGTGATCCGCCACATCCAGCCGTAGCGCCCCCGGGAACTCGCCTACACGCTCCGGCGTCTCATGTGCGACGGAGGTGGGGACACGACGATGCTGCGAGCGACAACGAATCACGACCCCTACGCGGCGTGTCGTGCGAACTGCGCCCACGACCTCACCAGCGGGGTGCTGCTCGCCGACCTGCTCCGATCCGACGGCCCGCATCCGGCGCTCATGGTGATCGACCAGCGAAGAGCGCGCGTCAATGGGCTCACCTCGCTGCCCCGGGCGGGGTGACCCCCCGCCGAACCGCAATCATCTCGGCCAGGATCGCCACCGCGATCTCCTCCGGCGTCATCGCCCCTATGGAGAGACCGATCGGTGCACGTATCCGGGCGAGGTCGAGATCCGTGAACCCGGCCGCCTCGAGGCGGGTGAGGCGTGCTTGGTGTGTGTGCCGCGACCCCAGCGCACCGACGTATCGAGCCGGCGAACGGAGGACTCCGGGCAACAACTCGTCCTCGAACCTCGCCTCGTGGAGCACCGAGACCACGTAGCTGTTCCCGTCGACGCCGGCGGCGGCGAGGACCTCCGCCGGCCAACCGCACCGCACGCTCGACGCCGCAGGGAATCGGTCGGCCGCGACGAACGCGGGACGAGGGTCGCCCACCTCGACGACGAAGCCGGCGATGGCGGCGACTGCGCACACGGCCTCACCGATCGGTCCGGCTCCGAACAGCAGAAGCCGCGGTGGGGGAACCAGCGCTTCTACGAACACCTCGACATCGCCGGCGGTCACGACCATGGATGCCTCCCGTCGGACCAGGTCGGGAACCGCTGCAGCCACCACAGACACGACAGCGGGTGGCAGGTCACCGCACAGAAGCGTCCCCTCTTCATCGAAGAGAGCGCGACGACCTTCGGGAAGCATCACGGCCATGGCGCCGGTCCGCCGTTCGGCGAGCAACCGGACGGCCTCTTCGAGAACCGTCACCATGGCTCCACGAACACTCGGATGGTCCCGCCGCAGGCCAACCCGACCCCGAATGCCTCGTCGTCGCTGATCCCGTAGGTGACGACCCGGGCGGTGCCCGACGCCAGCACCTCGGCGGCGACGGAGATGACGTCGTTCTCGACGCATCCACCGCTCACCGATCCGGCGACGTCGCCGACCGACGACACCAGCATCCGCGTTCCGGGCGGCCGGGGGGCGGTGCCGCGGACATCGACCACGGTGGCCGCAGCCACCTGTTTGCCCTCGGCGTGCCACCGAACGGCGATTCCCAGGTCGGCGTCGAGCGACATGGCCTGAGTATGCCCCGTTCGGTCGATGATCCGCAGGGGCGGCGTCCTCCTATCCTGTCCACAGGTCCCGTCCGGTGGGCCGCACACCATGTCTCAACGACACAACCGAATCGACTTGTTCGACACTCGCCGGCGCCGCCATTACAAGCGGCGCCGGAACTGGGGGCAGATCTTCGCCCGCGGTCTCACGTTCGCGGTGGTGATCGGCGCCCTTGTGGGCGGATTCCTCCTCTTCCGGGCCGTGACCGCCCCCAATGTGGTGCAACTTCGAGTGCTGGGGGCGGACGGCGTGCCGCTCGCCGGGGCAACCATCGTCTCCCCCAATGGCACCAAGGCGACCACCGCCGACGGGGGGTTCGCCGCCCTCGCCTTCGATGCGCCGGCGATGATCTCGGTCAACGCACCGGGCTATCACCCGGCGAACTACGACGTGCAGGCGATCCCGCTCCAAGGCCCGCTGTCGCTGCAAATGGAGGCGAACATCCTTCAGGGCCGGGTGACCGACTCGGCAGGGATCGGCCTTCCCGGTGCCACCGTGTCGCTCGGGGGGGTGACCGCCACTTCGGCCGACTTCGGCAGTTTCGAGATCGTTGCCGCAGAGCCGGGCACGATCACCATCTCCAAGGCGGCCTGGGACACCACCGAGGTCACATGGGGGGGAGAAGAGGGCCGACTCGACATCCAACTCGACCCGTTCATGGTCAAGGGCATCCGGGTGTACGCACCCGTTGCCGGTGACGACGCGCAATTCGAGGCACTCCTCCGTCTCGCCGACACCACGCCGGTGAACACGCTGGTGTTCGACACCAAGAGCGAAGGCGGCGAGGTCCTGTACGACACCAAGGTCCCTGAAGCAATCGCCGCCGGTGCCGTCGCTTCCGAGTACGAGGTCGAGGAGCGGCTCGCCGCGGCAAAGGCACACGGCCTCTACACGATCACCCGGATCGTTGCGTTCCAGGATCACTACCGCTCCCAGCTCCGCCCCGAACTCGCCATCCACGAAGCCGACGGGTCGGTGTGGACGAACAGCAACGGCCTGGCGTGGATGGACATCACCAACGAGGCGACCTGGCAGTACCCGATCGACCTCGGGGTCGAGGCCTGCCGCCTCGGATTCGACGAGATCCAATACGACTACGCCCGATTCCCGACCGACGGCGACCTGTCTCAGATCGTCTATTCGATGGGCGACGTCGATGCCGCCACCCGGGTGAGCACTGTGGCCGCCTTCCTCACCGAAGCGCAACGCCAGATCCATGAGGAGGGATGCGCGGTGTCGGCCGACATCTTCGCCATCGTCCTCTCCGTCAACGACGACCAGGGACTCGGCCAAAAGGTCGAGGAGCTCTCCTGGGCGGTCGATGCCATCAGCCCGATGATCTACCCGAGCCACTACAGCAACGGGTGGCTCAACTTCGACAACCCCAACGACCACCCGGCTGCAGTGGTCGGCCAAGCACTCGATGCCGGCATGCCCCGCCTCGAAGGAGGAGCGCTCATGCGACCCTGGCTCCAGGCGTTCTCGTGGAGTGCCGACCAGGTACAGGCGAGCATCCTCGCGGCCGAGAGCAGTGGCAGCGGCTGGATGTTGTGGAATGCTTTGAGCCAGTTCGAGCAGGCGTACATACCGGACGAGTGAGGCGAAGAGAGCAATCAGCGATTGGCAATTCGCTACTAGACGGAACCGCGCCATGGGGTGCGATCGGCCGGTCACGCCTGGCGAGCATCCTCCCAATTGCCAATTGCCAATTGCCAATTGCTCCCTACAACGGAATCGTCATCCCCTCGAAGGCGGCGTCGGTCTGGGGGAATCGGGTCCTGGCCTGACCGCGAATGGCATCGATCTGGGCATCGGACCGGTCGGGGTCGTGGCTGGTGAGGACCAGGCGTCTCACCCCGGCGTCCCGAGCCATCCCGGTGGCACCCTCCCAGTCGCTGTGACCCCACCCTCGGCGCGCACCCCGCCGTTCATCCGGCGTGTACTGAGCGTCGTGGATGAGGACCGCCGCGCCCTGTGCCAGAACCCGAAGGCGACCATCCGCGGCGCCGTCGCCCGACTCGTGGTCGGTGGCGATCACGATCGATCTCTTCGCGTCCAACCGATATCCGACCACCCCCTGGGGATGGGAGAGGGACGCGTGGGCAACGGTCACGGCACCCGCGGCAACCGGTCCTTCGAGGGTGTGGAACCGCACCGTCGCCGCAGCATCCTCGATCGACACGGGCCACCACGGGGGGCGCATCACACCGCCGAGGATCTCACCGGGCGACCGCCCATCCACGGCGGCGCCGTACAGGTCGATGGTGGTGTGCCGGTTGAAGAGCGGGAGGAAGGTCGGCAGCCCTTGGATGTGATCCCAGTGATAGTGGGTGAGGAACACCGATATCAGGCGCGGGCCCTCGCCGGTGAACCGGCGATGGAGCGACCGGATGCCCGTTCCTCCATCGATCACGAGGTGATGGCGCGGCTCCGCCTCGACGTAGAAGCAGGTGGTGTTCCCTCCGTACCGGCGGTACTGGTCTCCGGATACGCACATCGAACCCCGACAACCAGCGACGGTGAGCGCCGACGGCACCAGCGCGCCCACGCGGTGATCAGTCGGAGAGGGCGGCGTCGGTGTCCCGCAGCCGCTTGGCCAGTTCCGCCATCAGCTTCACGCCCATGTCGGGATGGCTCTTGATGAGGGCACGGAAGTCCCATTGAGTGATCACGATGGCTCGCAGGTTCGTGGTGGCGGTGACGTCGGCGGTTCGGGGCGTGTCGTCGAGGAGCAGCGCCATTTCACCGAAGTAGTCGCCGGGCCCGAACTCGGCGAGGGTGGTGTCACCTTTGGAGACCCGGGCTTTGCCTTCCAGGACCAGATAGAAGCCGCGGCCGCCTTCGTGACCGTCACGGATGATGGCTTCCCCAGCGGAAAACTCTCGCTCCTTGGCCGTGCCGAGCACGCTGGCGATCTCCTTTTCGGAACACCCTGCAAACAGGGGGGTCTTCTTCAGGAACCCGGCCGAGTCCATGTCACATCACCTCTCCGTCGGAGACACCACGATATCCGAACCCGACAGCCCGCGTGGCCGTCACCGCTTCAAGCCACCGGACTCGAGCGGGGACAGCCTGCCGAGGGACTCGGCCACGACCACGGCGTGGTCACCACGTTCCAGGATGAAATCGGAGCGCGGGTTCGTGTGGGTCTTGCCGTTGCGGGCCACCCCCAGCAGGGTCGCTTGGTGGTGTGACCGCAGCCGGGCCGAAAGGGCGTCGATGGTCAAACCCACGTACTCGTCGGGGAGCACGATGCGGTACAGCTCGGATCCTTCGCCTCCGGAGACGATGTCGGTGACCAACTCGCCCAGCCCCGGGTACATCGCAGTCCGGGCAAGGAGACGCGACGCCAGCCGCGAGGTGACGAGCACTTCGTCGACGTCGGCACGGCGGAAATGCTCGAGGTGCGCCGGATTGTTCACCTCGACGACCGTGCGCACGGTCGGGGCAATCGACTCGATGGCGAGTACGACGAGGATCGAGCGCATGTCCGCCTCGTTGGAGGCATCGGCAGGGCAGATGACTGCGGCACCGGCGCTCTTGATCCCGGCCCGCTCCAAGTCGTCTGTGCTGGTGGCATCACCTCGGACGAAATACACACCGTCTCCGGCCGGATTCCGCTCGACGTCGTGTACCAGCACCACGTCCACCTTGTAATCGTCGGACTGGAACTCCGAGACCAGTTCCCTCGCCGTGGGGTTCCATCCGCACACCACGATGTGGCCCTTGAAGGTCGCCGCGCCCATGCCCTGTCCCTCCTTCATGAGGAAGTCGATCACGAATCCGACGATCGCCCCGGTGACCGTCGCCAACATCGCCACACCGAACAGCGCCAGCAGCCAGGAGATCATCCACCCCCACGGACCGGTGGCGTAGGAAGAATCCCCCTGGCCCAAGACGGTGGTGATCGACCAGTACAACGACTTGCCGAAGGACCGATAGGTGACGCCCTTTTCCGCCAACGTTATGCCGACGGCGGAGAGGAACACCACCACGATGAGTGCCATCAGCAGCGGCCGGAACACCCGGCCGCCGAACTGCTTACGGACCCGCCTGACGTGCCACGCAAGCCGCTTGAAGATGGAGACGCTGAGGATTCCGGCCATGGGAGCGCGGGATGATAGGGAGGGAGACGCCCCGGTGGAGGGCGAAAAGACCGGGTCCCCCTTCCAGCAAGGGCATTTCGCCCCTGGCCCCAGGGCCTCCACGAAAGGAAGGTGCGGACGCGAGGACGGTCGGCGGGGCGCAAGCCCGGCCCGCACAGCGCCCCCTCCTGTGAGTGGTGGGCAGCGCTCCCGCCGGCCTTCCTCAAATCCGTCTGGTCCGGCTGGCGACGCTTCTAGCGTGGCTCCATGCCACAGGTCCCCACCGTCGTCGTGCTCGCCGGAGGGGCATCGACTCGCATGGGCACCCACAAGCCCGACGTGGTCGTCGCCGAACGCACGATGCTCGAGTGGGTGGTCCGTGCCGCAGGTGATCTGCCCACCCTCGTCGTCGGTGGGCCGGAGGTGACGGCGACGCGCTGGATTCCCGACGAGGTGCGCAACGGGCCGGCCGGTGCACTCGCCCTTGCCCTCACCGCCGTCAACGGCCCGGTGATCATCGTCGGTGCCGACCAGCCATGGCTGCGCCCAGAGACGCTCGCCGCCCTCGCCGTATTCCCTTCCGACGCCGCCTGCGTTCCGGTGGAGGGCGAGCAACGCCAGGTGATGTGCGCCCGCTACCCGGGCACGATCGCCGACATCGCGGCGCGAGTCGCCAACGACGGCGGCGGGCTGCAGCGGGTGCTGGATCTCATCCCGCGAGCCGAGGTCGACGAGGAGCGCTGGCGGGCCTGGGACGAGGATGGGAGGTCGTGGTTCGGGGTCGACACCCCGAAGGACCTGGAGACCGGGTTGGCCCGGTACGGGCCTCCGGCATGACCGGCGACACCGCCTACTACCAGGGCCTCGTCGACGCCGCGATGGCCCCGTATCGATGGATCATCTGCGCCGACGTCGCCGCCGGGTTCACCTCGGCGGTCGAACATTTCGCCGAGATCGGTGCCCCCCGGCCGCTGTTGTTGGCCGGATCACCCGGCACCGGCGCCCTGCCCGACCCTGAAGCTGCAGAGCTGATCGTCCTTGGGACCTCCGGCACCACGATGCTCGGCGGGATACGCGCCTACCACGACGCTCTCCGGCACCTGCCCGCATCGGCGCTCGAGCGCATCGACGCGTGGGATCCCGATCACACCGCCCGGGTGCTCACTTCGTTCCTCGACATCGAGATCGACGTCGCCGGACGGCGGTCCTGGGGGGCTCGCCCCGCCACGTGGATGCCGCTCGAGGACAAGACGGCCGTTGCCGCCGTCTGGGAGGCCGCCGGGGTGCCCCAGGTGGAGTCGGTGGTGGTCCCGGCCGCCGCCGAAGGCCTGGTCGCGGCGGCGACCCGGATCGACCGCGGAATCGGCACTGTCTGGGCGGGTGACGACCGGGAGGGTTGGAACGGCGGCGCCGAATACACCCGGTTCGTCCTCGACCCGCTCGGGGCCGGTGCCACCGTCGAGTTCTTCGCCGCCCACTGCGACCGGGTGCGGGTGATGCCGTTCCTGAGCGGCGTGGCGTGCAGCATCCACGGCATGGTCTTCCCCGACACCGTGGCGACCTTCCGCCCGGTCGAGATGGTCGTGTTCCGCGAGCCCGACTCCGATCGTTTCCGTTATGCCAGCGTTGCCACCACCTGGGACCCCTCCCCCGGCGTGCGCGACGAGATGCGGGCCGCCGCCCGCCGAGTCGGGGACCACCTGCGGTCGGCCTACGGCTACCGCGGCGTGTTCACCATGGACGGGGTCGCCACCGCCGAGGGATGGCGGCCGACCGAGCTGAACCCGAGGTTTGGCGCCGGCCTGGGCGCGGTGGCCCGCAGCTCGCGCATGCCCCTGCTCGGCATCTCCCGCATGCTCGTCGCCGGAGAGATCGACGGCCTCGATGCCGCCGAGATCGAGGAGATCACGCTGGAGGCCGGCGAGCGGATCCGTCAGCTGGGCGGGCTCACCACGATCCCGATGCCGGTAGCCGCGACCATCGAACAGCGGATCGAGCTGTCCAAAGGAGAGATTCGACCCGTCCCCGAGGGCGGCAACGGCCTGCTCCAGCTCGGGCCCGCGGCCATGGGGGGCTTGGTTCGATTCACGATGGACCCGGGCACGGTGCCCGGCGGCACCCATGCGGCGCCGGTCGTGGCGCGAGCGTTCGCCCTCGCCGACGAGCTGTGGGGAACGGGCATCGGCCCACTCATCCCGGCGACTCCCGCCTAGCGTTCCACCCTGCGCAGGGCAACGGTCGCCGCGACTTGAGCGGCGACGACCAGGGCGGCCATGGCAGGGATCGACAGGTCGTAGAGGAACCCGAGCGCCGCCCCGCCCGCCATGAGGGCGAGCCCGTACACCGCGTTGAACACCCCGTAGGCCGTGGCCCGCGCCCCCGGTTCGCTGAGATCCCCGACCGCCGCCCGCAGCGTCGACTCCTGGATCCCCATCACGGCTCCCCACACCACGGCGCCCAGCCAGACGAGGGCCAGTGACGTCGAGAAGGCGGCGAGGATCCCGATCGACAACAGCGGGAGGGTGAGCAGCACCCCGAGGCCCCTGCGGTCGTAGGCACGTCCGGTGATCAGGGCCACGCCGGCATCGACCGCCATACCGACGGCGAACACCACCGGGATCATCGCGTCGGACAACACCCCGCGATCGGTGAGATGGAAGGCGATGAGCGGGAAGGGGGCGAACCCGACCGCCGACAGGAAGACGAACACCAGGTACGTGCGCGCCCGGCCCACCCGGCCCGCCGGCTCGGCCGGGTCGGCATCGTGATGGGTGAGGTCGGGGGCCATCCGCCTCAGCGCCACCAGGGCGATGACGACGAGGACGCCGGGGATGGCGAGGATCCCGAACGCGAACCGGTAGTCCCCGCTGCGCACCGCGAGGGCACCGGCCAGCAGCAGGGGTCCGATCACCGCACCCATCTGATCGATCGCCTCGTGGAGGCCGAACCCCAGGCCACGCCCGAGCGGTTCGGAGGCGGCGGCGATGAGCGTGTCCCGGGCCGGTGAGCGCACCGCCTTGCCCAGGCGCTCGGCCACGACGAGGGCGAGCGCGAGGTCCACCCTCCCCACCAGGCCGAGGAGCGGGACGGCGACGATAGTGAGCACGTAGCCCCCGATCGTCATGGTCCAGTAGGCGCCGGTCCGGTCGGCGATCCGGCCGGTCACCACCCGCAAGGCGAATCCGACGAACTCGCCGATCCCCGAGATGAGCCCGACCACGGCGGCACTGGCCCCGAGCGTGAGCAGATACGGCCCGAGGATGCTGCGCGCCCCCTCGTAGACGACGTCGGCGAGCAGGCTCACGATCCCGAACGCGATGATCACCCGGAACGCCCTGCGGCGGGCGGTGTCGGTCACGACAGAGGCTCGAAGGTGGCGGTGAAATGCCGGAGCCAGGGTGCCTGGTCGACGATTCGAACCCCGCGCAGCGAGTCGGCGCGTTGTGCCACCGACAGCACCACTTCCCCTACGTAGTCGATGTGACTCTGGGTGTAGGTGCGGCGAGGGACGGCGAGCCTCACCAGCTCCATCGCCGCCGGCGTCTCGGTGCCGTCGTCGTGGCGGACACCGAACATCACCGAGCCGATCTCGACCCCTCGCACCCCCCCGTCGCGATACAGCTCGATGGCCAGCGACTGGGCCGGGTATTGCGACTGCGGGATGTGCGGGAGCAGCGCCTTGGCGTCGATGTAGACGGCGTGGCCGCCCGGCGGCCACACGATCGGCACACCGGCATCGCGGCACTTCTCCCCCAGGTACTCGGTGCTGCGGATCCGATACCGCAGGTACCGCTCGTCGAGCACCTCCTCGAGGCCCCGGGCGATCGCCTCGAGATCGCGTCCCGCCAGCCCGCCGTAGGTGGGGAAACCCTCGGTCAGGATGAGCAGGTTGCGGCACCGGGCGGCGAGTTCGGGGTCGCGCATCGCCAGGAATCCGCCGATGTTGGCGATGGCGTCCTTCTTCGCCGAGAACGTGACCCCATCCACGAGGGAGAACATCTCCATGGCGATCTGGCGTGGCGAGCGGTCGGCCTGGCCGGCCTCGCGCAGCTTGATGAACCAGGCGTTCTCCGCGAAGCGCGCCGCGTCCATGAAGAACGGGAGCCCGTGGCGATCACACACGTCGCGGATCGCCCGGAGGTTGCCGAGCGACACCGGCTGTCCGCCACCCGAGTTGTTGGTGACCGTGACCATCACGAGCGGGATGTTCCCGGCACCCACCTCGGTGATCGTGCGCTCCAGTGCGGCGACGTCCATGTTCCCCTTGAAGGGATGATCCGCCGCCGGGTCACGACCCTCGGCGATGACGAGATCGCGCGCCTCCGCCCCCTGGAACTCGATGTTCGCCCGCGTCGTGTCGAAGTGGGTGTTGTTGGGGATCACCGAGCCGGGCCCACAGACCGAGCTGAAGAGGATCCACTCCGCCGCCCGTCCCTGGTGCACCGGGATCACCTCGGGGAGGCCGGTGAGCCCCGACACGGCGTCGTAGAAGCGGAACCACGAACGGCTGCCGGCGTAGGCCTCGTCACCGACCATCATCGCCGCCCACTGCTCCGCGGACATCGAACCCGTCCCGGAGTCGGTGAGCAGGTCGATGATCACCTCGTCGGAGTGGAGACCGAAGAGGTTGTACCCGGCGCGCCGCAGCGCCGTCTCGCGTTCGGCCTCGGTGGGGAACGCGATGTCCTGGACGCTATGGATCCGGAAGGGCTCGATGATCGTCCGGTAGGGCATGGGGGGGGTTCCTCTCTCTGACGCGGCAGGAGAACGGTAGAGAGAAAGATCGCGAGCCATGAGCCGGACAGCGACCGCGCTCACCTTGGGCTGCAGGCTTTCCCTCCATTGGGCCCTGACCATCGTCCGATGCCGATGTGACGATGTCGGAGTGCATCGCGAGATTCAATTGGTCAGGGCGGTCGACACCTCATATCGGTCGGTTCGCGACGGGTTCCTCCGCGAGACCAGGGACCTCCTCGGCATCCACGGAGATCCTCCGACCCTGACTCTGTCGACGGGGGTTGGTCTCACCCGCGTGGCCCGGGAGATCGCCGTGTCACTCGAAGGCTTCGACGAAGTCGGCGTCGAGTGCCGGGCAGTGTTCTCTGGCGACACTGCGGACCACACCGAGGTCGGCGCGCACTTCACGGTGGCGATCGACGCGGTCCCAGTATCCGCGGATCGCACCGCCCTGTTCCTCCGTGTCGAGTACGAGCCGCCCCTCGGCCTGGTCGGCGGCGCGCTGGACGGCCTCGGGCCCCATCGCCTCTTCGCGATGGCGTTGGAGGACTGGTTCGACGAGGTGGCCGGGCGGGTGATCGGAGCGGCCCGCTACGCTCGCCCATCGTGAGCCAGCCTGTCATCGCCGTGTTCGGAGCGTCTCGTGCCGCACTTGGCGACGGTGTCTACGAACAGGGTGTCGAGTGCGGCCGACTCCTCGCCGAGGCGGGCTACTCGGTCGCCACCGGCGGATATGGGGGACTCATGGAGGCCGTCTCCCAGGGAGCGCACCTGGCCGGAGGGCACGTCGTCGGAGTGACGGCTCCGGGCGTCTTTCCGGATCGGTCCGGAGCCAACCCGTTCGTCGCCGAGGAGTGGCCGACCACCCATCTCATGGAGCGGATCCACGAGATCACCCGACTCAGCGCGGCAGCGATCACCCTGCCGGGAAGCCTCGGAACGCTCACCGAACTCGTCGCCGCCTGGAACCTCAGCTATGTCGCCCGCTTCAGCGGAGGCACCCCCAAGCCGCTCATCACGGTGGGCACGCAATGGGCGAAGATCGTCGCCGACCTGGCTGGAATCCTCGCCACCGACGCCGCGTTGGTCACCTGTGCCCCGGACGTGGCGACCGCCGTGGCCGTCATCAAGGAGCGGGTCACGGTCGATCAGGTGTGATGGCGGTTGCCGAGGGGAGAGTGTGGTGACCTGATGGCTGATCGGTACGCAGGATTCTGACGGTCGAGGGACAGCGCTGGGTTCTCTAGGGTGAGGGCCAGCGAGGCAGGGAGAAGGAAACCATGTTCGCCAGCCCCTTCGCTCGCCGTGCGCTTGAAAGAATGCAGGTTCTTGAGGGCATCGATGCCGCTGATCGCGTTGATGGCACGCCTCGAATGCAGCGACTCAGGCAGATCCCGCCCGACACGGGTCGGTTCCTAGCCATCCTCGCCGCCGGGGCACCCGAAGGTGCGATGATCGAGATCGGCACGAGCGCTGGGTACTCCACACTGTGGCTTGCTCTCGCCTGCGAGGCGACCAGTCGGCGGCTCACCACCTTCGAGATCCTCCCTGAGAAGGCCGAGCTCGCCCGCGAGACATTCCGCGAGGCTGGAGTTGCGCACCTGATTGACCTGGTCGAAGGCGACGCACTGGGGCACTTGCCTGGGATCGGGGACGTGGCCTTCTGCTTTCTTGATGCTGAGAAGGAGGTGTACGCCGACTGCTACGAGCTAGTCGTGCCGAATCTCGTGACGGGCGGATTGCTCGTGGCGGACAACGCGATCAACCATCGCCAAACGCTTCAGCCGATGCTGGATCGAGCTCTGAGCGACCCCAGGGTTGATGCGGTCATCGTGCCGATCGGCAAAGGTGAGCTCGTGTGCCGAAGAGCCTGAGCCATCCTCCCCGAAGCAGGCCGGGCGATGACTCGCGGGAGTACCTCCCCCTCGAGGATCGATGACCCGAAACGGGTGTGCCTTTGGGCGCGTGAGCCTCGGCGTGTCACTCCCGCGCCCTGGCCGACGGGAGTGTCTTGTGTCGAGCGGGCAAACGCTCTCTCACCCCTCGGGGGGAAGGCAGACCAGCCAGATCACTCGCTCGAGGAGCAGGCCGGGTCGGGCGACGTTCTCCACCTGGGCGATCCCCAACTCGACCCGCTGGCCCTTGCCGAGACAGGTGACCGGAGGCTCGTTCCACGGCCCGGCGTCCACACGCCACACCGCCTGGGTCACCTCGTAGGGCTGGCCGGCAGGGGCGTCGCGGTTCTCCGCGAAGCCGATCGACAGGGTGGAGGCGGTCTGCTCGACGATCACGGCGTACCCGGTCTTGGTGGAGACGTCCAGAGAGACCGGA